>JASFIV010000231.1:0-7375 GCA_050122475.1 Desulfobacterales bacterium | reverse complement strand
TTCGAGGCGGTATTTTTTAATATATTTTAGTATTCATGAGTTCTACAGATGACAGATAATAAAGCATTGCTTTCCGTGGAAGAGTTGAAGGTTTATTTTCGCAGCGAGGATGAAGTCGCCCGGGCAGTGGACGGTGTCAGCTTCGATGTCGACCGCGAAGAAACGGTCTGCCTGGTGGGTGAATCCGGCTGCGGCAAGACCGTCACAGCGCTCAGCGTCATGGGGCTGGTCCCCATCCCACCGGGTGAAATTGCCGGAGGCCAGATATTATTTCGGGATCAAAATCTGCTGGATCTCGATGATAACCAAATGCAGGAAATCCGCGGTAACCAGATCGGCATGGTCTTCCAGGAACCCCTGACTTCCTTAAATCCGGTTTTTACCATCGGCGATCAAATCGGAGAGGCCATTCAGATTCACCAGACAGCACCCCAGAATGAAGTTGTCCAGCGCAGCCAACAGCTTTTAAAAGATGTCGGTATTGCCGATCCCGCCCAACGCTTAAGAGATTACCCGCATCAGTTGAGCGGTGGTCAGCGCCAACGGGTAATGATTGCCATGGCGCTGGCCTGTGACCCGGAGCTGGTCATCGCCGATGAACCCACCACCGCGCTGGATGTCACCGTTCAGGCCCAGATTTTACGCCTGCTGGAAACCATCCAAAAAGAACGTTCCATGTCGGTGTTATATATCACCCACGATCTGGGCGTGGTCTCAAAAGTGGCCGACCGCATCTGTGTCATGTATGCGGGCATTATCGCCGAGCAAGGTAAAAAAGAGGCGGTTTTAAAGACACCCAAACATCCCTATACCCAGGCGCTGCTGGCATCGTTGCCCAATCGTGAAAAGAGAGGACAGCGGCTCTACAGCATACCGGGCACGGTTCCCAACCCGGCTTACAAGCCCGATGGCTGTCCGTTTCATCCGCGCTGCCGGCATGCTATCCAAACCTGCCGTGAGCAGTATCCACAAATGTGCGATTATGAAGACGGACACCGCGCCCGCTGTCCGGTCCTTTTTGATGAACGAATGAGATGATCCAATGAATGCAATGGGTTCAGATAACAACACCATCTTGCAGGTGGAAGACCTTAAAAAATACTTTCCGATCCGCAGGGGCTTTTTTCAAAAAATCACCGGCTGGGTCCGGGCGGTGGAAAGCGTATCGTTTAAGATCGAAAAGGGTAAAACCCTGGGCCTGGTGGGTGAAAGCGGGTGCGGCAAAACCACGGTGGCCCGTCTGATTTTAAAGCTGTTAGATGCCGATCACGGTAAAATCCTCTTTAACGGGCTGGATATTACCCAGCTCGATGAAAAAGAAATGAAGCCCTTGCGCAAAGAAATACAGATCATTTTTCAGGATCCTTACGGTTCTTTGAATCCACGCATGACCGTCGGGCAGTCCATTGCCGAGGGCCTCAAAATAGCCGGTATTCACAGCCGCGCGCAACAGGACCAGCGCCTCGAAAAACTATTGAAGATGGTCGGCATGTCACCGGCCAGCAGCGATCGCTATCCGCATGAATTCAGCGGCGGCCAGCGCCAGCGCATTGGCATTGCGCGCGCCTTAAGCGTTGAGCCCACTTTGATTATTTGTGACGAGCCGGTTTCGGCCCTGGATGTCTCGATCCAGGCCCAGATTATCAACCTGTTGAAAGATCTACAGCGCCAACTGGAACTGAGCTATCTGTTTATCTCCCATGATTTGAATGTGGTCGGCTATCTGTGCGACAAGGTGGCGGTGATGTATAAGGGACATATTATGGAGCAGGCGCCCGCCGATGCGCTCTTTGATCACCCCCTCCACCCCTATACCCATCTGCTGCTTTCCGCCATCCCGGACGCCGAAAGCAGCACCGACACGGAATTGATGGCAACCGCAGATGAGGCGAGCAACACTTTAAATCCGCCGGTTGGTTGCAGTTTTCAGGATCGCTGCCCGATGCAAGAGAAGCGATGTGAGCACGACCCGATTGAATTTGAAGAAGTAGGCCCTGATCATCGGGTGCGCTGCTGGAAGGTGACCCGAAACGGTACTTATTCATTTTAAGGATACCCTTAGTGTACTTTCCCAGAAATAATTGACAAAATGAGACCCGGGCATATCATTTTCCGAAAGGCGCTATGGATTTCAAAGTGCCTGTGCAGTGTTATGGTAAATTATTTATAGAACACAACACAAAAAACGCAGCATCAGAAAAGGAATCAGCCTGTGTACGATACCCGCGCGAATACCCCCAAATCGGAAATTGACCAGCGCATCGCCCATCTCAAAAACCAGCTTGCGGAAAACCAAATCGACGCGGCGCTTTTCCTTCAGCGGGCCGACCTGTTTTATTTTAGCGGCACCATTCAGGAAGCCCATCTATTCGTTCCGCTTGACGAAGAGCCGATTTTAATGGTTTATAAAAACTTTGATCGGGCCATCGCGGAATCGTCATTATCACGCATTGTGCCGCTCACCTCTCCCAAAGCCATCCCGGAAATCCTGCGTCAGTTTGACTACCCCTTACCGCAAACCATCGGCATGGAGCTCGATGTTTTACCCGTTAATCTGTACCGCAATTACCAGCGAATGTTTGACGACCGTCAGCTGGTCGATGTGTCCCATCTCGTCCGGCTGGTGAGGGCAAGGAAATCGCCTTACGAAATCGATATCATGCGCCGGGCCGCCAAGTTGTCAGATGCCGTGGCTGAACAGGTCCCGGTACTTTTGCGTGAAGGCATGACGGAGCTCGAGCTAGCCGGTCAGGTTGAGGCCGAAGCGCGCAAACGCGGCCACCAGGGGGTTGTCCGCATGCGGCTGTGGGGCAGTGAAATGTTTTACGGGCACCTGATGGCCGGTCCATCCAGTGCTGTTCCCAGCTTCCTGTCCTCTCCCACCGGCGGCACCGGTGCCAGCCCGGCGGTAGCCCAGGGCCCGGGGTTTCGGCCCATTCAAGCGCATGAGCCGGTGCTGGTCGACTATGTCTTTGCCTTAAACGGCTATTATTCCGACCATGCGCGTATTTTTTCCATCGGGGAGCTGCCGGATGACCTGATGGCAGCGCATGCAGCCATGCTTGAGCTACAGACCCTGATTAAAGAAGAAGCCAAACCCGGTATTCCCTGCGGTACTATTTATGATCTGGCCCTGGAGTGGACACGCACCAAGGGGTACGAAGACTATTTTATGGGCGTCGGCCCGGAACGGATTCGGTTTGTAGGCCACGGGGTGGGTGTCGAGCTGGATGAATATCCATTTTTGGCAGCCGGTCAAAAACTTGAGCTTCAGGCGGGCATGACATTGGCGCTGGAGCCTAAGCTCATCTTTCCGCAAAAAGGCGTGGTGGGTGTTGAAAACACGCATGTGGTGACGGAGGAGGGATTAGAACAATTCGGCCGCTTTCCGGATGAGGTTGTGATTGTTTGATTGCAGGATCGGGAAGTTTTTTCAGCACGAACGCGGCATGAATCATCAGCGACTGCATCGTGCAAACTCATGCACAAGGGCGCGTAACGAAACAACAGCAATCAAAAATTAAAGATGGCCTTTACGCTAAGTTGGACAGTGTGCTGACAAGCGGCTTTGAAGCGCTTGGCAGTTGTTTCGCAACGCGCCCTAATACATTCAGACAGTGCACGATGGCGCTGCTGATAATTTATGCCGCTCGATGACAAATTTTACATTCAATTGCGTGCAGTCAGCAAAATGAATGATCGCTAGCGAAGTTCGTGCACTGTTTGAGGAAATTAGGGATCGTTGCAAAAGAACAGGGACCGGTGCGGTGCTGTCAACCGCTACAGCGATCACATTGGCAGCCAAAGCATTGTTATCGTGCCCTTATCTGTTCTTTTGCTACGAGCCCTTATGTCCGAGTTTGCACGACTATCGCCAGCGATTATTCATGAAGCGCTTCAATCGAAAAAACTTCCCGACCCTTCAACGAATTTGAACCTCAGATTAGGGTGCGCGATATAAGATCCTCAACCCAAACCCATATGTATGCTTTCACCGGCTTGTTAGCTGGTTTTCCAGCTCTTCCATGTTTTTTTGCTGCTCCTGATAGAGGGCATGCGCTGTTTCAAGAGAGACCCTTTCAAAATGGATGGTATCTCCGGGAGTGGCCTGAGCCACACGGGGCAAATCCACCGAGATAACGGTCACAATCTTGGTATAACCGCCCACCGTTTGCTCAACCATTAAAATGATGGGCTGCTCGTCGGCCGGAATTTGGACGCCGCCCGGCATGGTGGGCTCCGATATGATGCTTTTGGGCATCCCCTCACGAATTTTGATCTTTGGTCCCTGGAGCCGGTAACCCATGCGGTCGGCCTTGGTGCTGACCATAAAATCCGATTGAAAGAGAACCTCCAGTCCCTCCTTAAAAAAATCATCCTGTGGACCGGGGATCGCGCGGATGGTCAGTTCTGGAGGATATGCGGGTATCAGATCCGCCGGCATTTGCCGTGGCCTGTCGGGGTGCCTGCCTTGACCGCATTTGACGATATCCCCGGATTTCAGCAGTCGCCCCTGGTAGCCGCCGATATTTGCCCCCACGTAAGTGGAACGGCTGCCCATCACTTGGGGAACATCAATGCCGCCGGTCACAGCCAGATAGGCCCGGCAGCCGCTGTTTACCTGTTGAATGTCCAGGATGTCACCCGGTTTAGCGCTAAAGGAAGTCCAGGTTTCTATGGGTTGATCATTCAATGTCAAACCGATTTCAGCGCCGGTGACCGCCAGGTCTGCGTGTGACAAAATTTCAAGGCGCGGACCCATGACGGTGATCTCCATAACTGCACTGTTTATTGTATTGCCAACCAGCAAGTTGGCGCTGTGAAAGGCGAATGCATCCAGAACCCCGGACACCGGAATACCCATTTGCTGGTAACCGAAACGCCCTTCATCCTGAATCGTGGTATAGCCGCCCGGTGTCAGTACCGAAAATACATCCATTATTCGGCCTCCTTTTCAACCCGGCGTGTGTATTCTTCGGCGGAGATGGGTTTGAATTTGATGTGATCGCCCGCCTGATAAAGAAATGGATTCTTTCGCCCGGGGGCAAACAATTTAACCGGAGTCCGACCAATGAGTTGCCAGCCCCCGGGACTGGCTACAGGATAGATGCCGGTTTGATTGTTGGCAATCCCCACCGACCCTTCCGGTACAAGAGTGCGGGGGGTCTCCAATCGGGGGGTGTGCAGTTTTTCGGAAAGTCCTCCCAGAAAGGGGAAACCCGGTGTGAACCCCACCATGTAGATCAGGTATTCCGGTTCGCAATGCAGCTCGATGACTTTTGCAACCGTTAATTGGTTGGTATCAGCGACGGTGTCTATGTCCGGCCCGAACTCACCGCCATAACAGACGGGGATTTCGACGGTACGGGGTGGCGGGATCTTTATGTCGCCGAGCCGGGCTTCCAGTGTTGCCAGCCTTTTCTCAAGTTCGACGGGGTCGGTCATTGCCGGATCGTAGATAATGAGCAAAGAGCGGTAAGTTGGAATGATTTCGATCACTCCCTTGAGCGGGTCGTCTTCCATACAAATGGCCATGGACCTGACCTTGTTGTTGACAGCCGGATCAATGACGTCGCCGTATTCAACTAAGAGACCGCGATCACCCGCTGTGCGAAAACGCGCTTTTTCAAACAGGCCGTCTTGCATGCTGGTTATCATTCCTTTCCCATAGGGGTTACCGCCACCCCATCGGCTTCAAGCATGCCACGAATGCCTTTGACAAGATCCACCGCTTTGGGATTATCGCCGTGCACACACAATGTTTGGGCTTCCAGCGGAATGGTCGTACCGTCCACGGCAATAACGGCATTTTCCTTAACCATTTGCAGCGCTCTTTCGGAAACCGCCTGCGGATCTTTGATGACCGCACCGGGTTGACGGCGCGATACCAAGGTTCCTTCGGGACTGTAAGCCCGGTCCGGAAATGCTTCGTAAACAACTTTGAGCCCAACTTCTTGCCCGATGCGCGTCATCAGCTCTCCTTTGGCACCGGCCAGCGCCACATAGAGTAGATCTGGATTGACCCGCACGATGGCCTCGGCCACTGCCCGCGCAACGTCTTCATTTTCAACGGCCGTCAAATACAATGCACCATGCGGTTTGACATGCTGCAGGCGGGTGCCGTGGGCGCTGCAAAACGCCTGCAGGGCACCGACCTGATAAATGACGTAATTGCGGAGCTCTTCCATGGTGCAATCCATATTGCGGCGGCCGAAACCCAGTAAATCGGGGTACCCCGGATGAGCACCCACCCCCACGCCATGTTCAACAGCAATGGCAACCGTGTGATTCATCACCGCCGGATCTCCAGCATGCCAGGCACAGGCAATATTGGCGGAAGTGATGTATTGAATGACCGCTTCATCCATGCCTAGTTTATAAGCACCAAAGCTCTCTCCCATGTCGCAGTTAAGATCAATTCTTTTCACTGTCATGTCTCCTTTCGAACACCAACGCTTTGATCCAGAAGGAGGCCTATTTAATGGTCATCAAATTCGGAAGAAATAGGGCGATTTTCGGAAAAATCGTCAGGATGGCCGTTGTCAGGAGCATCAAAAAGAAAAAGGGTAAGGCGTACTTGGCCACCTTCACGATCGGCTCGTCTGTGAGGCCCTGAATAACGAAGAGGTTGAAACCGACCGGCGGTGTAATCTGGCTGACTTCCACCATCAAAATCAAGTAGATACCGAACCAGATGGGATCAAAACCGGCGGCCGTAACCATGGGCAGGGCGATCGGCAACGTCATCACCACAATGGAAAACCCGTCGAGCAAGCAACCGAGTATGACGTAAAAGACGCCCAGCAGGATCATGAGCATATAAGGGGAAAGGCCCAATTCAGTGATCGTTCGGGTGATGGCCGCCGGGATCCCCAAAAATCCCATGACCCGGGATAGAAAACCGGCTCCCACCACGATCATCATAATCATGGCATTGGTTTTAACCGCACCCACCAGACATTCAAATAAAATCTTAAAATTCATCTGCCGGTTGAGAAACGCGAACACCGTAGCGCCTAAAACCCCCAAAGCCGCCGCCTCCGTCGGTGTGGCTACGCCGCCGTAAATACTGCCCAATACCATCAAAATTAAAATTAGGGTCGGTGCCAGATCCTTGAGCCCCACCAATCGTTCTTTCCAGCTGTAGCTTTCCTGGGTTCGGGGCGCAATCGCCGGATTACGGATGCCGCGGTAGATGATGTAGCAGGAATAAATCCCCGACAGGAGCAAACCCGGCAGGATGCCGGCCATAAACATTTTGCCAATCGACACCTCGGCCAGAATGGCATAAACGATCATGATCAAGGATGGCGGAATCAAAAATCCCAGGGTGCCAGCCCCGGCAAGGGAGCCCATGGCCAGGCGTCGATCATAG
>JASFIV010000230.1:0-7437 GCA_050122475.1 Desulfobacterales bacterium | reverse complement strand
GGCCCAGTGCTTTTGTACGACCTCATGCGAGAAGGAGCGCATCCGGTAAAAAAAACGCATATAAATAGTTTTTTCCTGCAGTGAATAGAAGAAATTACGGTATGCAATTTCATCCGAGGGTAATAGCGGTCGAAATTCGACTGCTTTTCCATTTTTCAGGGTATAAATGCTTTTGTATGCTTCCAGAAAAAGTAAATCTTCGGTTGAAGGCGGCAGCTGGTCGGCAAATATGTAATGGCGTTGTTTGGCCACATCGATGAGCTCTTCGCGAAATTTCGGGTGCGAAATTTGCGCCAACTCCATGACGCGCTGGTAAATGCTTTTGCCCTGCAACTCGGCAATGCCGTATTCGGTAATGACGAAGTTGACATCCCCGCGGGTGGTTGCTACCCCGGCACCCTGACTCAAATGGGGCACGATGCGGGAGACGGTCCCGTTTTGAGCCGTCGACGGCAACGCTACGATCGAAAATCCGCCCTTGGACATGGAACTACCCCTCAGAAAGTCAACCTGATCTCCGATGCCGCTATAAAACATATACCCTACGGAATCCGAACAAATCTGACCGGTTAAATCAACCTCCAAGGCCGAACTAATGGAAACCAGATGATCGTTGCGCGCAATTACAGTGGGATCATTTACAAATTCAGAAGAGCGGAAGTAAAAGGCCGGGTTGTTGTCCACATAGTCATATAATTTTTTTGAGCCCATACACAAGGAGGCAACCGCTCTGCCCGGCAACAGTGACTTTTTCCTGTTGGTAATCACCTTTTTTTCAAACAGCGGTAGCAGGCCGTCGGTGATCAACTGGGTATGCAGACCCAGATCCTTTTTTGTATCCAAGGACTGCACAATCGCAATCGGCAAATGGCCGAAGCCGATTTGAAGCGTGGCCTCGTCGTCCACCAGTTGAGATACAAAATGTCCGATACGCCGCGCTATCTCCGTGTGCTTGACGGCCGGAAACATTTCCACCAGGGGCTCTTCAAAAGGGACGAGCCAGTCGATTGCATCGACATGCACAAAACTGTCTCCCCAGGTACGCGGCATGAGCGGATTAACCTGGGCAATAACCAGGCTGGCGTTTTCCAGCCCCGAACGGGTGATGTCCACCGAAACGCCCAGGCTACAATAGCCGAATTTATCGGGTGGGCTGACCTGAACCAGTGCCACATCAAGTCCGATGCGTTGACTGGCAAACATCCGGGGAATCTGAGACAAATACGCCGGAATATAGTCAATTTTACCTTCAAAAGCAGCCTTGCGCATACTATCGCTGATGAAGAACAGTTTGGGAGAAAATCTTCGCCGAAATGACTCGTCATCGATGTACTGTGCGAATGTCGATGATAGCATTTGGTAGACCATGATATCCTGAATGGATGCGTCATTGACCATGGCCTCGATCAGATGCTGGGGTTCGCCGCATCCGGTCCCAATAAACACACGGCTGCCGCTTTTGATGTGAGAGACTGCCGTTGCTGCATCAACCACTTTATCTGCAAATTGTTTTTTTAATTTCATCGCACGTCTCTGCCTCTTGTTTAGACCTGAATCTTGCATGAAAATTAATGCGAAGTTGAGATTGTCTCTATTTACAGCACGTCAAGCAAATTATAGAAATACAAACAAAAATACTTGTTCGGTAAAATGAATGAAAATCATTTTATCGCATTAATTTTCACCTCTTGGGCGAGTCGGAGGCGTCCATCTGCTGCGTTACCACGCCCGCCATCGCGAGCAGCTCTATTCGGCGAGAGCTAATGGCCGAGGGCAGGCGAGGCCCGCCCTGAAGTGCCTTGCATATGAAAGCCTCCAACTCGTACAAAATTCAGGCTAGGGTTTTGGGTATCGTCCCATTCGGCTTTGATTTATAGCGGTTGTCAAAAAAATGTTCCGATTGCGGAACGCTTTTTTGCGACAACACATATGCCGCCATCCTTATTTCGGAACATTATAATGACAAGCGGTATAAACATCCATAATAATACGAATGTATAATAAATCAACTTTAGAAACAATTCTTAGGGTAAAGGGAACAACTCGCATTTGTTTTCTGCTCGAAAACATCCTATATTATATTAGAATGGTCCGCTAAAATTGAAACTTGCACGAGATGAGATGTTGAAAGATGAAATCTTCTAAAGAAAAGGGGCTGTATCGCCCGTTTGAAGATCTCAAAATGCTACTGGATAGCCGGTCGATAGCGCTTAAAGCCGCCACGATCAAACAGACGCCAGATATCCCCACACCTAAAGACGATCCGGATCAAGAGCGTGAAATATTTGAAGCTGCAATGGCGGATGTCAAAAAGATGCAGCGGGACTCCCGTGCTGACCCTGAATACCAACCGGTTGTGGTTTCAGGGCCGGATAAAACGGATGAATCCGAAGTGTTGCTGCACCTGAGTGAACTGATCAAAAACGGCAAAGGGTTTGTGGTCGCTGATACCGCCGAATACATCGAAGGAACCGGCTACAATGTGAACCGTGCCATCGCCAGGCGTCTTCATAGCGGTGAATTTTCCATTCAGGGTCATATCGATCTGCACGGCCAGACCGTGGAAAGTGCGCAAGCGCTTTTTGATCGATTTTTCAAGGAAAGTATCGCCGGCGGTAAAAGAATGATTTTAATCATTCACGGGCGCGGGCTTTCGTCACCAGCGGATCCGGTTTTAAAGACAAAGGTTATTGAATGGCTCACCTCCGGACCGTGGCGCAAATGGGTCATGGCATACGCCAGTGCTCGATTATGTGACGGCGGTGCAGGCGCCACCTATGTGCTTTTAAGAAACCGTCCGGCAACCAAACGGCTGAAAAAGAAAAAACACCAGTGAAAAAAATAGCTTGACAAAAGCAAAATAGATCATTAAATACTGCCGCTTTACAATAATGAACATCCACCCCCATCGTGTGCTTCAGCAGATGGGGGTTTTTAATCCAGAACACTGAAGGATCGCAAGATGAATACAGACATCCAGAAAGTCAGAAATATCGGTATCAGTGCACACATTGATTCCGGTAAAACAACATTGACGGAACGCATTCTTTACTACACCCAACGCATCCATACAATGCATGACGTAAAAGGTAAAGATGGCGTCGGCGCCACTATGGATTCCATGGAACTTGAAAAGGAACGGGGTATCACCATTGCCTCAGCAGCCACTTATTGCGAATGGCGCGACTACGAAATCAATATCATTGATACCCCCGGTCATGTCGATTTTACGATAGAGGTTGAACGCTCGTTGCGGGTGCTCGACGGCGCCATACTGGTTCTTTGTGCCGTCGCCGGCGTTCAATCCCAGTCGATTACCGTCGATCAGCAGATGAAGCGCTATAAGGTCCCCGGCATTGCGTTTGTCAATAAGTGTGACCGTAGCGGTGCAAATCCGGACCGGGTAGTGGAGCAGCTCAGAGAAAAACTGGGGCATAATGCTGTCGCCATGCAGTTGCCCATCGGGTTAGAAGCCGACTTTAAGGGTGTAATCGACCTCATCTCGATGCAGGCTGTCTATTTTGAAGGTGATAAAGGCGAAAACGTTCGTCACGCGGAAATCCCTGCCGAGCATATGCCCGTTGCACAAGCCGCCCGCGAGCACCTCATCGATCAGGCTTCCATGTTTTCAGATGAATTGACCGAAGCCGTATTGGAAGAACAAGAAGTCAGCGAGGATCTGATTATTGCTGCTGTGCGCCAGGGCGTTATCGAGCGTCATTTAACACCTGTTTACATGGGCTCTGCATATAAGAACAAAGGCATTCAACCGTTATTGGATGCCGTCACCCAATTACTGCCCTGCCCGCTCGATGTTGAAAACGAAGCGCTGGATATGAATAATTCAGAACAACCGATCGTTTTGAGCAACGACAACGACGAGCCACTGGTGGCTTTGGCCTTTAAGCTGGAAGACGGCCCTTACGGTCAGCTTACGTATATCCGTGTTTATCAGGGCTCTCTGACCAAGGGGGATACGATCGTAAACGTGCGCACCGGAAAGAAAGTAAAAGTCGGCCGCGTTATCCGCATGCATGCAGATCAGATGGAAGATATCGATACCATTTATGCCGGCTATATCGGTGCGCTGTTCGGCATTGACTGTGCTTCCGGAGACAGCTTTGTTGCACCGGGTCTCAGTCTTACCATGACCTCCATGTATGTGCCCGAGCCGGTCATTTCTTTAGCCATATTTGCTAAGGACAACAAATCGGAAACCAATGTGGCCAAGGCCCTGGGGCGATTTACGAAAGAGGACCCGACCTTCAAAGTTTTGGTGAACCCCGAAACCGGCGACACGATTATTTCGGGAATGGGGGAACTGCATCTGGACGTTTATATCGAGCGCATGCGGCGTGAGTATCAGGCCGAAGTGACCACCAGTGCGCCGCGTGTGGCCTATCGTGAAACCATTACCCAAAAAGCCGATTTTAATTATATCCACAAAAAACAAACCGGAGGTGCGGGGCAATTCGGTAGAGTTGCCGGTTATATGGAGCCGGTTCAAAATGAGGATTTTGTATTCGAAAGCAAGGTGGTGGGTGGTGCGATTCCGACCCAATACATTGCCGCCTGCGAAAAAGGCTTTCGAAATTGTATGCAAAAGGGTCCCAAAATGGAATTTCCCGTCACCGGCGTGCGAATCGTCATCAATGACGGCGCATCGCATTCAGTGGATTCCTCGGATATGGCTTTCCAGGCGGCAGCCCGCGGCGCTTTTTTGCAGGGGTACGCCAAAGCCAAACCCGTTATCCAGGAGCCGATCATGAAGGTGGTGGTGGAAACTCCCACTGAATTCCAGGGAGCCGTCATGTCAACCTTAAATCAGAGACGCGCAGTGATAGTGGGCTCACAGGATGAAGGACCTTTCAGTGAGATTGAAGCCCAGGTTCCGCTGTCTGAGATGTTTGGTTATTCCACTGACTTAAGATCTGTCACCAAAGGTCAGGCCCAGTTCACAATGGAATTTCTAACCTACCGACAGGTACCGCAGACCATCACTGACGAACTGGTCAAAAAAGCAGCAGCAGAAAAAAAGAATGTTGCCTAAAAACAGTTGCGCATGCTGCCATACCTGCTATAGGTTGGATGCAGCACGCCGATGTCAGATGTCCAATGGCTGAAATCAAGTGCTTTAAAAACAAACATGCTTTTTGGGATAGCCGAAAACCGGCTGCATTGGATGACCGCGTGTTTCCAGTTCAGGACCCTCAGACCTGTGATAGGATTGTTGCACGGCCGACCGACAACATTTGTTATATGCGGGAAAGGAATCTCAGCATGCTGAAAAATGAGCTTATCTTAAAGAATCCCCTGCGGCGCATGGGTTACGAAAGCGATGATATCCTCACTAAAGGCCAATTCGGTGCTGTAATGGCCCGGGCCGGTGTGGGTAAAACGGCATTTCTCGTTCAACTGGCCTTAAACAGCATGCTCAGGGAAAAAAATGTTCTGCATATCAGCCTCAATGATCCCGTTAAAAAAGTCAGTCTGTGGTATAAGGAAGTTTTCAGCCGTATAACAACCCACTACCACATCCAGCAGAGTAACCAGCTGTGGGATATGGTTTTGCCCCACCGGTTCATCATGACCTTTCGCGTTGAAGGCTTCAGTGTGCCAAAACTCGAAGAACGCCTCACTGATCTGATCGAACAGCAAATTTTCAAGCCGGATGCAATAATTATTGATGGTGTGCCTTTTGAAGAGCCCATTCAACAGGACCTGGCAGATCTAAAAAACCTGGCTGCACGCCTCGAGATGCAGGTATGGTTTGCCATTCGTACCCATCGTCACGAAGAGCCCGGCCCGAACGGTACGCCGTCCCAGCTAATGAATGTCGACGATTTGTTCGAAGTTGTCATTCAGTTGGTGCCGGTGGGAAAAAACATTCAGATAAAGGCCTTCAAGGGTCCGGGTTCCGGCGGAGATCAACCTGATTTGATGCTGGACCCCGCCACCATGCTCATTCAGGATCAAATCTGACCTGCGGTCATATCAATCCGCTTTTATCAATAACCAATAATTATTAAGAGTTTTAACCGCTCTGACCCCGCCTGGGGCCGGAATCGACAATGTGAATGGACGCAAGTTTGGGGTGTTAGCCGGACATCTGGCAGGTCAACAGCGCGCAGCCATCCGCATGGGAAATATATTCGTTTGCGGCCAGATGGATATGAGCGACCTGACGGAATCCAAGACCTTTGTATAAAGCCAGTGCCGGGGAATTATCCCGAAAGGCGATCAGGCTGCACATCTGGTATCCATTTTCTTTTGCGCTTTGTTTGGTCAACTCAACCAGCCGAGCGCCAATGCCCTGTCGGCGAAAGGTCGGCTCGACCGCCAGAGCGTCCAGAAACCAGCTTCGCGGGATTTTAACTGAATAAAATTCATGCAAATGATCGAGCCTTTCCGCTGGAAAAAAGTCTCTCATTTCATCCGTGATCTTATGGTAACTAGACGGGTATGACAGAGCCATTCCAACGATATCCTTACCGTTCAATGCAACAATAGCACTTTGGAACGAATGGGGATAATGGTCTTGCGCCAGATTATAGGCCACCATCTGGACCGGCGTCATATGGGGAATCAAATCGTGGAACAGGAAATCCACAACGCCATCAGAGGCCAGGCTGATGAGTTCTGCTATCCGTTCGCTGTCCGCTTTTTCGGCAGGTCGATAGCTAAGGACCACTCACACCTCCTTTGAACGGAGACGTTAAACTAAAAAGATTCTTTTCTATTTTCAGTCCCGTTTTCAGCTGCGGACTTTTGCTTGTACTTGCGGCACAAATCCCAGATAGCTTCTTCCAATAAAACACCCAGTGATTTTTCCGCATCAACGGCAAGGTGTTTGAGGGCTTTGATTCGATCGGAATCGATGCGGGTGGAAAATATTTTCTTCTGTCCCATGGGCTCAGATTACCGCTTTTTATGCTGCAAAACAAGCATTATTTGCTGACAAAAGAGATATAGATAATTATTTAATGTTTTATTTCTTTAAATATTATATTAAATCATTTATCTGACCTGGCCCCTAAAAACCTATTGTAATACACAAAAAAAGGGCTACAAGCTACTGATATTGCTTGCAAACCCTTTTATGTTAGCTGGAGGCGGCAGTCGGAGTCGAACCGACGAATTGCGGTTTTGCAGACCGCTGCCTTACCACTTGGCTATGCCGCCCAAAAAAATGGAGCGGGAAACGGGATTTGAACCCGCGACTTCGACCTTGGCAAGGTCGCACTCTACCACTGAGTTATTCCCGCTCTTGTAAACGATATTTTTTAGCCAGTAAACAGCCGTTTGTCAACAAAAAAGCTCAGCCTTGCAAGAGACTTCTGGAACGGACAAAATAGTCCACACCCGACCATATGGTGAACACCAGCGCTCCCCATAAAAATAGGTTACCAATCGCCTGGACATTAAGGCCAAAAAATG
>JASFIV010000229.1:0-7531 GCA_050122475.1 Desulfobacterales bacterium | reverse complement strand
GGGCTTTATTTTTTAGTGGTCTATGGTTAGCAAATCGCCCGTTTTTGTGCCTTCGCTGCTGTCGGCCTTGGGATCGCTCATGATATCCACAAAGCTTTCGAAATGTTCCAGAGAGATCTCTTTTTTGATGGCAAAGCTAACCAGACTTTTACGCTTGAAATATTCTCTGAGTTTGGGCAGAAATAGATCGGCCATGCCCGCACCCACCAGCGTACGCACATTGACCGGTTCCTCCAGAATACCGGTAATCAGAATATCGACCTGTTGCCGGGTTTCCTGCCGGGTGATCATGATTTCCCTGGATTCGCCCAAACAGTTTTGCAACTTTTGGTATAGACCCTGTTTGGCGCCTTTGGAACCGGGGTGATCCGCAGAATAATAACCGCTGCGCAACATGGCTTTGGTGACATCCATCAGAAAATCCGCTGAGGGCTTAACTTTTTTGCGGTCCGCCAACGAGAGCTCTTTTTGCTCATAAGTGGGTTCAACGGTGATTTCCGGTTCGGGTTCCTGCTCGGTGCTCATTTCTTCCTGCTCGACAGCATCCCGCAGCCAATCTAGGGTCAGCTCGGCATCACTATCCAACTGAGCAGCAACTTCGTTCAGATCATCGAGAACGCTTTCTGAAAGCTTTTGAACGGCATTTTCAGTGGCAGGGGTTGCGGATGAAAGCCCCGCATCCTTATCGGTTTTGGCAGCAGCGGTCTCCGTCTCCTGCAATGGCGCAATTGTTTCGTCTTCTGTGGCCAAACCCAATAGTTTTGCGTATTTGTCATGGGTGACTAACGCGGTGTCAAGTTCAGCGAGGATCGATTCCTCGCCATCCTTTACGGCAAGCAACATTCCAATGGGGGTATTGTGCCGAGTGGCCGCTTTTTCATCAAGGGCCTTAATAACGACCCCCTCGACAGTAAATTCGTATTCGATCTCCGGGACAGTGAAATTGATCATCAAGGTGGATTTTAAAGGCCGGAAGGTTTTAGACGGAAGAAATATCTTCCCTTTTTTTAGCAAGGCGTAATCTTTTGCGAATCGCTCAGCAGAGCGATATGTTAATTTTATGGCTTTTGGGTCCAATTTCTTTTATTGGTAATTATTATTGCAATAAATTTATGTATTTACAGATAATTATATTTAACATGCGTTAAAATGTCAAAAAATTCGGCCGTTTCCGTTGCGGATAGGTTGCCAATATGCTCAAATCATTAGCAAATTTTACATCTCCCCTTATCTGCCGAAAATGGGCTGACACCATTGCGCATGGATCCGTTGAATGCCGATTTATTATTGGCAACAGGTCGCTTAATTAATTGTTTTCATTTCACCATTTGATTTTTTTATAGGTAGTGTTATGGTTTTCAGGGATATCAGAAGCTGAAACGTCCATTGCTGTGTGAGGAAAGGGATTTTGAAATGACAACCCAAACCATACCGGAACGCAAAGATATACCGGATGATCATAAATGGGATCTGATACCGTTATTTGCATCAGATGAAGAATGGGAAGAGTGGTTGGCCGAACTTGAAAGCCAAATCGATTCTTATGCAGATTATAAGGGGCGATTGAAGGATTCGGTTGAGGTTCTCAAGGCAGCCCTCGATTTTCACCTGTCATTGCATCGCCGGCTGGAAAGATTATACACCTATGCCCATCTGAAAAGCGATGAAGACAAATCAAATCAATTTTACCTTGGATTGAATCAGCGTGCCGTCAATTTGCATGTCCGGGCTTCGGAATCCGCAAGTTTTCTGACACCCGAGATCCAGTCGATACCAGACGATCAAATGCAATCGTTTTTGGATGATGATTCGCTGGCGGAATATAAATTCCATCTTGAAAAAATCCTGCGCTATAAACCGCATACCCGTAGTGAAGCAATTGAACATGTTCTGGCCATGAGTCAGGAGATGGCCCAAACACCCTCACAGGTTTTCGGACAATTGGACAATGTCGATTTGAATTTCGGCTATCTGGAAGACCAAAACGGCAAAAAGATTGAACTTAGCCATGGTAACTTTAGCACTTTTTTAATCAACCCCGACAGAGACCTCCGTAAAAAGGCCTTTTTCCAATATTATCAGTCTTACCAGGATCATCAGCACACCCTGGCGGCGACATTGTTGCATTCCATTAAAAAAGATCTCTTTTATTCCAGAGTTCGTCATTTTGACAACTGCCGGGCGTCGGCCTTGTTTGGCGATCGTATCCCGGAGCGTGTTTATGATAATCTCATCGAAACTGTCAAAAACAATCTGGAACCGCTATTTAAATATCTGAATTTTCGTAAACAGGCCCTTGCTTTACCGGACTTGCACTTTTATGATACGTATGTACCGATCGTCGGTGATGTTACCTTTGACATCCCTTACGAGGAGGCGGTCGATATCGGCATCCAGGCCATGCACTCGCTGGGAGATGAATATGTAAACGTATTAAAGGAGGGCCTGCTCGGCGGATGGGTGGATCGTTATGAAAACCGGGGCAAAAGAAGTGGTGCGTATTCTGCAGGGAGTTACGATTCACCACCTTATATTCTGCTGAATTATGAAACACGGAATATCAACAGTGTATACACGCTGCTGCATGAAGCCGGCCACTCGATGCACTCATTTTATTCCAATAAACATCAGCCCTATGTGTATCATGGTTATACGATTTTTGTCGCTGAAGTGGCGTCTACCTTTAATGAAAACCTGCTGAGCCGTTATCTTCTGGACTATTATAAAAACGATCCCGCCAGAACAGCATACATTTTAAATCGGGAAATCGACAACTTGCGCGCTACACTTTTCAGGCAAACGATGTTTGCTGAGTTTGAAAAGATCACCCATCAAATCGTTGAAGACCATGAACCGCTAACCCTTGACGTGATTACGGCGACATACCGTGAACTGCTGGCAATATATTTTGGCGATACTTTGGTTCTGGACCCGGCGCTAAGTCTGGAATGTTTGAGAATTCCTCATTTCTATTCGGCTTTTTACGTCTATAAGTATGCAACCGGGATCTCGGCAGCCATTGCCCTTGCTGATAAGGTTGTAAATCAAGGTGCACCTGCCCGGACGGCATATTTAAATTTTTTAAAATTGGGCGGCAGCAAATTTCCGCTGGATGAACTGGACGATGCCGGCATCGATATGCAATCGCCGGAACCGATTGAACAGGCCATTCAATATTTTTCTGATCTGGTGGACCGGCTCATGGATGCTTATCAGGCGCTGTGATCATCCTTTTAATTCGTTTTTCACCGGTAGTGTAAATGTTGATTAACCACGAAAACACGAAATCTAAAAAGCACGAAATTATATTTTTTTTTCGAGTTTTCCTTCTTTCGTGCTTTCGTGGTAATTTCAATAAAAAGCTCAATTGTATTGCGAGGTATCTATGGATTACAAAGTTATCATCGTCGGGGCTGGCCCTGCCGGTATTTTTTCAGCTTTAACCCTGGCCGATTCAGGCATCAAACCAATTCTTTTGCTCGAGCTGGGTAAAGATCTCAGTGAGCGCAAACGCCGCAATTCCACAGATATGCTTTGCGGATGGGGAGGCGCCGGCGCTTATAGTGACGGCAAATTGACTTTGTCATCGGAGGTCGGAGGGTTGTTGGGGGAATATCTGGAGCCCGATTCACTCAATCAAATTCTGCAGACATCGGATAAAATCTGGGTCGATCACGGAGCGCCGGAAGAGATATTCGGTGAGGCATCACCCAAGCTTGAAGATCTGGCCGATCGGGCCCGTCTGGCGAATTTAATCCTCATCCCGTCACGCATCCGGCATATTGGCACGGAGAATTGCCAGGTGGTTTTGGATCGATTGCGCCAGTCTTTAGTGGATCGCGTCGAAACCCGAACCAGCTGCCCGGTTGAAAATCTTATAGCTGAAAACGGCCGCATCCAGGGTGTCAAATTGGAAAGCGGCGAGACCTTTACCAGCCAATTTGTTGTTGCCGCTCCGGGGCGCTCGGGCGCCAGCTGGATGAAAAGGCAGGCAGAATCCCTGGGGCTTAAAACCCAGGCCAGTCCCGTCGATATCGGCGTTCGGGTGGAACTGCCGGCCGCGGTCTTAAAGGAAATTACCGATATTATCTACGAATCAAAGCTGATTTATTACTCGAAAACCTTTGATGAAAAGGTGCGCACCTTCTGCATGAATCCTTATGGTGAAGTGGTGATCGAAAAAACCAAGCAGGTCATCACGGTCAACGGCCACAGTCATTCTTACAAAACTAGCGATAATACCAACTTTGCCATTTTGGTCAGCAGCGCTTTCACCGAACCATTTGACGACCCGATTGGATACGGGCTGTACATTGCCAGGCTGGCAAATCTTCTGGGCAATGGGCCCATTGTTCAGCGACTGGGAGATCTGCTGGCGGGGCGACGCAGCACACCGGAGCGCATCAACCGCTGTCTGACACGGCCAACGCTTCCAGAGGCCACTCCCGGCGATCTCAGCTTTGTTTTTCCCTACCGTCATCTTCAAAGTATTATTGAAATGTTGCGGGCACTTGACAAAGTCGCTCCGGGCGTCTATTCGCGCCATACGTTGTTATACGGCGTTGAAGTCAAATTTTATTCTAACCGCATTGAATTGTCCGCAGAACTGGAAACCGGCGTGGAAAATTTATTTGCCATCGGCGACGGCGCCGGTATTACCCGCGGCCTTATCCAGGCTTCGGCCAGCGGTATTCTTTCCGCCCGCACCATTGCCCAGCGCCTAAGTGAGGGCAGCGCTTAGTTATACGGGCAAGATTTTCAGTTTGTCCGGCAGCGCCAAATGAATTAACCACGAAAACACGAAATCTAAAAAGCACGAAATTTTATTTTTTTTCGTGTTTTCCTTCTTTCGTGCTTTCGTGGTAGAAGAATCAAAAAGGAGAAATCATGAGCGAAGCTGTTGTTTACACATCCAGAATAAGAATTGAACGTGTTAAAGGCCCTTTTCGACGTGCTTATTTACCCCAGGAGAACGAACCGGTAAAGTTTGGTGTGCATTCTGAAGTTGCAGAGCATTACGGTGTTGACCCGCAGGTTCATGAGCCGCATGCGACCACCCTGGATTATGTCGTTGCGGCAGCGGCGGGCTGACTGACCGGTACTTTTGGCGGCGCGCTGGAAGCGCGTGAAATTCCGGCCGGTGAAGGGCGGCTGATTTCAGAGGCAAGGGGGGAGATCGAAAAAGACGGTAAGGTGTTGGTCATCCGCCGTATTCATGTAACCTATCAGCTTAAATTGAAGCCGGAGCAATGGGAAACCGCTCAAAAAGTGCATGGATTCCACGCTGATTTTTGCCCGGTCGCGCGGTCGATCAAAGATAGTATTCAGATCACCACCGAATTACAATTCGATGATATTTAAGCTCAGTTGACCATACCTTCTATACACAAAATGACAAAATGTTAGTTGTCCGTAGTCAGTTCTCCGTTGCCATACATGATTTTCGGTTGTCGTTGCCAGTAAATGACAACTGACAACTAACGACTAACTATGGACACCGAGCAACATTGCTCGGACAGAAAGGAGGAATTATGGCAGCCAAAAAAATATTACTACTGGCAGGAGATTTCGTGGAAGATTATGAAATAATGGTGCCGTTTCAGGCGCTGCAAATGGTCGGGCACACCGTGCATGCCGTATGTCCCGGAAAAAAAGCGGGCGAGTCTGTCAGAACCGCGGTGCACGATTTTGAAGGCGACCAAACCTATAGTGAGAAGCCGGGCCATAATTTTACACTGAATGCCTCTTTTGATGAAATCCAGGCCGAAAACTATGATGCGCTGGTGATTCCCGGTGGGCGTGCACCGGAATATATTCGTCTGAATGATGATGTTATAAAAATTGTGCAGCATTTTGCCGAAGCCAATAAACCCGTTGCTGCCATCTGCCATGGGGCCCAGGTTCTGGCCGCCGCCGGTGTTTTAAAAGGCAAAAGCTGCTCTGCCTATCCGGCCGTTGGTCCGGATGTTAGAACAGCCGGCGGGGAATATGCTGATATCCCGGTCGATCAAGCCCATGTCGATGGTAATCTGGTGACTGCTCCGGCATGGCCGGCGCATCCGGACTGGCTGGCTAAGTTTTTAGCGGTTCTCGGTACTCAAATCGAATTATAGCCTGAATTTTACATGAAAATTAATGATATGAAAGCCTCCAACTCTTGAAAAATCCAGGTGCAAAAGTTCAATTTCATACAACAAAATGGGGAGACGGATCTGCTCTCCTGTAAATAGTGGTTCATTATATTGGCATATGCTTTTACCGGGCGTGCCCTTCATGAGGCGATTATGGGAGTTGGCATTGCCGTCACGATCCTGCTAACAACTTTCATCTTTCTGGCAACCTTTCTCAGCGGTCGGTTGATCCAAAAGGACTAAAGGCAATGGTTGAAATTCATATTTACGGAAAGTTGCGTCAATACCTGAAAGAACCTGAAACTACTCAAAGCGGAATTTTAAAACTCTCAGTTGAACCTGAAGAAACGGTGGTGGCGCTTTTGGCGCGTATTGGTATACCGCTTGATGCGATCTATACAATCTTTTTGAATTCAAAACTGCTCGCATCCCGCAGTCTAATGGCATACCGGATGGGGTATCAGCAGGTTCGCGAAAATCCGCTCGATTGGGAGCTGGACATTGTGGTCAAGGCAGGAGACCGCATCGGTCTTTTTGGAAGAGACATGTCGGCGCTAGTTGTTTAAAGCAAAATCATCTGCTTGGATGAAATTATTTCAATCACAGATTATGCTTGTATTTGTACAATTCAATTTTAAAGAAAACAATTGAGAAAATATCTTTGTCTTTTATTTATTTCTGTCAATTTGCTCGTTTCGGGCTGCTTATCCTTTTGGGAAAGCGGAAAACAAGAACCGCTCTATCGCTGGTCTAACTTTTTCAACAATGGTTGCGGCCCCATGCTGCAATTCGAACTGAAGTCAGAAGATGAGGCTATTTTAAGTTACCCATGTTCAAATGATATCGTCGTTAACCAGTTTGCCCGAAGACAACAGCGGCAGCGCGAAGTTGAATTGTGGGCCGCGTCGGATTTGCCCCGAGAACAGCTTTACCAATTATCCAGGAGCAAATGCCGCGCATCACTGATCTACCTGGGGCCAGCCCATGCGACCATTAAATTTCCCTGTGCCCTTGTTCACCTAACGGTTACCTGTAATATCGTTAGCAAAGAAACATTGGATGCGATGACGGTCATTCAATTGCAACCCACGAAAGCGTTGATTACCTTTAGTGGCGGGATTCAGGAATTCCGTTTTGAAGAAGATCTTTTGATACCTGTGGGACCCTTCAAACCATTTAAAAGCCCAGAACCTTCTTTACCTGTGACCTTAAAGAAGGACAACCGTGCATGATGAGCCTGCGCGGACTGCATAAAAGCGTGTTACGGATTTAAATGACCAACAAATAAGCTGTTTTAAAACATTCATGATCTGTTTTATTACCTCTAATAACTGAATCATTCAGATGCAGGATTTAGATTTTTTAAAAGATTTCGAGAAATGTGAACTCTGTGAACATCG
>JASFIV010000228.1:0-7549 GCA_050122475.1 Desulfobacterales bacterium | reverse complement strand
TCAGAATCTAATATTCACCAAATCATGTTCTAAAAACCAATAACCAATAACCAACCGCTGAACCCAGAACCTTATTTAATATTTTTTTAGGATCTCCGTGCCAACCTTCCACACATCGCCCGCGCCCAGGGTCAGCAACACATCACCCGGCAGCAGGTTGTTTTTCAAATATGACAGCGCCGCTCTAAACCCGTCGGCGTACATAACTTCCTTGTGGCCATGGGCCTTAATTTCCTCACACAATTTTTTGGCGCTGACACCTTCGATTCTTCGTTCACTGGCGGCGTAGATTGGCATTACCACCAGAACATCGGATTGGTAAAAAGCCCGGCTGAATTCATCGAAAAGGGCCTGGGTGCGACTGTACCGGTGGGGTTGGAATACGACCACCTTGCGTCGACCCGGCCAGTTTTCCTCAATGGCCTCCAGGGTAACCTTGATCTCTGTAGGATGGTGACCGTAGTCGTCGATGACCGTGATGTCATTGGTTTCGCCTTTGATTTCCAATCGGCGCTGAACGCCTTCGACATTCTCCAGTGCCGCTCTTATCTGGTCAAAATCCACATCGAGCTCTACACCGACGGCAATGCTGGCTGTGGCATTATAGACATTATGAATTCCGGGCAGATTCAGATCGATCGTTCCCATTTTCTGGCCGCGGTGATAAACTTTGAAACGACTTTTACGCTGGCTGAATTCCACGTCCCGGATCTGAAAATCCGCCTGGGAGCTCATCCCATAGGTCGTATAGCGTTTTTTGAGCTGGGGGATCACTTCTTGAATGGGCTCGTTGTCCAGGCACAATACCGCCAGGCCATAGAACGGTATGCGATCCAAAAAGTTCAAAAATACGGTTTTGATCTCTTCCAGATCCTTGTAAAAATCCAGGTGCTCCTTGTCGATATTGGTCACGACCGCAATGGTCGGCGAAAATTTTAAAAAGGAGCCGTCGCTTTCATCGGCCTCGGCCACGATAAAGTCACCTTCTCCCAGCACGGCATTTGATCCGATACCTTTTAATTTGCCGCCGATCACTACCGTGGGATCCAGCCCGCCCTGGGCCAGTACCGAGGCCACGATCGAGGTGGTGGAGGTCTTGCCATGAGCGCCGGCAATCGCAATGCTATATTTTAACCGCATCAGTTCGGCCAGCATTTCAGCACGCGGGATGACCGGGATCGATTCCTGCCCGGCCGCCCGGACTTCAGGGTTGTCGATATCAATGGCCGAGGAAAACACGACCACATCGGCACCTGTGATATTTTCGGCTGCGTGACCTTTATAAATGGTGCCGCCCAGCTGTTTTAAACGGTCCGTTATGTCGGTGCTTTGCAGATCCGAGCCCGATACCTTATAGCCCAGGTTTAGCAGTAATTCTGCAATACCGCTCATGCCGATACCGCCGATGCCGACGAAGTGAATATGGTATTTTTTTAAATACATTTTTTTGTTATCGGATCTTCACTACATAATCGCTAGTTTTTACCCACTTCCAAATTGGACTGAATTATATTCGCACGCAAAGCCGCAAAGCTCGCTAAGAAAAACTTTTATTAGATATACTTTGCGCCTTGGCGTCTTTGCGTGAGGCCTTCATCCCACGCCCGATACCAATTCGTAACAATCGTCCACGATCTTTTTGGCTGCATCCGGATGGCCCAGCCGGCTGGCCTCTGCGGCCATTGCCTCAAGGGCCTGCGGGTGCGCTGCATAATATTCGATTTTCTGTGCCAGGGTGTCAGCTCGCATATCTTTTTCATGAACCAGTTCAGCGGCCCCCCTGTCGGCCAGCGTGGCGGCATTGAGGGTCTGGTGGTCATCGGCTGCAAAAGGGAAGGGGATAAAGATGACCGCCTTTCCCATGGCCGTCACTTCAGCAACCGTTGTGGCCCCGGCCCGGCAGATGATCAGATCAGCTTGTTTGTACAGCGGACCCATGTGCCGGAAAAATGCCTGAACTGTGGCTGCGACATTTTGGCGCTGATACGCCTCGGCCACCATCTGTTCGTCAGCAGAACCGGTCTGATGAATGAAGTACAGACCGTCCTTATGGGCTAAATGACCGAGGGCCTCAACCAGAGTTGTATTGATACTGTGGGCGCCCTGGCTGCCGCCGATGATCAACACACAAAATTTTTCGAGCCCAGGGGCCACTGCCCCTGCATCATGATGGTTTAAAAGTTCTCTGCGCACCGGGTTGCCGGTAAGCCGTATTTTATGTGGCGCGAATCGCGCACGGGTATCATCAAAGGACACGTAAATCCGATCGGCAAAAGGCGCCAGGATCCGGTTGGTAATGCCCGGTAAGATATTTTGCTCGTGCAGCACAATTTTGGTGCGCAAAAGCCATGCGCCCAACACCACCGGCCCTGCCGAATAGCTGCCAAGTCCAACCGTGAGGTCCGGTTTATAATTTCTTAAGATGCGCAATGCTTCGATAATCCCTTTGGGTATTTTCAGGGCCGATCTGGCCTGATTCCATAGGCCGCGACCTTTAATGCCTTCGGCTGTTACGGATTCAAGTCGAAAATCCGTCTGGCCTAACACCGAACGCTCCAATGGATTGCCGGTGCTGATGAACACAACGGTGTTGCTTTTATTGCGGAGCATAAACTCCTGGGCGATGGCCAATCCCGGAAACAAATGGCCTCCGGTGCCGCCGCCGGCGATCACGACGCGAAGGGCTTTGCTTTCACTTATAACTGGTTCGTTATCGCCCATTTCTCCAGCCCTTCGCGTGTTATTCGTTATTTGTTATGGGTTATTAGAATTTGAACTGGCGATGGTTTGCATTGCATGAATTTTAATCTTTAATCCAATAACAAATAACCGATAACCAATAACCTAAGACTTGCTTGCGGCGCTAATATTCATCAATATGCCGATGGAGGCCATATTGAGCAGAAGCGACGTCCCCCCGTAGCTTAACAGGGGCAGGGTAAGGCCTTTGGTGGGCAGCAGTCCAAGGGCCACACCCATATTGACCACGATTTGAAGTCCCATTGCGATCGTCAGACCCACTGCCAGATAACCGCCGAATAGATCCGGGGCGTTGCGTGCAATGGCGATACCACGGATAACGATCCAGACATACAACCCGATGATGATGACGACACCCAGTAGTCCGAGCTCCTCGCCAATGACTGAAAAAATAAAGTCCGTGTGCGGCTCCGGCAGATAAAACAGTTTCTGATATCCTTTTCCGATACCGGTACCCCACAGTCCGCCGGTCCCAAACGCCATTAAAGAATGCACGATTTGATAGCCTTCATCGCTTGAGTGCTCCCAGGGATTGAGGAAGCCCAAAATGCGTTTAGCGCGGTACTCAGCATTGATCAAAAACAAATAGGCCACCGGCAATATGACGAGCATGGTTGCAAAAAGCTGTGAAAATCGCACACCGCCGATAAACAGCATGATCCAGGTCAGCGCGCCGAAAATAAAAACAGTGCCAAAATCCGGCTGGATAAAAATCAGGGTCACAAAGACGCCCAGTACCAAAACGTGCGGCAAAAAGCCGATTGAAAATTGTTTGATCCCGTCTGCCTTTTTTTCCATCGAGTATGCCAGATAGATGACCAACGCGATGCGGGCAAAC
Organism: Desulfobacterales bacterium; assembly: GCA_050122475.1. Taxonomy (GTDB): domain Bacteria; phylum Desulfobacterota; class Desulfobacteria; order Desulfobacterales; family JAHEIW01; genus JAHEIW01. The sequence goes on along the minus strand of JASFIV010000228.1, from coordinate 3,951 downwards.
TCAGATGGTTGAAACGAAAAACTGCCCAGCCGCATCCATCGGGTGGCCCCACCGGCCGCGAGCCCTAAATCACTAAAATGAATCAGCGCCAGAAGCCCAAGGGAAATCCCGACCAACGGATAGGCTAGCACGCGATAATAGCGATACGGAAAATGCCGGCCGGCCACGAGCACCACCGCGCCCGCCAGGGCGAACAGCGCCTGCTTTTTTAAAAAGAAGAAGTCGCTGCCGAATTTTTTTAGCGCCAGTGCTGAACTGGCGCTGTACACCATCACGATCCCGATGCCCACCAGGAAAAGAACCGGAAACAACAGCTGAACATCATAATATGCGGTCCGAATATGGTGTTGTTTTTTTGCCATTGTTTGCAATATGTGAATTTTGCCTCTCGCAAAGCCGCAAAGCCCGCGAAGAAAAAATTTTTGTATTATTGTTTATTTAATAAACTTAGCGCCTTGGCGTCTTTGCGTGAGGCCATTGTTTGAAAAATTAAAAGTTTATCGCACGCCAACCCGCCCGCCGTTGCGAGCCGACCAGGCGAGACGAGCGGGTTGACGTGGGCTTATTGGGTTTATATTTTTTCATCTTAAGGCTTTCCGAGCAGCCTTTTTCTGGATTTTTTCAACCGCGCGGCGGAAATCATCGCCCCGTTCGGCATAACTGCTGTACCAGTCAAAGCTTGCACACCCGGGTGATAAAAGGACGACCTCATTCGGGTTTGCATCCGCAAATGCAGTTGCTACCGCAGCATCCATTGAATCCGCCATTTTGGTTGGTACCAGCCGGCCGAGCGCATTTTTGATAGGCTCGGCCGCCTCACCCATCACAATGAGCTCTTTGACCTGCTTGCCGATCGGATCCGCCAGCACCTTGAAGTTGCTGCCCTTGTCGCGACCACCCATCAGCAGCACAATCGGTCTTGAAAAACAATCCAGCGCTCTGAGCACACCGTCCACGTTTGTGGCTTTGGAATCATTAAAAAAATGGATGTTGTTGATGGTGGCCACACGCTCGAGCCGGTGCGGCAGGCCTTTGAATTCAACGAGTGTTTGCTGAATCCCTTGTACGGTTCCACCGGCCGCCAATGCAGCCAGACTGGCCGCGCACACATTTTCATGATTGTGGCGCCCCATAAGAGCGGTTTGGGTTATATCCAAATTTGATTGAATTCGGCCTGCGACGAGCCGTTCGGCCCTGAGCTCACGGCCGATGGGCTCAGTCGAGTCGAATTCGGAATTCGGAATTCGGATTTTGGATTCTATTGGTTTCAATTGACCCAGGTTCAGGATGATGCGCTTTCCGTTTAGGACAGCGCCTTGTTCACCCGCCTTCAGCGCTGGAAAAAATAGCCGTTGGCTTTTGATATCTTTTGTTTTGGCTCGAATAAGCGGGTCCGACCCGTTGAGAACAGCGATGTCATCAGCCTGCTGATTTTGAAAGATTCGAATTTTGGAATCCGCGTAGGCTTCAAAATCCGGGTAACGATCCAGATGATCTGCCGTGATATTCAGCAGAATGCTGACATGCGGGCGGAACCGATCGATGGTGTCCAGCTGAAAGCTGCTGATTTCGGCTACAACAAGTGGCTCTTTTTGTCCGCTGCTGACATATTCGATCAGCGGATTGCCGATATTGCCGCCCACAAACGTACGAATACCAGAATTCTGCAGCATTTGCCCCAGAAGCTCAGTGGTAGTGGTTTTACCGTTTGTCCCGGTCACAGCAACAATGGGCGCCTGGATGAATCTGGCGGCCAATTCCACCTCACCGACAACCTCTACGCCCTTGGATCTGGCCTGGACGATGGGTGCGATGGTGTGGGAAACGCCCGGGCTGACAACAATGAGATCCGATTCTTGAAAAACACGGCTGCTATGGGCTCCCAGCTCGACATCGACGCCCATATTTTGCAGCTGTGTGACCGCATCCCCCAGTGCAGCCTCATCGGCGGTGTCGGTCGCCTTAATGCGCGCACCCTGTTGATGCAGGAAGCGGGCAGCCGCAACCCCGGTGCGACCAAGACCAACAATCACGATTTTTTTACCGGCAAGATCCATCACTGTCCTTCACCGCGTATTACATAATTCTGCAGGTTTATCGATCCTGATAAGATCTCGGATTTCGGATTGCAGATTTCGGATTTCTAATTGACGAAATATTTGACATTTCAATCTGCAATCCACAATCTGCAATCCGCAATTTTCGGTGCTCCAATACTCCATTACTCTATCACTCCATTGTTAAGCGATTTACCTCAGCTTAAGCGTACTCATCGCCAGCAGTGCCAGTGCAATGGCAATTATCCAGAATCTGACGATGACCTTCGGTTCCGGCCAGCCCTTGAGCTCAAAGTGATGGTGCAGCGGGGCCATTTTGAAGATTCGGCGACCGCTGGTCATCTTAAAAAAGCCGACCTGAAAGATGACCGATAATGCCTCGATCACAAACAGGCCGCCGACCAGCACCAGCAGGATTTCCTGTTTGGTGATCACCGCAATGGTGCCCAGGGCTGCGCCGAGCGAAAGCGACCCGACATCGCCCATAAAAATCTGTGCCGGGTAGGCATTAAACCATAAAAAGCCCATGCCGGCGCCAGCCAGGGTACCACAAAATATGGCCACTTCGCCGCTGCCGGCGACGTAATTGATCTGCAGGTATTCTGAAATTTTGATATGACCGGCAACATAGGCAAAGAACATATAAGTGGCAGCCGCAATGACCACTGGCCCGATGGCCAGGCCATCCAGGCCGTCCGTCAGGTTGACGGCATTGGATGCGGCGACAATGACCAGTGCGGCGAAAAAAATGTATCCCCAGCCCAGGTCCGGTGAAAGCTTCTTAAAAAACGGTATCGTCACCTCGGTGGAAAAATCCGGGGTGGCGTAAAGCAGCGATCCGGCGATGATAGCCAGTAGGATTTGCAGTCCGAATTTTTTACGAGCCGACAGGCCCTTGCTGCGTTTTTTTATCTGCATCAAATAGTCGTCCACAAAGCCCACCAGGCCATAGCCGATGATGACAAACAGCATAATCCAGACAAAATAGTTGGTCAGATCGCTCCATAAAAGCGTCGATATCACCGCTGAAAACACAATCAACAAGCCACCCATGGTGGGGGTGCCGGCTTTGGACAGATGGCTCTCGGGTCCGTCGTCACGGATGTATTGTTTCACCTGCATGCCGCTGAGCTTGCGAATGATCCACGGCCCGAGCAGAAAGCAGATCAAAAAGGCCGTCAGGCTGGCATAAATGGTCCGAAACGTAATGTAGCGAAATACGTTAAAGACCGACAGCGTTGTGTGTAGCGGATATAGCAGGTGATACAACAATTAATAATGTCCTTCTCTTTTTGTTGCAGAATACCTCAATTGATTCATGCGGGCATTCCCAATGATTGAATATTGTCAATTGAAGATTGAATATTTAAGGTTTGCCTGCGGCGGATCTATTTTAAATTTGTTGCTTCAGAGCAATTAAGGATTTGCATGACCGATTTTTCAATATTCAATAATCAATCTTCAATATATTTTGAGCGCTACCCGCCCGCCTCGCCCGTCCGCCGCAATCTGCATACGCGTGAAAGCGGGACAGTCAACAGCGATGGCGGGCAGGCAGCAGCAGCCAACCTGTGTTAGTTATTGGTTATTCGTTATTGGTTATTTGTTATTGGTTATTCGTATCTTTTTTTTGCCTCTGAGAGTCGCTTTTTCCAATAACGAATAACTATTAACGAATAACGATTAGGCCTCCGGCTTAATCGTGGCCCAATCTTTGATCTCTTTGACAACGGTTTCCATCCGGGCGCCCCGTGATCCTTTGATCAGAACCCAATCCCCGGACTTCAGCGATTGCTTGAGTGTGTCGATGATTTCATCCTGGGTTCCGATAAATATATCTGCCGGCTTCATTTTGGCATTCATGGCACCGGCAGCCACGGCGCTTGCAAACTCA
>JASFIV010000227.1:0-7678 GCA_050122475.1 Desulfobacterales bacterium | reverse complement strand
GAACCCGGCAGCATCACTGCCGAAGCGCTGCGGGATTGGATCAACGCGCGGGTGGCCGCCAAGTTTCAACGGGTGCATGATGTTGTCATTATGGAAGATTTCCCCCGCAATGTGGCCGGTAAAACCCTCAAACGCGTTATGCGCGAAAGCTTCACGTAAATTTAAGTAATTGCCAAGCACCCTTTTTGGATCATCGGAAACACCATGAAGGTTAAAGTGGGAGATGTTGAAACCTTTACATGCAGCTATACGCAGCAAGATTTTGATCGCTTTGCCGATCTTAGCGGTGATAACAACCCCATCCATGTAGATCCCGAATTTTCTGCCCGCACGCATTTCGGCAAGACCGTCGCGCATGGTATGCTGCTGTACAGCACCATCTGCCGGGTGTTAAGCACCCAGTATCCAGGACCCGGGATCCTGCAAATAAAGCAGGATATGATGTTTCAGAATCCAACCTATACCGATACAGAAATCACGATTAACTTAGAAGTTATTGATTTCCAATATGCACTGCAACTGGCTGAATTGAGCACCGTCATCGGTCTACCGGACGACAAACTGGCCTGCGATGGCAGCACAACCGTTCATTTGCCGGGTTGGAAAGGCGGGTTTCCGGGAATTGATGCAAGCATGGCGGCCGCTGGTGACTCAGAAGCGCAATCATTGAAGCACCTGGAGGTCGGCCAAAGTGCAGCAGCAAAAAGGGTCTTTACTGCCGCGGATTTAGCTGAATATGCCGCCTTAACCCAGGACAAGAATCCGTTGTTTAACGATGCAGCCTACTGCCGCCGGCTTGGATTTAGAGACTGCATTATTCCCGGACCGCTGCTGAGCGGCATGTTCTCCGATTTGCTGGGAACTAAACTGCCCGGCAAGGGAACCAACTGGTTGAAACAAAATTTGCATTTTCCGGCACCGGCTTACATGGACGATGAAATTACCGCCAGAGTTGAAATCGTTCGGTTGAGACCGCAGAAAGACCTGGTGAATTTAATCGGCACGTGCACAAACTCGAGCGGTGAATGGGTTTGCCAGGCACAATCGCTGGTACTCGTTCGAGATCTGGAGGAATAAAGCTTATGAAGGTCATCGGAATCGCAGGAAGTTTGCGAGCCAGAAGTAACACGCTTCATTATGTCAAAACCGGCTTAAAGGTCCTGAAGGAAGAGGGTATTCAGACGGAGCTGATTTCGCTGCGCGGCAAGGAGATTAAACCTTGTACCGGATGCTATGATTGCGTTAAGAAGAAAAAGGGTGTTTGCACCATCAAAGGGGACGATTTCAACGAAATATTTGCCAAAATGCGGGATGCCGAAGGATTGATTCTGGGATCCCCGGTTTATCTCAGTTCGGTCGTGCCCCAGATGATGGCCCTGCTGGCCCGGGCCACATTCGTGGCTTACTGGAGCGATAAGTTTTTCGCCGGCAAAGTGGGAGGGCCGATCACCGTTGCCCGCAGGGCCGGCCACAACGTGGCGTTCTCTCAGCTTTTATTGTGGTTTTTCTTTAACGGCCTGATCGTACCCGGGTCCACTTACTGGAACGTCGGTTTGGCCGGAGCCGGGGGCGCCCGGGATGCAGCCGATGACACCGAGGGGCTTCAGACCGTTGTCAATTTTGCACACAACATGGCCGGATTGATGAAAAAACTTTTTCCCGAATGACCGAATTTGGAGTAGCTGGAAGAGATTGCCACAAAGGCACCGAGACACCAAGGAAAACTTTCAGTATTTTTTATCTTCGCGTCTTCGTGCCTTGGTGGCGGATGTTTTGCCATTTATCGAATGACCGGACTCTGACTAGCTGGAAGAGATTGCCACAAAGGCACCGAGACACCAAGGAAAACTTTCATTAGTATTTATCTTCGCGTCTTCGGGCCTTGGTGGCGGATGTTTTTAAAAAAAACGCAATAAAATTGCATATAACAGAATTAAGATACCCGTAAAGGAGGATATCGGTGCAGGGAATCGGCTTCTGGCTTACAAAAAGGGTATTTCTGGGGGGTGACAAGGAAGCCCTGGTCGATGGAGCGCGTCGTCTGACCTATCGTGAGTTGAACCGTCGGGTTAACCGACTGGCCAGATCATTTCAGACGCTGGGTCTTGCACACGGCGACCGCTGCGCCATTCTGGCTCACAACTGCCTGGAGTATGTCGAAGTGATTTTTGCCACCGCCAAGCTGGGTTTAACACTGGTTCCCCTGAACTGGCGGCTTTCACCTCCAGAGTTGGCTTTCAATCTTTCTGATAGCGGTGCCGATACCCTGCTTTTTGATGCTGAATTCGCTGAAGTCGTGACGCAATTACAAGAACAGACGACCATCAAGCGCATGATTGTGCTAGGCAGCGCGGCCGGCCGGGAATCCGATGCATATGAGGAACTTTTGGCGCGGCAGTCTGAGGATGAGCCCACAGTCGATCAACCGGTTGGGCTGGATACCGCCCACATCATCATGTACACCGCCGGTACCACCGGTCGACCCAAAGGAGCCGTTCTGAGCCAGGGGGCCAGTTTCTGGAACGCCATCAACCTCACGCTGGACATGAACTTCACCCCAAATGATCGCAACCTTTCAGTTTTACCGATGTTTCATATCGGCGGTATCGGGCTTTTCACTCTGCCCGTGCTGTATATGGGAGGCACGGTTGTCATCCAGCGCACCTTTGAGCCGGCTGAAACGTTGCGCCTGCTTAGAAAAGAAAAGATCACGCTCTTCTTTGGCGTGGCAGCGGTCTTTCTATTCCTGATCCAACATGCTGATTTCAAGCCAGATGCTTTTGCCAAAGTGCGTGTGGTTATGAGCGGCGGGGCACCATTACCGGTTAGCCTGGTGAGGCAATACCATGATGCCGGGATTGTGCTTCAGCAGGGCTTTGGCATGAGTGAAGCCGCGCCGAGCATCGCCACCTTGAGCAAGGACCTGGCCCTCAAGAAGGCCGGATCCATTGGCCGGGCCTTATTTCATGTCGAGGCAAGGGTTGTGGACGCCGAGATGAACGACGTGCCGGCTGACGCAGAGGGAGAGCTGGTTATCCGTGGCCCCAACTTGATGCAAGGTTACTGGAACCGGCCAGAAGCTACAAACGAGGCCTTTGAAGGCGGTTGGTTTCATACCGGAGATATTGCACGCATGGACGCGGACGGTGATCTTTATATCGTCGACCGTAAAAAGGATATGTTTATTTCCGGGGGCGAGAATGTTTATCCGGCTGAAGTGGAAAACGCGATTTTTGAGTTGCCACAGGTTGCCGAGGCCGCCGTTATCGGGGCAAAGGATGAAAAGTGGGGCGAGGTCGGCAGGGCCATCGTCGCGCTCAAGGCAGGTGAAGAGCTGGAGGAGGCTGAGATCATCGATTTTTTGAAAGAAAGATTGGCAAAGTACAAAGTTCCCAAACAGGTCATTTTCGTCGATCAGCTGCCGCGCAATGCGGCCGGCAAGGTGCTTAAAAATAAGTTGAGGGAGGCGTATTCTTGAGTCGCTATTCTTTTACCGAGACGAGGCTCGGTAAAATAATTGAATATTGGATATTGAAAATTGAATATTTGTGGATGTCGCTTCGCTCCGCTATTTTTTGATAGGTTTTTAAATTGATCCGCCGCAGGCGAACCTTAAATATTCAACATTCAATTTTCAATCTTCAATTGTAAAGCAACCTTCGGTATTTGAAACATGTTGTCAGTGCGATCCTTTTGAGAGTAAATTTGTAAGTGCCGTACATCTATTAAAGCTGTCTATAATCATCAGAAAGGAGGATTAAAATGAAAGGGAAAAAGAAACATTATGGTTTTATCCTGGTATTACTGATTTCGGTACTATTGGTGTCTCCGGCGATGTCGGCCGAGCCGATTAAAATCGGTATTATTCAGGGATTGAGCGGTGCCTATGAGATATACGGAAAAGCGGAGGTTACCGGATTTAAGATGGGGCTCGAATATTTCACCAAAGGCACCAACCAGATCATTGGAAGGGATGTCAAAATCATCGCGGAGGACACCCAACTCAAACCGGCCCGAGGCAAGATGCTGCTGACCAAACTTTACAGCGACGACAAGGTGGATATCGCCGTGGGACCCACCAGCAGCGGCGTGGCGTTGGCCTGCCTCCCCGTGGCCCAAGAATTCAAGAAGATCCTGATTGTGGAGCCTGCAGTGGCGGACTCCATCACCGGCAAGAATTGGAACCGCTACATTTTTCGAACCGGCCGCAATTCAGGCCAGGATGCAATCTCCAATGCAGTCGCCATAGCCAAACCGGGCGTCAGCATCGCTACCATCGCCCAAGATTATGCCTTTGGGCGGGATGGGGTTGCCGCTTACAAACAAGCGGCGGAGAAACTCGGTGCCAAGATCGTCCATGAAGAGTATGCCGATCCCAAAGCAACGGATTTTGCGGCGGCAATTCAGAAGGTCATCGGGGCGCTCAAGGATAAACCGGAGCCCAAGTATGTCTTTGTGATCTGGGCCGGAAAAAACAGTCCGATGAACAAGCTTCAGGAAAGCGGGCTGGATAAGTATGGCATCCAGATTACCAGTGGCGGCAACGTGCTGGCGGCGCTAAAGGCCTGGAAACCCTTAGAGGGGATGGTCGGTTCCATTTACTACTATTACGAAAATCCAAAAAATGAGGTCAATGACTGGCTGGTCGCCGAACACATGAAACGCTTCAACGAACCCCCGGATTTTTTTACCTGCGGCGGTTTTGCGGCTGCCAGCGCTATTGTTCAGGCCATCACAACGGCGGGCAGCACGGACACCGAAAAACTGATTGCTGCCATGGAGGGTATGGAGTTTATGACACCCAAGGGCATGATGAAGTTCAGAAAAGAAGACCACCAAGCCCTGCAGGCCATGTTCGCCTTCAAACTGAAGGTAAAACCCGATGTCGAGTGGGCCATTCCCGAACTAACGAGAGTTATGAGCATGGAGGAGACGGCACCACCCATCATGAACCAACAATAGGTGCCAGCCCATCATATCGGAAATTTGGGCTGAATTCGCAGTGCATCCGGGCGTATTCCTGAAATGCTGAAGTTCCGGGGTGTCGGCAAAATATATTTCATGCCGGCGCTCCGGCACTCCATCGCGCCTGAATTTTCTGCGCCAAATGCATTGCGCTATTATTTACCTGATGCCTTTAAAATATAATTTGGAACTTGCGAAATGAATGCAGCACGTACAGAACCCATCATTGAGACAAAGGACCTGACCATCCGATTTGGCGGACATGTAGCCGTAGATCAGGTCAATTTTAAAATGGAGCCCTTTACGCTCAAGTCGATCATCGGTCCCAACGGGGCGGGCAAGACGACCTTTTTCAATATGCTGACAGGCCAGTATAAGCCGACCGAAGGAAAGGTCTTTTTGAAAGGACGGGATATCACCGACCTGAGCCCGGCCGACAGAACCCGCCTGGGCATGGGGCGCTCTTTTCAGCTGACCAATATTTTTCCCCTTTTATCCGTTCTGGAGAATGTGAGAGTAGCTATCCAGTCGCGTGAAGGCTTCGGCTTGAACTTCTGGAAAAGTTATCTTCATTTTTCAGATGCCGAAGATGAGGCCTACGAACTCCTTCAAGAGGTCCTGCTGGATGAAAAGTGGAGTGCCACATCCGCCGAATTAACCCATGGGGAAAAGCGCAAGCTGGAGATCGCCATTTTATTGGCGCTCAAGCCGGAAATACTCTTTTTAGACGAGCCCACCGCTGGTATGGGCCAGGAAGAGGTTCCGGCCATATTAGAGATCCTGCAGCGAATCAAGGAGGGTCGGGACCGGACCCTGCTTTTGGTCGAGCACAAGATGGACATGATCATGTCGCTTTCAGACACCATCATGGTTCTGCAGGAGGGCCGCATCATCGCCGATGGTGAACCCGATGAGATTTACAGAAGTGAGGCTGTCCAGGAAGCCTATCTGGGAGGAGGAACGACACGTGAGTGAGACCATTTTGAAAACCGAGGCGATCCATACCTTCATCGGCCAACACCATATCCTGCAAGGGATTTCCTTTGAGGCCAAGGCCGATGCCGTGACGGTTCTGATCGGCCGCAACGGAGCGGGCAAAAGCTCGACCCTTAAAACGGTGATGGGTCTGCTGCCGGCTTCTGAGGGAAAAATCATCTTCAAAGGCAAAGAGATCCAGTCCAAGAAACCATACCACATTGCCCGGCTGGGAATCGGTTTCGTGCCTGAAAATATGGGTATCTTTTCTGACCTTACGGTGGAAGAGAACATGCAGGTGGCCATGCTGCGAGAAGATGCTGCAACGGCCGAGAGGCTTGAAAAAGTCCTGGATATGTTTACCGCCCTGCGGGATTTTTGGCGGGCCAAAGCCGGTATTCTCAGCGGCGGACAGAAACAGATGCTTGCCATCGCCCGGGCTATTGTAAACGACACCGCCCTGCTGCTCATCGATGAACCGACAAAGGGGCTGGCCCCCATTATTATTAATGCGCTCATCGATGCCATCAATCAGATCAAACAGCACAGCGTAGTTGTTTTGGTGGAGCAAAATTTTTACATGGCCAGCAGCGTGGGAGATCATTTCTATATCCTGGACGACGGCATGGTCGTTCACAGCGGTGCCATGGAGGACCTTGTCCAGGACGAGGAGATGCAAAGCAAGTATTTGGGCATCTCAAAAGCCGACAGCTAAGGAGTCAATTTTTATGGCGCAGACAATACTTAAACAGTGGGGATCGAAACTGGCCATCGGAGGAGCTGTTGTTCTTTATCTGCTTCCGCTCTTGGGCATGGACTTCAGTACCTATATGACCCTTACGATTGCAGGCCTGGCCATGGGGATGATGCTGTTTCTGGTGGCTTCCGGGCTGAGTATCATATTCGGCCTGATGGATGTGATTAATTTTGCCCACGGGGTTTGCTTTGCCTACGGGGCCTATGTGGCCTTTAGTGTCTTCGAGCACCTTAACACATGGGTAACAGCGAATTCGGTCTTTCTGAACTTTGGGATCTTCTTCATTGCCATCGTTGCTGCTTTCAGCGTTGTTGCGGCAGTGGGGATGGTTGTCGAAAGGGTGCTGGTCCGCCGGGTATACGGCTCCCATCTGTTTCAAATCCTGATTACCTTTGGGGGTATGGTCGTGCTTACGGAACTGATCCGTATTATCTGGGGACCGAATGACGAAGTGATGCCCAAGCCGATATCATTTGCCGGGAATTGGAACATCTTTGATATTATTATTTTAAAATATCCCATTTATGCCATCGTGCTGGGGATGATCGTTTACGCTGTCATACAACTCATATTAAAAAGGACCAAAGTCGGCAAAATCGTGCGTGCCGGGGTGGAAAACCCGGAAATGGTGCAAGCCATGGGCCACAATATCTTCCTGCTATTTACAGGTGTCTTTGCGGTCGGGGCCGGTCTGGCCGCCGTCGGGGGATTGACCATGGCCATCTTCAACCTGCAGGTCTATCCGGACATGGGGGGGGCCTACCTCATCTTTGCCTTTATTATTGTCATTATCGGGGGCCTGGGAAGTATCACCGGATCCCTGGTGGGGGCCCTGATCGTAGGTCTCTCATACAATTATGTGGCCTACCTGTTGCCCCCGCTGGCGGTAGGCGTCAATATCCTGATTATGGTCATTATTCTTCTGATCAAACCAACGGGTCTTTTCGCGGCCGGAAAATAGCGAGGTCAAGCTATGACAGA
>JASFIV010000226.1:0-7697 GCA_050122475.1 Desulfobacterales bacterium | reverse complement strand
AGACACTGCAGCCCAAATCCGGTAGCACAATGGTATCATCTTCTTTTTTTTCATCGTAGACGTAATAGGCAATCATTATTCCCCCCTGTGTGGTGTCATGACATTAGTATGCTGAATAGTGCCTGGGAAAAATATCATGAGCGCTTTTGATGGGACCGCTTTTCTGAGTATCATCAGATGTTTTGATAAAATAATGGATGGAACCCGAACTTTTCAAGAACTTTATATAAAATGTTTTTATAGCATGCAACCCCCCTTTATTATTTTAGAAAAGCCGTTGGGCGGGAAACTTAAATAAAAGTTGATTTTTCATTGGATTTGACATAAATAATTCTGACGCAATTAATGTCTGGAGGCCTAAATGGGTTTTGCAATGGCAGCAAAAAAGACGCCGGATAAATCGGATAAGAAAGAATCCACTAAAGAAGATCGTCGTTCACATGTCGATCGGCGGCAATTCTCCTATACCGAACACATTCCCGAAAGGCGGTCAAATGAAGACCGACGCAAACGTGAGGAAGAAGAAAACAACAAAGAGTGACCGCCAATCATTTTTTCGCCGCAGGCGTTAACAAGGGAATCAGCTTCAATCTGATTCCTTTTTTATATTTTGGGGCAGTTTTCATACGGTCTGTCCCTGGGATGACATCATTTGTGAGAGTTACTAAATGAGGGTTTTAACGGTTTCTGATCGGGTTGAACCCGTCCTGTATGATCAATTTGATCCCCGGCAGTTTGAAAAGGTTGAACTGATTTTGGCATGCGGGGACTTGCCGCCTGAATATCTTTCGTTTCTGGCGGATCGCCTGAACGCGCCGCTTTATTTTGTACGGGGGAACCATGACCTGCGGCACGATCGTTCACCGGGGGGGTGTACCCGCCTGACCCATGATCTGGCTGAATTTAAGGGCAAAAGCATTCTGGGGCTGGAAGGCTCGCGCTGGTACAACGGCGGCCCCAACCAGTATACCGAGCGCGAGATGTACTGGAAGATACAACGTCTGCGCCCCCGCCTCTGGTGGCGCAAAAACATCGATATCGTCATTACGCATGCGCCCCCGCGCCATATCCACGATGCCGAAGATCGGTGCCACAGGGGATTTAAGAGTTTTCGGTGGTTGATCGAAAAATATTCACCGACCTATTTTATCCACGGGCACATTCATGCCCATTTTAGCGATGCATCCCAGCGCATAACGCTATATAATCGTACCCGCGTTATCAATACGTACGGTTATTATATGTTTGATATCGATAAGAAAAACGACGTTGGCGAACGGTTGAAAACGGCCCCGGCAACCGAAGGATAACCTGATGCTCAAGTCTTTTAAAGAGGTTCAGAAAAAGGAAGCAGCCTATGAAACCCGCGATCGCGGTATTCGAGCGGTTGCGCTGAAACAAATTGTTGGCAGCGTTGGCCGTTATCTCGATTTTGACGAACGCTTTAGGATCCGCTCGCACGTGCCGGTAGAGCGGCTGGATAAAATCAAACGCAGAATGCGTGAAGGCAAGGCGCTGCCCCCGGTAAAGCTTTATCAGATTAAAAAAGAATATTTCGCTCTGGACGGTAATCATCGCATCGCAGCAGCCAATGCGCTGGGACACGACGAAATTCGGGCGAAGGTGACTGAATTTATCCCTTCCGAAGGTACGCTGGAAAATTTGCTTTACCGTGAAAAAGCCAAATTTGATGATCAAACCCAGCTGCACCACACGATCGAGTTAACGGATTTTGGCCAATATGAGCATTTATTCGATCAAATTAAACAGCACCGGGATTTTCTTGCAAAAGAAGGCGCAGAGCCGGTAACTTTAGCGGATGCCGCCAAAGATTGGTATGATACGATTTACCGGCCGCTGATCGCCATTATTAAAAAAGGCAGCCTGATAGAACACTTTCCGGGCAGAACCCTGGCGGATTTATATACGTTTATTTCGGTTCACCAGTGGGATCGAAATGACCACATGCTCAGATACGGGATCGGCATCAGTCAGCTGGTGCCCAAGACCATGGAGGCATTTAGAAGTAAAATGGCTAAATTAGAAGAAACGCAATATCCAGAGATGCTGCGGGAGATTACCGCTTTTGTATTGATCAATGTTGCAGCTAAGAAGGAAATTCGGCTTGTCGATAAGCTTTTTAAACTGGATGAGGTCAAAGAGGTTCATTCGGTTCACGGCAATGTCGATGTGATTGCCAAAATCGTGTTGAAGCGCGATCTGGTTTCTTCGGATGCCGAAACCATCGGGGATTTTGTACACAATAAGATCCGTCAGATTTCAGGGGTCATCAGCTCTCAAACACTGATTCCGGGATACTCCAAGCAAAAAGAAAAGGATGAAAAATAAATTATCGTCTATTATTCAGGCCATTTAGTGATCGATGACGGTGAGATCATCAGCTGTTTCCGAATAAATTCGTGAATCTGATCTGACGTTTCTCTATTCAATTGGGGAGCGATTCCGGTACCGGTACCAATGGAGACCCGGGTAAAATTTCGATCCACCCGCTTAACCTCCACCGTAACAGGAGTTCCATCTGCTCTTCTTGCCAATATATCTGTCCTTAAATCATCTGATACTGATTTTAAAATCAATATTTCAAGTTCTTTTAGCGCATCCTCGCTGGCTTGAACCGCCGCATTATATTTTGATTGGTACGTTTGTACCGACTTGCCCTGCAGTTCAGCACAGCCGACGCCGATTAAAAGCATCAGGCACATCAGCCAGCAGGCATGTTTGATAGAAAAGCTGTTCATAGGCTTCATAATGACCGAGCGTTTTACATTGAGGTTTTGGTATAACTTCATGATATCCAATTTATCGTTGATAGTCAAAATATCGTACATTTAAATTGAGGGAAACAAAACAGATGCACGGGTCGACTCCGGCCTAATCCAAGCGGTTTGCGACATCAGTCTCTTGTACGCAATACAGTTCCAGGCGGTTCTTTTTTGTTTTGGACTTGCAGATTTAATCAATTTGGTACAAAATTACCTTCCGTTGGGTTTAATTTGCAACCGCCGATGGCGTAACGACCTTTATATGTCAACCGCCAAGTCTTTTGGCACGGAAATTTGACCATGGCAAATCACAAAATCCTGGTGGTCGATGACGAACGCGACATGCGCATTTTTGTCTCTACGGTGGTGGAAACATCCGGCTTTGAGGCCACTGTTGCCAATGATGGAAACCAAGCACTTCAAAAAGCCTTTGCGAACCCGCCGGCGCTTGTCATCCTGGATGTGATGATGCCCCAGATTGTCGATGGCATTGAGACCTACCGGCAATTCAGAACAGATCCCAAGCTTGCGCGAATACCGATTATTATTTTGTCTGCCATTGCCCGCAAAACGTTTTTGCACTCCATCCGGCTATTAAGCCCCCACCGGGGGAATGAGCTGCCGGATCCGGAAGCATACATGGAAAAACCCCCGGATGCCGGCGAACTGAGCCGGCTGATCGACACAGTTTTAAGAGCCGAAACATAATTTTAAAAAACAGCCAGCGTTAAAAATGTTTAAACTTATTAATTATCTCAATCGAAGCATTATATACAAATTGACCATCTTGGTGGGGCTTATCCTGCTGCTGTGCATATCGGTATGGGCCTACTTTAATATCAACTACCAGCAAAAAAAGACCATGCAGGGTATTCTTGAAGGTGCCGATGGATTGTCCCACTCCATCAGACTCGGTCTGCATTACGCCATGATGAACAATTTGAGAGACGATATCACCCTGATCATTAAAAATATCGCCCGGGAAAAAAAGCTCGAAAACATCCGAATTTACAACAAAGGCGGTGAAATAAAGTTTTCGAACAAAGACGCCGAGGTGGATCATAAAACCAATATCAAAGCCGAGGCCTGTTTCATCTGCCATCGCACCGAGCCGCCGCTGACCGAGCTGAGCCTGTCGGAAAGAACGCGTATTTTTACCGCCCCCCAGGGACATCGACTGCTGGGCATCATCAGCCCCATATACAGCGAACCGGGGTGTGCGTCGTCCTGCCATGAGCATCCGGAAGACAAGAAGGTTTTAGGGGCTCTGGACCTGGTGATATCTTTAGACAAAACCGACAGGGAACTGGCCGTATTTGAGGGCTGGCTGATTGCCTTTGCGGCTATTTTGTTTCTCATCACTTCGGCGGCCATCATTTTTTTCATCATGCGTTTTATCCGAAGGCCCATCAAAAAAATGGTGAACGGCACACGGCTGATTGCCAACGGAGACTACCTAGAAAAAATTGAGGTGGACCAGATTGATGAACTGGGACGGCTTTCGGTTGCCATCGATAAGATGGGCAAAAGGATCAGAGACAAACAGGCCGAGCTGAACAAACAGCGCAATGAATACCAGAACCTGTTTGAACGGGTTCCCTGCATCATTACCGTTCAGGACCGGAATTATAAACTGATCCGCTACAATCGAGAATTTGAGGAGAAATTTAGACCCCAACCGGGGGATTACTGCTATGCCGCCTATAAAGGGCGCCAGAAAAAATGCATCATCTGCCCGGTCGAAAAAACCTTTGAGGACGGCAAGTCGCATTTCAGCGAGGAAAGAGGCTTTAACAAAGACGGCAGCCCCACCCATTGGATCGTCCATACCACCCCGATAAAAGACGAAAACGGCGAAATCGTGGCTGCCATGGAGATGAGCCTCGATGTGACCGAAACCAAACTGCTCGAACAGGAGCTCGAGAAATCTGAGAAAAAATACGCCGCCATATTTGATCACATTCCCAATCCGGTCTTCGTATTAGACATGGAGACCCTTGAGATTCTCGATTGCAACACCAGCATTGAAACGGTTTACGGCTATCAAAAAGAAGAGTTGATCTCACGATCCTTTTTGGAGTTGTTCAGACCCGAGGAGCAGGACCATTACAAAAATTTGATTAAAACAAAATCGGTCATCAATCAGGCCAGCCATCTGGGCAAGGATGGCCGTCCGCTTTTTGTCAACATGCGGATATCCGGATTTGAACATCCCGGCGAAAAAGTATACCTGGTCACCACCAGCGATATTACCCAGCGGCTGCAAACTGAACAACAGTTGATTCAGGCCAGCAAGATGGCAACGCTGGGCGAAATGGCCACCGGTGTCGCCCATGAGCTCAATCAACCCCTGTCGGTTATCAAGACGGCCAGTCGGTTTTTTATGAAAAAGATCCACAAGAATGAAAAAATCAAAGATGATATCCTGTTGACCATGTCTGAGGAGATCGACACCTATGTTGATCGTGCCACCAAAATCATCAATCACATGCGCCAATTCGGCCGCAAGTCCGATGTCACCCTGGAAAAGGTGCAGGTAAACGGTATTCTTGAAAAAGCGCTTCAAATTCTCGGTCAGCAGTTAAAAGTCAGGGGCATTGAAGTGGTGCGGGATTATGAGCAGGATCTTCCCCCGGTCATGGCGGATCCGGACCGCCTGGAGCAGGTGTTCATTAATTTGTTGATTAATGCCCGGGATGCCATCGATGAGCGCTGGCAAAATCAGCCGCATCATAAGGACGCCAAGGCGATAACGCTCAAAACAACATCCAATGCCGAAAAGGTCACCGTTGAGGTTCATGATACCGGCGTGGGGATTCCAGAGAGCATTTTAGAGCGGATTTTCGAGCCTTTTTTCACCACCAAAAAAGTGGGGCAGGGCACCGGCTTGGGACTTTCCATCAGCTATGGCATCATCCAGGATTGCAACGGCAGCATTCGGGCTGTATCCCGCAAAGGTGAGGGCACCGGTTTTATTATTAAATTACCTGTCGCAGAAGATAACTGATGAAAAAGTCAATTTTACTCGTCGATGATGAAGAGGGGATTCGCAAGGTCCTCAGCATCGCGCTGTCCGATCTCGGCTATCAGGTCTACACGGCCGAAAATGGCGTGGAAGCCCTGCGGATTTTCGAGGATAAACGGCCACCGATTGTACTGACCGATATCAAGATGCCCGAAATGGATGGCATTGAATTGCTGCGCCGGTTAAAAGAATTGAGCCCGGATACGGAAATTATCATGATTACCGGTCACGGCGATATGGATCTGGCCATCAAAAGTGTTAAGTATGAAGCCACCGATTTCGTCACCAAACCCATCAATGATGAAGTCCTGGAGATCGCTCTTAATCGCGCCGTCGAGCGAATAACCATGCGCCAAAAACTTAGTGAATACACCCAAAATCTTGAGCAGCTGGTGCAGGATAAGACCCAACAGCTGGTTGAAGCCGAACGGTTGGCGGCCGTCGGGCAGACAGTGGCAGAGCTTTCACACGCCATAAAGAATATTACCGGCGGGCTCAAAGGCGGCGCTTTTGTGCTGGAGAAAGGCATCGAGCTCAATGACCAGAAGTATCTGATGCAGGGCTGGGAAATGATTAAGGGCAACGTCGATAAAATCACTAACTTGTCCCTGGATTTGCTCAATTACGCCAAAGCGACCGATTTGCATATTCAGGCCTGCGATCCCGTAAAGTCGGCTCAGGAAGTTATTGACCTGATGCGCCCGCGGGCGCAGGAGCTGGGAATCGAGCTCATCAGCGATTTTCCAATTGACCTGCAAGATTGTCATTTTGATCCGGATCTCATTTGCCGCTGTCTGTTGAATCTGGTGTCCAATGCCATCGATGCCTGCCGCAATACCGATCCGGACGGACCGGATAAAACCGTAACGGTCCGTGCCCAAAAAATTCGCGGTTGGGGGGTTGAATATCAGGTGTTGGATAACGGATGCGGCATGAATACAAAAACCAAACAAAAGTTATTCAAACACTTTTTTTCGACCAAAGGTTCCGAGGGTACGGGCATCGGGCTGATGATCAGCAAGAAAATAATCGATGCGCACAACGGTGTGATCAAGGTTGAGTCTCGAGAAGATGTTGGTTCCAAATTTTTCATCAAACTCCCGAAGATGCCAAATGGATGACATTCTTTTACACTACCGTCAGCTCGGCCTCATTTTCGACACCTTTTCAATGGGCGTGATGATCGTTGGGGCGGACCGCAAAATCATTTCTTTGAATCACTCGGCCGAAATCATCACCGGGCACAATGAATCGGATTTACGGGGCAAATACTGCAGCCAGGTATTGCTCGAGCCGCTGTGTGGCGGCGAATGTCAATACATGGATGCGGTCGAAAGCGGCCGGCCGGCCGGCAGTGTCGATTTTGAGGTCAGCGACCGCAGTCGGGCAAAGCACAGTATCACCCGCATCGTATCACCCATCTACGGGCCGGACCGGGTGCCGCTGGGATGTATCGAGGTTTTTCAGGATCACACCGTTTTCAAAGATCTGCTCGAACGCGTCAGACATGATGATCGGCGTTTGAAAATCATCCTGGACAACCTCGACATTGGCGTGCTGACAGTTGATCGGGGCGGGCATATCACCTTTTTCAATAGCCAGGCTGAAACCATTACCGGATTTAATCGGGGCAATGTCCTGGGTAAATCCTGCAGCATGATATTCGGCCCGAAAACTTCGCATCACATGTTGCTGTTTGAAGAAACAATTGCCGATGGTCGGGCACGCTCAACCAGTCAAGGAGAGATCAAAACCCGTGCTGGTCAGGCCATTCCCATTCGGGCCAATTATATGGCGCTGAAGAATGAAGACGGCCGCATTGTTGGCGGCCTGGCGACCATTTCGGACCTGTCGCTGAAATACCAATTCAACAGTGAAATCAGGGGGCG
>JASFIV010000225.1:0-7786 GCA_050122475.1 Desulfobacterales bacterium | reverse complement strand
ATCTTTGACCGAATAAAACAGCCGGCTCAAGTTAAAGTCAGCCATATCTTTAGCCGTGGGATTTTGCACAGGTATTCCGATTTTATCCACGCAAATCTCCTTTGGTTTAACAGGCCAGCGAATTTAATTCACAGGCGATTGAGATTAACAAACTTTTCCAGAGGAGGGTTTTCAATCCAGAGTGAGCCCAGTATAAAAAACCTCTGGAAAAAAATGATGGCTAAGGCGCGGCTTGCAGCGCCTTAGCCAGCCCGACTGCTGCGAAGCGACTTCATAGCGTCTGGATACGTTCTTTTAGTATCCTGCGCTATAGGCGGGAGCAGCCGGAGGGCTGTATTACCAAAGCAATTTTTTTGGATTGTGCCCAGCATGTAACGTTCTGATATTTTTTTAAAATTAGTTTTTCGTAAAATGTCGCTTGGATTTAAAATAAGCAGGGTCAAGCGACATTCTCAAGCGACAGAAAATGTCGTCTGACTTTTTGTATTAAGAAACCCGAAATTTCTATAATTTTGAAGCACTTAGCCGCTTTGTGCCCAGTGGGACCTTGTAAAACATTTTCGTATCCCATTTTTGCCTGTAATAGCCAACAGGGACAACATAATTTCGTGGACCGACTTTGATATGCTCTCCAAAAACTTTCGCTTTTATAAATTCTTTGAGTATTCGCTGGCCATGGCTTCTGGTCACTGGTTTTTTATTTCGCCGTGTTAGTATCTTGACAGCGCCGGCCCAAAATTCGGCAGTGGTTTCGACCACTGCAAAATGATATTCGTTTGATAACTCACTTGGCTGGTACATCTGCCCGCCAAGCATTTTAGTGGTGACCTTAATCTGGTATTCTGTTCGATAGATAGACAAGCTATGGGAAAATACACTACCTGGCTCGATGATAAAATTGCAGATGCAGTCGCAATTGTTGACCAAAGCGTTGACCAAGAATAAAAACGGGGTTAGATAAATATATCTAACCCCTTGATTTTATTGGTACGCCCGGCAGGATTCGAACCTGCGGCCTACGGATTCGAAGTCCGGCGCTCTATCCAGCTGAGCTACGGGCGCGCAGCAGAATTGAGCATGCTCAATTCTGCGTTATTGGTTATTGGATATATGTTATTCGTAAAACGAATATTTTTGAATTTTTGCGCCTCAATTGAGCAGCGCTCAATTGAGGCTTTTAAATGGGGTGAGTGATGGGATTTGAACCCACGACCGCCGAGGCCACAACCCGGTGCTCTACCAACTGAGCTACACCCACCATAATTCGATTGCGGATTGCAGATTTTGGATTTCGAATTTACGAATGAAGATTATTAGCAAATATGTATTGTGATTTCAAGCGCAAAAACCAGGTATTGACGCACTCCACCTTCTTCAGATAAGGATTGGATTCTACCGTTTACTGTTTATACTATATACAATAAGCACCCTGTTCGTAACAATCGAACTTACCTGAATCGAGACTATAGGATCGAATAATGAATCAAATGACGATTTTTGTGATCAGAGCCATTGTGGGTCTGGCATTTGCGGCCATTATCAGCCGCATATTTTTCGGCAGTCTCAATCCCTCATATGTAGTGGGATTGGCCATCATCTTGGTTGGATTGGCTTATTTTGCGGAATACCTGCGAAAAAGAAAACGAGACTGAATCCTCACGCAAAGACGCAAAGAAAAACCCGTTCAAAAAGTCTCTAAACTCAGGGCATCTTTGCGATAAAAGATTAATAAGGAGTTTCCCCAGTGAAGCAGATTATTCTGGGAACCGCCGGTCACATTGATCACGGCAAAACCAGCCTGATCAAAGCCATAAGCGGCACGGATACAGACCGTCTCAAAGAGGAAAAAGAGCGTGGCATCACCATCGAACTGGGTTTTGCGGCGCTGGACCTGCCCAGCGGCCAGCATCTGGGCATTGTGGACGTTCCGGGCCATGAAAAATTTGTCAAAAATATGGTGGCCGGTGCCACCGGAATCGACATTGTGGTGATGGTCATCGCAGCCGATGAGGGCGTTATGCCCCAGACGCGCGAGCACATGGAAATCTGCACCTTGCTGGGGGTCGAATCCGGCCTGGTGGCTGTTACCAAAATCGATATGGTCGATGAAGAATGGCTGGAGCTTGCCCTCGAGGACATGCGCGATTTTGTCAAAGGAACCTTTTTAGAAGACGCCCCCGTCGCCACTGTTTCCTCGACAACCCAAGAAGGCATCCCCGAATTTATCGAAATCCTGGATGAACTGGCCGCTAAAATCCCCGACCGCCCCCCCTCGGACCTGTTCCGCCTGCCGATTGATCGCGTCTTTACCATGAAAGGCTTTGGCAGCGTCATTACCGGCACCTTGATCTCCGGTCAGGTCCGCGTTGGTGAATCAATCATGATCTACCCTTCGGGAATCACATCTAAAGTGCGCGGCATCCAGGTACACAATCAAAGTGCGGACCAGGCCATCGCCGGCATGCGCACTGCCATCAATTTCCAGGGACTTGAAAAAGAAGCCATCCAACGGGGTGAGGTATTGTCCAAACCGGGCAACCTGGTGGCCAGTTACATGGTGGATGTGTCCTTCCAGTATCTGGCCAGCAATAAAAAGCCGCTCAAAAACCGCACCCGGGTCCGGTTTCATACCGGTACCAGCGAAGTGCTCGGCAAGATCATTTTGCTGGATCGCGAGGAACTGGCGCCCAATGAGGCCACTGCTGCCCAACTGCGCTTAGACACGCCGGTGGCATTGGTCAAAGATGATTGCTTTGTGATCCGCAGCTATTCCCCGGTGTACACCATCGGCGGTGGTAAGGTGCTAAATCCCATCCCCCGAAAACATAAACGTTTCAAGCCTGAGGTGGTTGATGGTTTAAAGGCTCTGGAACATCAGGCGCCGGAAGCCATCATTGCAATTCAGGTTGAAGCTGCCGGATATCAGGGGGTTTCATTCGCCCATCTGAAAATGATGACCAATTTGCCCGATAAACAGCTTGAAAAAATTCTTCAGAATTTATTATCCCAAAAAACACTCATCCAGATCGAAAAGGAAAACCGCATCTATATTCATCATACCTGCTTTGAAATGCTTCAAGAGGATATCCAGCGTCAATTGGCCGACTATCATCAAACCAACCCGCTTAAAGCCGGCATGTCCAAAGAGGAACTGAAGACCAAGTTCCCTCCCCTGCTGACGCCAAGGCTATTTAACCTGACGTTGAATCAGATGACCAAAGAAAACACCATCGCTCAGGAAGAAAATATCATCCGGCTGGCAACGCATGCGGTATCGCTGGGCGGGAAACAGGCGGATGTGAGGGATAAAATTCTGAAAACTTATCTTAAGGCCGGACTTGAGCCACCCTATTTCAAGGAGCTTGCCAAATCCCTTGATGCTGATGCCAAACGGTCACGAGAAGTTCTCATGCACCTGGTCAATGAAGGAATCATCATCAAGGTCAAAGAAGATCTGTTTTTTCACTCCGAGGCCATAAATGCTCTCAAGAAGAAATTGGTTAAATTTCTTGAGGATCAGGCGGAGATTACAACCCCACAATTTAAAGAAATGACCGGTGTGTCGCGCAAATTCGTCATTCCGCTGGCCGAATACTTTGACTCAAGCAACGTGACCTTGCGGGTGGGGGATGTCAGAAAGTTGCGTAAGGGATGATTTTAGAGGGTTCTTTTTTGCTTGTGCCATTAATGCCTGACAATCAGAAACTTGTGAAATTCAAAAAGCGATAACATATCTGCACTTTTGTATAAGTTTAGATACTCTCTCAATAAATTACATGCGGG
This sequence comes from Desulfobacterales bacterium, assembly GCA_050122475.1. Classification (GTDB taxonomy): domain Bacteria; phylum Desulfobacterota; class Desulfobacteria; order Desulfobacterales; family JAHEIW01; genus JAHEIW01. Next base: position 4,003 of record JASFIV010000225.1, on the reverse strand, counting down.
TCATATTTGGTTTTGACATACACTATCACCAAATGCCGTATTCTTAAATTTAATTGACTAAAATCCTACGAATCGGGTATAAATCCAATTGAAAATCCTTTGATTCTCCTGCTGCAACTGATCTGAGGCGGTTTTTCATTTCAATAATCGAATCAGATTCCTCATCAGATTTTGCGCTCCTCTGAACAATCCACTTAATTACGCTCTCGTTTTGAAACCTCTAAAAGGGGGTGCCACTATGGCAGATGAAGGTTTTAAGCGCAAACTCACTGCTATCCTAAGCGCAGACGTCGAAGGCTACAGTTGTCTGATGGGTGAGGACGAAGAAGCAACCGTCCGCACCTTAACCGCTTATCGGGAGGTGCTCACCACTCTTATCCAACAGCACAACGGTAAAGTGCTGGACTCACCTGGTGATAATCTGCTGGCCGATTTTGTCAGCGTGGTCGATGCTGTGCAATGCGCCGTAGCGGTTCAAAAAGAGATCAAAGCGCGAAATGAAGAATTACCGGAAAACCGCAAAATGCAGTTCCGCATCGGCATTAACCTTGGCGATGTCATTCAGGAAAAAAATCGCATATATGGAGATGGTGTCAACATTGCGGCCAGATTGGAAGGCCTGGCCAAACCCGGAGGTATTTGCATCTCGAAGACGGCCTTTGAGCACATTGAAAGCAAGCTGCCGTATGGGTATGAGTTTTTAGGAGATCAAACGGTTAAAAATATTGTCAAGCCTGTCGGTGTCTATCGGGTATTAATGGAGCCGAGAGTTATCGTCGTTGAGAAAAAGAAAGTGGTTGAATTAATTCCCTTTTTGCGGAGGAAAGCGTCAGTCGTCTGGGGTATTGCAGCCATCGTTCTGATTATGGGCGTGGCGGTATGGAAATTTTATTTGTCTCCACCACCGATTGAACCGGCTTCAGTTGAGAGGATGGCCTTTGAATTACCCGATAAACCCTCCATTGCCGTGCTGCCCTTTGAGAACCTCAGTGGTGATTCCCAGCAAGATTATCTCAGCGACGGCATAAGCGAAGCCATCATTAATGCCCTTTCAAAAGTCCCCAGGATGTTCGTCATCGCTAGGAACTCCTCTTTCGCCTACAAGGGCAAACGCGTAAAAGTCCAGCATGTGGCCGAGGAACTGGGTGTGCAGTATGTGCTGGAAGGAAGTGTGCAGCGGTCCGGTGAAAAGCTGCGGGTGACTACGCAATTAATCGACGCCTTGAAGGGTCATCATTTGTGGTCCGAGCAATATGACATCAAAATGGATGATTTGCTGGCTATGCAGGATAAAATCGCCATGAATATACTCGTTGAGACGCAGGTTAAGCTTACCGAGGGAGAGCAGGTACGCCTGTTGAAGCGGGAAACCAACAACCTTAAAGCCTATGCAAAATATTTGGAAGCAAGTAAGTATTACTACCGTACCAATCGAGAGGATATGTATAAGGCCCGTCAGCTGTACGAAGAGGCTATTCGACTGGATCCAGATTTCTCGGGTGCATACAGAGGAATTGGTGCGACCCATCTTTGGGACACAGCTCGGAGGTGGAGTCAAGACCCCAACAAGTCTTGGCAGTTGGCCACCGAATATGCCCGCAAAGCCCTCGACTTGGATGAAAACAATAGTTTTAATCTCCTATTTTGGAGCCGGATTGTTCAAGGAAATGGGGACCATGAAAAGGCCATCGAGATAGCAAGGCATGCGTTGAGGATGAATCCTAATCATGCGGGCGCTTACGAGTCCTTGGCGGGGACTCTTTTTAACGCAGGTAGATATGAAGAAGCCATACCCCTGCAAGAGAAAGCCGGCCGTCTCAACCCGTTTCCCCCCGTGAGTTATTACAGAAACTCAGGCTTGTATTATTGGTTCGCCGGGCGTTATGAGGACGCCATCGCAGCTTCTAAGAAAGCGCTCTATCTCAATCCGGATGATATCACCACCTATAGAAACCTGTCCGCCATTTATTCCACCTTAGGGCAAGAAGAAAAAGCCCGTGAAGCCGCGGCAGAAGTCCTCAGGATGGATCCGAGTTTTAACATCGAGCGCGAATTTAAAAATATGGGCTGGAAAGATCGCGAAGGTATGGAACGTTACATGGATGCACTTCGCAGGGCCGGTTTACCTGAGAAAACACCCCTGCCTTTGCCAGATAAACCTTCCATTGCCGTGCTACCCTTTGTCAACATGAGTGATGATCCCAAACAGGAGTACTTCAGCGACGGGATTACTGAAAACATCATCATGGCGCTCTCAAAGACGCCCAAATTATTCGTGATTGCCCGTAACTCGACCTTTGCCTACAAGAACAAACCTGTCAATATCAAACAGGCCGCGGAAGAGCTGGGCGTACGATATGTTTTGGAAGGTAGTGTCCAAAAGACAGAGAACAGGATTCGTATTACAGCTCAACTCATCGATGCCCCAACCGGAAGACATCAATGGGCCGAACGGTATGACCGGGAATTAAAGGACATATTCGCACTCCAGGATGAAATCACCCTGGAGATCATCACGGCCCTGCAGGTGGTTCTGACGGAGGGGGAACAAAGCCGTATTCACAGAGGCGGCACGACCAGTCTTGAGGCATTTTTGAAAATCTTAAAAGGCCGTGAACATCACTTCAGGTATACCAAAGAGGACATGGAAATCGCCAAGCGAATGTACAAGGACGCCCTTAACCTGGATCCAAAATACGCCACGGCTTATTTCTGGTTGGCCTATGCTATCGATGCTGATCTCGGCAATGGTTGGAGTAAATCCCGCGAAGCGGATGTTGCGCGGCTGCTTGAACTTTCAGAGAAGATTTTTTCTCTGGATAAATCAAGCGCCCAGGGGCACATCGCATTGAGCCGATTTTACGCGCATACGGGGCAGCCGGAGAAAGCGGTCGCAGAAGCAGAAATAGCAGTCGAGCTTGATCCCAACGACGCCGATGGGTATGCATTTGGCGGATCCGCGCTTAATCAGATCGAACGCTATGAGGAAGCCCTTCGAATGTTTGAAAAAGCGATTCGATTAAATCCCAGCCCGCCACCCTGGTACATAAGCGAGATGGGGGTATCCTATCTCGGCACGGGAAACTATGAAAAGGCGATCCCGTTGTTCACAAAAGCAATCCATATGGCTCCAACGGCCGGAAACTATACGCTTTACTGCCACACGTTGAGCTTGATGGGAAAACATGAACAAGCCCTCGAGATGATGAAAAAGGCAATCGATTTGGGGCGCGGAGTATCTCAATACAATCGAAATATGCAGATCAGTCACCTTGCGGAATACTACCGCAGGACCGGCCGGTATAAGGAAGCGATCGGTACCGGCAGGAAGCTTCTCGGCAGCAATCCCAACAAAAGACATACGTTGAGGGCATACATCACTCTGGCTTGCGCCTACCTTGCGCTGGGAAACGATGAGGAGGCCCGAGCAGCAGCCGCGGACATTCTGCGCATAAGCCCTGACGTCTCCCTGGATACATTAATAGCCAAGGATTCATATATGGGGTTGTCTATTTATGACTGGTTTGTCGAGCATGAGCCGGACAAAAAGCTTTTAATGAATGTTCTCCTTACGGGACTAAAATGAATTGGCCTGCTTATTCTGAGGGACCGCGATCTTTTTCAAAAGAAAGTGCAGATTTATGCCGTTTTCGCGTTGGAAAGATCCTGAGTAACAAACATCTCTGCAATGCTGTCCAGAAAGACCCTTCCTTGCGGTGTTAAAGCGGCGTGCGATGCGTCTGTTATGATGTAATTTCTTTTTTCAAGGTCGGAGATGACGTCCTTATATGTCTCAATAAAATCAATTCCAAATTTTTGTTGAAACCGGATCAGATCAATTCCCGGCGTCATTCTCAATCCCAGATAAATGGCTTCGATCATTTCCTGCTCGCGGGTGAGCATTTCTTTATCAGCCATCGGTGCTTGTCCGGATTCAATTGCTGCCATATAGCGGCTTAAATTGGATACATTCCAGGAGCGCTGTGATTTGCTAAACGAATGC
>JASFIV010000224.1:0-7791 GCA_050122475.1 Desulfobacterales bacterium | reverse complement strand
AGATGAATACGCCCGCGTGAATGACCGCTTAAACGAAGTGGCCCACCTGTTGGCGAAAACCATCAAGAGCAAAGGCTTTCGCGCCCGCGCTCTGGCCGCCTCGGAGCGTACCGACACGGTCAATATCAAGGGCGATTTTCCCCATAAAACTGCCGCCACTCGTTCGGGGCTGGGCTGGATCGGGCAGCATTGCCAGCTGATTACCCGCCGGTTTGGCTCATGGATTCGGCTGGGAACCGTTTTTACCGATATGACGCCTGCGTTTGGCAAACCGATTGAACGCAGTTTTTGCGGGCGCTGCGTTCGATGTGTTGAAGCCTGCCCGGCCGAAGCATTGAAAGGCAAAGCCTGGTACCCGGGAATTGGGCGCGAAAAAATTTTGGATGTCGCAGCCTGCGATCGCTGGAAAAAGGAACATTACTTTCAATACCATCAGGGGCACAACTGCGGCATCTGTTCAGCAGTATGCCCCTATGGCTTAAAGGTTTTGAAAAAAATGCCCTGAGCGTTTCCGACGATGGTGCCGGCGCTGCGAAGGCTTTTATTTCGCTGAGGATTTTATGAAATTTAATCTGATTATATCTGTTTTTTTCAGCCTGGCATTTTGCGCCTGCGCAACGCAACATATGGATGCGGTTACAATTTTACACCTCGAGGGTCGCGTCCTGGATCAGTCTTCAAACTTTCCCCTTGAAGATGTTATTGTTTACTTTATCGACACCGGTTATGATGATATCCTTTCAAAAAAGCAGAAGCCGATCGAAATTGCCCGCAGCAATTCAAGAGGGAAAATTGTGGCCCGCTTCAATTACTGGTGGGGCCGCAAAGTGTCTGCATTCGACCCCGGACCCAAAGCGACTTTTGACATCGTTTTATCCACAGAATCCTATGTGGAAAAGCGCTTACAATTTAAACAGTCAGAACTTCAAACCGACGGTGTCGCATTTTTAGTCAACCTGGAAGACGTTTACCTGGTTCGTAAAGATGAATAAGCTTCGAAAGGACACCCCATGCAATCTTCAGCTTATATCGGCATTGCCCTTTTGATGGGTGTTGCCATGTCGATATACTTACCGATGAACAGTTCGGTTTCTCGCTACCTGGGCTCTTCGATTGCAGCCACGGTTACGTTTTATGCCGTGGCGCTGCTGACCGCTGCTGTGATTTTGATGCTTTCCGGCGAACAGGGTGCCATTACCGGAATTGGACAAGTTCCCATTTATCTTTATCTGGCAGGCTTTATCAGTGCTTTTATGATTCTGGGGACGACGTTTTTGATTCCCAAAATAGGGGCGCGGAAGTTTTTCATCTTGCTGATATCCGGCCAGATTCTGATGGCCATCATCGTCAGTCACTTCGGCATCCTGGAGTCCCCCCGGGACCCGATTACGTTCAAAAAAGTTCTGGCCGCCGGCCTGGTTATTGCCGGAGCATTTCTATCAACCGGCTAGTGGCCTGGATTCGAATGCCAACGCGAACAAATCGCGGCCGTGCGAGAGTCGCAATTATGCTATCTAATAACCATTTGAGCTCAGCAGCCGTATTGGCGATTGCCGGCGTTTGTCTGGTGCTGGTCAACCTGGCCTGTTCGTCGCGCGCGCAAACAGGCAGGCAGGCGCCCGGAAATTCAGGCGGAGACACGGCTGGTGATTCGGCATCTGTGATCTGGGCAGAATTGCTTCAGAAAACCCCTTTTCCACACACCGCGCCCCTGCCGTCACAGGAGCCCACTGTTATGGATGGAACGTATACTAAATTGGATCCCAAAAAAACGCCGCCGGTGCCCTGTCGGCGGTGCCCGGATTACGTGCCTGAAGGAGGGATTTGGAAGCTGCACCTCAGCAAGGGTGTTTTCCGGATTTTTCATGAATTTACCGGCTGGCGCAGCATCGGGTCTTTTACAGTTGAGGCAAACCGGGTGCAATTGTTCAATGATCCTACCTGTATTGAAGTGACCGGGACGTATACCTGGACCTTAAAAGCGGGGCGCTTGAACTGGGTTGTGGTGCAGGATGAATGTGCGATCGGGATGCGGGCCAAAAACTTAACGCAACAGCCGTGGCTGTCCTGTCAGCCGCCATCGATGAAAGCAAACTGGGAAAAGCCCCCTGGCTGCGACTGACGTCAAGCAGCCAAAACGAGAAGGATCAACAATGCTGGAAATAAAATTAGCGCGCAATGACGGCTTTGAACAGATCTGGCCCGTTATACATGAAGTATTGCACACAGGTGATACCTATCCGTTTGCGCCGGATACAACGCAAGCGGAGGCTTTTCATATCTGGATGGAAAAGCCGCGGGCTACCTATGTAGCCGTCCTTGATTATGACATCGTGGGGACCTATTACATCAAAGCCAACCAGCCGGGGCTGGGATCCCATGTGTGCAATTGCGGCTACATGGTTCGCACCAGCGCCCGCGGCAAAGGCATGGGCCGGGCCATGTGCCTGCATTCGCTGGGCGAGGCCCGCAAACTCGGTTTTAAGGCCATGCAGTACAATCTGGTGGTCAGCACCAATACCGGCGCGGTTAAGCTATGGCAGGATCTGGGCTTTGACATCATCGGCACCCTTCCCAAAGCGTTCAATCACCGTGAGAAGGGTTTTGTCGATGCCTTTGTCATGTATCAATGGCTGGATGAAAAATGAGCACACAGGGAATATTTTTTGACCTATACGGGACCCTGCTGATCTACGGGGACATGAAGAAGGCCTGGAATGAATGGCTGGCGGCATTTTATGACCTGTTAAAGGCACAGGGGCTAAACAGCTCCAAGGCAGCCTTTTCACAGGCATGCGACGGCTTTTTCAGTGCACCGGCGCCGGCCGGCAAAGACAATCATTTAACCGATCTCGAGCGTCGAATTCAGCGTCTGTGCGCAACGCTGGACCATCAGCCTGATACAGCAAGCCTGCGTGATATCGCCGATCGGATTGCCGCTGCATGGCAATCCCATGTTTCCATCGACCCTGAGGCCATGCCGGTCCTAATGGATTTAAAGCGCCACAACAAAACGGTCGGTCTGGTAAGCAATTTCGATCATCCGCCGCATGTGCGGCGCATCTTATCTGAGAATGGATGGGCCACGGTCTTTGACACTATTGTCATTTCCAGTGAAGTGGGGCTTAAAAAACCGGACCCGGCCATATTTGCGCTGGCGCTGCAACGTACCGGGATTGCACCGGCGGATGCCATCTATGTCGGAGATACGCAAGACGATGTTGCCGGGGCCAATGCCGCCGGAATTCAGCCGATAATCATCGCCCGAACCGACAACCCCACGGACGCCACAGCACTGGATTTTAAACATGCCCATCAACTGCCGGATGGTTATCAAAGCGGCTTTTCGAAAAACGCGGCTACCATCATTCAGAATCTGCAAGAGATTTTAGTACTGGCAAAATAAAATTTGAGGTTGAACAGCACACCCCATCCGGAAAAAGGAGATGCCCATGAGTTCAGCCAGCGATTCAAACTTTAAGGCCAAAAGAGTCTCCCGCCAATATGTGCAGACGATTAACGCCGCGCCGTCGGAAGTGCACGCTTTGATCTGCCCGGTCAAAGAAGCCGAGTGGCTCGAGGGCTGGGATTATGATCTGATATATTCGCAATCCGGTGTGGCCGAATACGGCTGCGTGTTTACCTCGCAAAGTGCCGGTGAAGAAACCATCTGGTTGATCACCAAAAGAGATGATGTCACCTGTGAGACCGAGTTTGCCCGGGTCACGCCGGGTTCCAGGGTGGCCCTGGTGGCGGTCCGCATCTCAGACGGCGGCAATCAGACCTCCCGGGTTCACATCAGCTATACGATTACCGCGCTAAGCGCGGCCGGCAATGCATTTGTCGACAATTTTACACAGGAAAATTTTGTAAAGGATATGCAGTTCTGGGAAGCCACCCTGAATCATTATCTGAAAACCGGCAAAGCGCTGCCTCAATCCGATACCGAGCACTGGTTAAACTATAGCGCCGACCAGAGCAGGCCACAGGAGGACCGATGACGAGCGTTCCGCTTTCCTATTATCGCACACCGTTAATTCTGCTGGCAATTGTCATCGTCGTCTGTATTGCGACCGTTTGGGCACCACCGGCCGGTAGAGTCAGCTGGCTGCTGGAGGTGGGCCCCGGGTTGGCCGGCATTGTCGTGCTCATTGCACTTTATCGGCGCTTTCCGATGTCGCATATGGTCTACTGGTGCGTTTTTTTGCACATCTTCATATTGATCTACGGCGGTTTTTATACCTATGCCAAAACGCCTCTGGGCAACTGGGCTATGGAGGCTTTCGGCTTTAGCCGTAACCACTATGATCGCGTGGGTCATATTGCTCTGGGCGTATTTCCGGTATTCATTATTCGTGAAGTTTTGCTGCGCGTGACCCCTTTGCAAAAAGGCGGCTGGTTTTATTTTATTGTCTTCAGCATTATACTGGCGATAGCGGCCTTCTGGGAACTACTGGAATGGTGGATCGCGCTGCTGGCTGCTCCGGATGTCGGAGCGGCCTTTTTGGGATCCCAGGGTGATATCTGGGATGCCCAGTGGGATATGTTTTTAGCCCTTGTCGGAGCCATGGTGGCTGTGCCCTTGTTCTATCGGGCACACGACAAATCCATGGCACGGCTAAGAAAACTCTTATCCTAATTGCTCAAAGATAAAGGACACCCCACAGAAAATATGATTCAAAAAGATATGACCATCAGAAAGGCAAATCCATCGGATCACCTGAGCGTCATTGCAGCCCTGCAAAACTGGTGGGGCGGGCGTGACCTGACGGCCATGCTGCCGAAACTGTTTCTAAACCATTTTAACGATACCTCTTTTTTAATCGAAAAACAGGGGCAGATGATCGGCTTTCTGATCGGCTTTATGTCCCCGGCCCTTGAAAACGAAGCCTACGTTCATTTTATGGGGATCCACCCGGATTTTCGCAACAAAGGGCTGGGCAAAATCCTCTATGAACGCTTTTTCGAACTCTGCCGCCAGCAAAACCGCACGATCGTCCGGGCGTGCACTTCGCCGGTGAATAAAGGCTCGGTGGCCTTTCATCGCAAAATCGGATTTCAAGTGGAATCCGGCGATGATCAGGTCGATGGCATCCCGGTGACGAGCGATTACAACCGACCGGGCGACCATAAGGTAAAATTTACCAAACAGATCTAAAGGCTTTGGATCAGGGGATTGATCCCGAACCTGTCCCATTCAGACCGGCTGGATTTTTGCGATCTTTCCTGTTTTGCGATATAATTCAAGTATTCATGTTGATACTGACATACAGGTCATTCCAGCCCTCCGTATATACACAAAGCGCTTGGAACGACCTGTCCGGGAGATTATTTACGCATGCATCCGGTAACGCATTTTCTGGCCGGCTGGACGGTGGCCAGTGTTTCAGGGCTTGAAAAAAGGGATCGCGCAATTGTGTCCATTGCCGGCATAGCGCCGGATTTTGACGGTGCTGGAATTGTGGTTGAATTGGCCACACGAGAAACGAACGCTCCCCTTCTATGGTGGAGCGACTATCACCATGTGCTGGGCCATAATCTGGCATTTGGACTGATGGTTTTTCTAGCCGCTGCTTTACTTGCCAGACGCCGGCTACTGACGGCGATCTTATCTTTTGGCGTCATCCATCTGCACCTGTTCTGCGACCTGATCGGCTCCCGCGGCCCCGATGGGTTTCAGTGGCCCATTCCATATTTTTTTCCTTTTTCGCCGGACGTCGAATTCGTGTGGACCCACCAGTGGGCGTTAAATGCCTGGCCCAATTTTGTGATCACGATTGTGCTGCTGTCGGCCACCTTCTTTATGGCCTGGAAAAAAGGCTTCTCACCCCTGGAGATCATTTCCAAACGGGCGGATCAATTGTTTGTGGAAACATTCAGGAAAAGGTTTGGCACTCCGCGGTTGGCTTATGCAAAAAAACAAACAACGGGTAACAGCACGGTTTGAAACGAAACCGGGGCCTTGCTTTCTGCACCATAAATTCTAGTCTTGAGACCGGCTTAAGTCATGAGCGCTTTCAAACGAATCGCCTTGGTGAATGCGATTGTCGAAAAACTCAATTTAAAATTTCTTGGCTGGCACTACCTGTTTCTGTTGTTTTTCTTCGGTACACTGCCTTTTTTAGCCGGCATCCTGCCAATCGTACGTTTTACGGACGAACAAATTGATATCCGCGTTTTTGCGGATCATGTGGTGATGCTGGGAACCTATGGTTATCAAAATCCGTTTCCATTTCCGGTCGTACAGGGCCTGTCTGTTCCCCTGCCCATCGATAGCGAACACCCAACACCGGTTCAAATATCGGCCCGCCGACTGGGCCCGGAACAGAGGCCCTTGGTCACCCGCTACCTGTTGGGGCACCACCGCTTCAATCTATTTTTTAAAGCAAACGAGCGGATACAGATTGCTGTTGAATACCGTCAACAGGCGCCCCAAAAAAACGCCACTTATCTGCTAACGACAACGAAACCCTGGAAGCTCCCGCTTGAAAAGGGCGTATATCGACTGATGCCACAGCAGGTCGTCATCACCCACTCCAATTATGCACTTGCGCCCGAAGGCAATCATTATATCGGTTTTGAGCGCCAGAACTTTATGCCGCAAGAAAACTGGTCTTTCTCCTGGGAGGTGAATTAAATATGAGGCGCAACCCCATCATCCTAATGGCATTTGCCGGGGTCTTTTTTTCAACCGGCACCGCGATGGCAAACAATCCGCCTTCGGGACAGACATTATTGTCAATGATTTCCATATTACCCTTAATGATCATATGTTCCATGGCCGGAGGCGCTTATATCATCCTCAAGCAGCTCAAATCCGAAAATTCAGGAAGGAGATTTTTGATCGGCGGCGTCGCCGTGGCGATCCTTTTTTCTATGGTGCATGAAGGGTTTGCGGCGATTGCGGCGGTACTATTTGGAATCTTTGCCATCGGCAGAGGCTTTGAGATGATCGGTTGGGGTCTAACTGCCATGACCCGAGGGGAAAAACCGGCGCATCTAACAGACGCTCGTCCCTTCCGTCTGATTTCCAGCAGCATTTTTCTGATAACCATTACGGTTTTTCTGGTGGGTCTCAGCCTGGTTTTTACCGGCAGTCTTATCAGGGAATACAAATATCGGGGGTTGGAGGAAGCCTTGAAAAATTTTGTCAGCTATCAAATCGCTTACGCCCAGCAGCATAAAACACAGACTGGCCGGCTCCGATTTGATCAAGCCGTCCGGGATGTTTATTTTCAGGCCTACCCCAGTGCCCGGGTAGAATACAGCCCGGACAACCGGCATTTTACAGTTACGGCTCCGCCCGAATACCTTCCCATCTTTCCGTATAATTATTTGACGGCGGCGCCAAGTTATCGCGCAGACGAAACCGGCCAGATTCGGATGATGCGGGTCAGGAGCAAAAAACACCTGTGTCCGGCAGATGCGCCGGTCATCATGAAAATAAATGAGCAGGATTTGCAGAAGGCAAGGCGCACGATTTATGAAAATCAGGCAAAGGAGGAAATGGGTGCCCATCAGACTGTTAGAACAGGTGCGCGCGGGCTGTAAAACCGTCGCCGAGCAGGCGATCCACATACACATCGATGTTGACCGTATACCGGCCTACGCCGCTGCATTGCCGATTTCAAAAGCCATTCGGCCCGCACATGACCCCGGATGTCATTATCTGGGCCATGGCGATGATACGGCTGCTTTTTTCCTGACCCTGGACGCCATAAATTTTGGATCCGGCTATTTCCCCCATCTACGCAAACACACCGGCCGGTCCGGCTACTTTACGGTGGCCGG
>JASFIV010000223.1:0-7888 GCA_050122475.1 Desulfobacterales bacterium | reverse complement strand
TTTTGGTGTAATTTAAATAACAGGTAATATTCTAAGCATTAAATCACAAACGCCAATAGGCACCCGCATTCTTTAGTGGTTTCATATCGGCAAACATCTCAGCATCATATTCGCGAATGCAAGAGAAATAAGCGGGTTCCAGCCATTTTTTAAAAGAGACAAGCGTTATCCAGTTGACTCAATTCACGCATGGTGCTGATCTCCTTTCTGAAAATCCACTCTATGTTCAACCGAGTGGATTCAGTCGTCAAACTATTTGCCGGTGACATGGCTCATCAAATTTGAAGCCGGAACTATTTTAAAAGTCATCTTTGTGTATTATGTTGTAAATAGTCTGACCTTAGCACCCCATAATTACGTGTTGTCATTTTTAAATGAATAACCGTCTGTTATCCCAAGGGACGCATATGGCATCATCAGCCGGTTTAACTAAGGAAGCAAAAATACAGACAACACAAAGCCTTTCTAAAAGGCAAAGACCCAACCCAATGATCTTTGAGGAAACACGATGAAAAAAAAGCCACTATTGATTGGGACTGCCATTGCAGCGTTTTTTATCATTTTTGCCGGTCTGGTGTTTCTGCCGGCAGTCCTGTCCAGCGAATTGCTGAAGCCCCGAATTTTGCAGGCCGTCAACGAGCGTTTGCCCGGAAAGCTGCAGGTTGAACGGTGGCGCTTTAAATGGTTCAGCGGCATTGAGGCCAAAGGCATCACCTACGATCAACAGGAAGAAAATGTTTTTATCGAAGTTGCTGAATTAAAGGGATATCGCGGTTTGGTCCAGCTGATAACCAATGCCCGCAACCTGGGCGGTGTCGAAATCATCAGGCCGCAGGTCCTGTTTTATATTTCAGATCGGCAGCCACCCGAAGTGTCAAAAAAAGCCGAGCCATCCCAGGCGGCCGGGCTGCCAGCCATAGCCGGCATCCTTAAAATTACCGACGGTTCCATTCGCACGGTGGATCTTAGCGGTAAGGAAAAAACGGTCGTCAAAGACCTGGATCTTTTCCTGGATGTATCGGATATCGAAAAGCCCATCACCTACCGGGTTTTGCTGACTTCCGGTGATTCCATTGGCCGCTTCGCCGGTGAAGGCACGCTGACCCTGGCTGCGGACAACCCCCTTGATCTCAGCGCCATTCAATCCGAAGCCAGCTTAAAAGTCACCAACTGGGAGCTTGAAGATACACTGGCCATTCTGGCCTCACAGGGGAACTATCCCTATGGTAAAGGACGGCTCAATGCCGACATGAAGGTGCAGGGCAGTTCAGCAGAAGCATTAAATATCAAAGGCAATTTGTCCATTAAGCGACTCGAGCTCTGGGGCGGCCCCTTGAAAACAGATCATCCTCGGTTCAAAAACATTGCTACGGAGCTGGATGCAAACATCACACAAGGAAGCCTGTCACTTCAACAATTGAACTTCAAGTCTTCAGTCGCCCAGGGAACTGCCAAGGGCAGCGTCAGCGATCAGGGCGATAGGCAATTTAGCGGTTCCGCCAGCGTCAATCTGGTCGAGATTTTCTCCCAGCTGCCACAAACTTTTAAGCTGCGCCGGGACACGAATCTTTCCGAAGGCACTCTTGTTATGTCTTACGATGTGAAATCAACCGAAACGGTTACCGCATTTGACAGCAGTGCCAAAATCGACCGTTTAAAAGGTGCCAGCGGCGGTAAAGCCATTGCCTGGAATCAGCCGATTTCTTTGAAGGCCCGCGGTGTAAAGCGCCCGGACGGAATTCAGCTGGACCAACTGTCGCTGCGATCGGCATTTGTCAATGCCGACGGCCAGGGCGATCTTACCAGTATGAAGGGAACCCTCTCAGCCGATCTGGCGGCAGCCATCAAAGAATTAAAAAAATTTGTCGCTATCCGTGAATGGAATGCTGCCGGCAAACTATTTGCCAGATTTGACATCAAGGAAACCGCCCCCGACATAAATGCCGCCTCACTGAATCTGGATATTCGCAAACTGGCTTTAAGCCGTAACGGTCGCACGATCCTGCCCCAACAGGATGCCAAGGCGGATGTAACGACCACCGTCCGTCGGGCCGCAAGCTTGAGCGCCAGCCAATTTCAGCAGCCGAATCTAAGCGTTCAATCCACCCTGGCCAAGGGAAATTTCAGGGCCGACCATTTTCAATTGAACGATAGCGGAAAAATGCCCTCTGTTAAAAATCTTAACGTTGACGCCAAGTTCAATCTGCAACAGATATCAGAGGTGCTGCGAAATTTTAACATACTCCCGGCCACCACCCGGCTGGCGGGTAACGCGCACCTTCAGACCAACGGTACACTGGATAGCCAACAACTGACGCTTAACAGCACCCACGTCGACACCCGTAATTTTCAGTATCATAAGGGGGAAAACTCAATCCATGAAGAACGCCTGACTTTACAAACCAAAGGCCGACTGAATTTTGCCACCCGGTCTGCCGGTCTGGCCCCGATTAACATCAACGGTTCAGCCGGTACCATCACCATACCCCGCTTAACAGTAAACGATTGGTCGAATTTTCAGAAAGATATGAAAGCCCAGGCACAAGCCGATCTTGACCTTGCAAAGCTGTTCAAGGCCTATGGGGATTTTATCGAGCTGCCGGAAAAAACAAAAGTGGCCGGTAAAGTTAAAGTTGATCTTGATGTCGATTTTTCATCCCCAACTTCTCAGTTTTTAAAGGTTCGCGCCGATCTTTCCCCTTTTCAATTAACATCCGATACCCTGCCCCCTATTGCTGAAGACCGCGTTAAACTGATCGCCGATTTAAAACGCAAACCGGACGGATCGGTTTTAACGATTGAAAACATTCAGCTCAATTCGACCCCGCTGTCGCTTTCAGCGGCGGGAAATTTAAACCAGGCCGGTCGTCGTAAAAAATTGGATGCGGCCGGCAGTATAAAGCTGGACCTGAAGATGCTTTCGCCCTACCTGGAAAAAATAGCCGGGCCCCAGCAGATTACCATAACCGGCAAGGGCAATAATCCTTTTCAACTTAAAATGGTCTCGGGCGGCCAGCGCTGGACGGATTCGCTCAGACAAACTGATTTTAGCGGTGCCATTCACGCAGAGTCAATCGACGCCTTCGGTTTAGGCATCTCCACCACCGAGATTCCGATTCGGGTGGCAAACGAATCGGCCCTGGCAAAATTGGTCGCGGCGGCTAACGGGGGGCAGATCGACCTACAGCCAACCCTTAATTTGCAGAAAGAGCCTTATATGCTCACGCTGCCGCAAGATACCCACATTTTAAAAGACGTCGAAATTACAGATGCCATGGCCGAGCGCCTGATGTCCAAAATTCACCCGGTTTTTCAGGGTTCGGTGCAGGCTGATGGACGGGTTGACCTGTATATGCAACATTTTAGCTGGCCCCTGGACAACAAATTCAGGGACAAAACGGATTTTGCCGGAACCCTGCGATTAAGGGGCGTGCGCATCAAATCCACCAAGATGCTAACCGGCATTCTGGCACTGATGGGTGTTCGCGGCAATGAAATGGATTTCGAAGACCTGGATATCGACTTTGTGGCCCGCAACGGCCGCATTGAAACCTCTCCGATCCGACTTGAAATCGACGGGTATCCGATCGCCTTGCACGGCTCGGTGGGCTTTGACAGGAGCCTTGACTATGTCGCTAAAATTCCGATCACCCCCAAGCTGGTCGGCGATAAAGCTTACACTTACTTGGAAGGCGTCACCATTGACGTTCCCATCCGCGGGGATTCATCCAATCCGGATATTGACCAAGGTACCGCACAGCAGGCCTCCGCCAGCCTGGTAGAACAGGCGCTTCAAAAATCACTGCAGAAAGGCGTTCAAAACGTTCTCGAACAGCTGCTAAAAAAATAAGACCCGCCAAACCAAAAAAAAAATGGTCCCACGAACCTCGAACACCATGTTTAAGCTTATCCGCTCCCATTTCAATATAAGCCGCATCATCCAGACGACGCCTGAGGCACTATGGGATATGCTTACCGACACCAAGAGTTGGCCGCAGTGGGGTCCCACGGTCAAAGCCGTTCAATCTAACAGCCAATATATTCGGGCCGGTTCAACAGGTCATGTTAAAACGGTTTTTGGCTTTTGGGCACCTTTTGTCATCACCGAGTGGATAGACGGCCAATACTGGTCGTGGCATGTTTTTAACATCCGGGCCACCGGCCATCGCATCGAAATCATTGATGGCAAATGCTGTCGGCTCATTTTTGAGGTGCCGTTTTGGGCCGGTCCATATGCGATTATCTGCAAAGTCGCTGCCGATCGAATTGCCCGCTATTTGGAAGCCGGCCATTCGCGCAACTTAAATCAAACGAACAATGATTGACACGACATTTTCACTTAATTATACTTCATGCGTGTCGAATCGATAGACTGCACAACAAACCCATTTAACACAAACCCTTAAGCGAACCGTAGCATTCATGTCAAAAATCGTTGACCTGCATAATTATCGAACCAAGGCAGTTGAACAACGCGCTTTCGGCCCCTGGCAGAAACGCTTTGACGAGGTCTACGACGCGAAAACCCGCTTGACGGACTTATCGGATAAAACCCTATTTTTTCTGGCGCAACCCGGGGAAGACAGCTCAGTGGCCTATTATGAAATGATCATGGGTGTCCTGGATTTGGGACCGGCCACCAAATTTAACTATCTGCCGACCGAACAACAGATGCAAGTTGTCGATATCCATCTGTTTTTAGCAGATCACATGCGCTTTGAAATGATGTGTCGTCTGGAATGGCTCGCCGCACATGCCTGTCAAAAATACAGCATCATCGAACTGGTCCAAAACCACAGACAGATGCGTGACGACTGCAAAGCGAATCCGCCGGGGCTGTCCGCCTCCCATCCAGGCCACGCGGCTTATCAGAAGCTTATCCCTCGAGAAAAAGAAGTGTTTATTCGCCAATTGTTGCGGGAAGCATTGGAAAAATTTGAGGAGCGCCTCGAATTCTAACTTGCGGCTTGTTAGAAAAACTTAGCATTCGCTTGTGCGGAGAAATTACGATCAAAATAATAACCACCACGAAGACCAAGAAGAAAAAAAGTAAGAAATCAAATACTTTTTTAATAATTCTTTGTGAACTTCGTGTCCTTTGTGGTGAAAAAGTGGACCGCCAAAATTACATCAACCACCAAGAGCACGAAGAACATGAAAAAATAATATTAACGCTTTTTAAACCTTCGCGATCTTCGTAGCCTTCGTGGTGAAATAAATTACCTCGAAAAGCACAAATACGCTTATTGGGCTCATCGTTATTCAAAAACCTCTATTCCCTCAATCGTTCCTCCCCCGAATTCCGCCATGGTTTCAGCCGCAATGGTCAAGCCCTCCGTTAAGTACCGGCTCTCAATGCCGGGGACTGCATAAGCATAAAAAAGAACCTGGGTTGTATCCTCGCGCACGCGGGTTTTTTCATCTGCCCCCTGGCACAGGACGCACACAATTTCCAACTCATCCCGCAGCACAATCTCATCGGCTTTGCAGACAAACTCACGTCCGCCCATGCCGGCACAAATCTCGCCTGGATCTGCAACATCCAGGGTCAGGCTGCCTTCGAAACGCTCATAATCGGTGACGGCCACCAGAATACCGGCACACATTTCAGCCATAAAATGCGCATCCACAACCAAATCATAACGCGGAAAACCGCTGTGAATGGTGCGCTTGAGATGTTTGGTCAACGGGCAATCAAATCCGAAGCTTTGAAAAAAAGCGGCATAGGTCTCAATGCGGCTGGTAATTTCAGCCAGGGTCTGCCGCTTTCTCATCTTGCGCAGCAGTTTGCGCTTGTGCTGATCAAAACCGGCAGGATTTTCATGATTCTGGCACCCGCTGATCAGCGTCAGACCGAAAGCCACGCCAGGGTATACCTGTGCGTATCTTGACGACATGTTAAAATCAGGAAACATCTTCTTCCTCTTCTGATTTTTTGAATTTTTCAGAAGCCATTTCAAAACCGTTAAGGAAATATTTTACCCGGATTAAGGATGCCGTTAGGATCGAACAGGGTTTTTATCTGTTTCATCCAATCCAGGCTTTTGCCGTGCTCGGCGGGCATGTATTTCTTCTTTCCCAGGCCCACACCGTGCTCCCCGGTGGCGGTCCCGCCCAGATCAAGTGCTTTAGACACCAGGCGTTGAACCAGCTGGTCAATTTGGGCCCATTGCTTCTGATCGCCTTTTTTGCCGGGAATATTAAAATGCACGTTGCCGTCACCGGCATGGCCGAAAGTATACCCCATAATGCCGGTTGCCTTCATCTCGTCACCGATGGCAGCAATAATGGCAGGGTAGGCCGTATTGGGAACAGCCACATCAACCACCAGTGTGCCGCAATGCGGGTGGGTGCGGATAATCATCTCTCCAAGCGCATGCCGCGCCTTGAAGATGCGGTCCCGCTCGGCTTTGCCCAGACCGGATCTGAATTCCGTACACCCCTGTTCATCGCAGATCTCGCGACCCATTTCCAAAACTTCTGCCAGATGGCCGGCAGAGGAGCTGTGAAACTCAACAAACAGGGTGGGCGAAACCGCCAGGTCCAGCTGCTCTTCGCGATTCATGAGTTCAATGCATTCGGGGCCCAGCAATTCCAGAGCAGCCGGGTTGAGACCCGATCGGATGATCTCAAAAACTGCTTTGCTGGAGGCTTCCACAGAGGGAAAGGTGGCAATGGCGGCCGAGTATTCAACCGGAAAACCCACCAGGCGCAGGGTAGCAGCGGTCACAACGCCCAGCGTGCCTTCGGACCCCACCATCAGATGGATCAAATCATAGCCTGATGATGTTTTGGCCGCGCGGGTGCCCAGCTCGATGATCTCGCCGTTGGCCAGAGCAACTTCCAGCCGCAGGACATAATCTTTGGTGGAACCGTAATAGACTGTGCGGGTTCCGCTGGCGTTGTTGGCAATCATGCCGCCAACGGTGGCCTGGGCGCCGGGATCGGGTGGGAAAAACAGTCCCGTGTGCCGTAGTTTTTCATTCAAATGCTGATAGATAACGCCAGGCTCCACATCGGCTTGAAAATCTTCGGCCCGAATGTCCAAAATGCGATTCATCTGTGAAAAATCCAAAACGATGCCCTTTTGAATGGGGATCGGATTGCCTTCCAGACTGGAACCGGAGCCCCAGCCGGTAATCGGTATGCGGTGCGCATTGGCGTATTGTAAAATGGCCGCCACCTCGTCGCGCGTCACCGGCCAGATGACGGCTTCCGGTCGACTGGGGGGATGTTGGGATTGATCCTTGGCATGCAGATCGAGAACCGAATCGCCGGTGGAAAGCCGCTCGTGCGCCACCATGGCCTTTAAGTCCTTTATGTGGTTCTCGCTGAGAGAATTGAATTTCAAAATAGCCTCCAGTAAGTGAGGTATACTGTTCCAGAAATGTTTTCCCTTCTGAATAAGACTTGACTTCACTGTGTAACCTATATAGGAAAGAATATCAAAATAAAAAATGAATCGCATTCAGTTCCACCCGCCAAATACATACGATCATCTACCAAAATACATAAGCGGCACCCATTTAAACGTTCAACCCAAAAGTGAAAGGAGGATCACGATGAAAAAAAATATGTTTGTCATCAGTTTAATATTGCTGGTGGGCCTTTTTACCATCTTCTTTTCTTTGATGCCGGTAGATGCTGGGGCCAAGAACATCAAAGTGGGGATCATCGACTGTTACAGTGGTCCTGCAGCGGTTTTTGGAGAAGATGCCCTCAACGGATTTAAGCTGGCTTTAAAAGATATAAACGCTCAAGGCGTTCTGGGCAATAAAATTGAGTTCTTCACCCGCGATTCCAAATTCAAAGTCGACATCGCCTTGAATATGGCCAAAGAACTGGTATTAAGGGAAGATGTGGATATTCTTGTGGGCACCATCAACAG
>JASFIV010000222.1:0-7919 GCA_050122475.1 Desulfobacterales bacterium | reverse complement strand
TCAATGAAACCAAACAATTAATCGCCGTCGGCCGATTGGCCAAGGCCGAATTGGCGGCTGTCCAGGCCGAGGTTGCCGCACAGGAGCAGGCACTTATTGAAGCGCGGGCCAGCAAGGAATCGATTCGCCTGCAACTGCTGCGGTTGCTTAACCCTGCGGGGTCCGGAATCTGGCAGCGGGAAGTTGATTTAATCTATCAATCGACCTTGCCCGAAATCAAACTGGAAGACGTTGAACTGCATGTCGCCGTATCAATGCGCATGCGGCCGATTTTAAATGAAGCCCGGCTTGAAATATTACGCGAAGATCTGGAGCTTGTCAAAACCCAAAACGGATTGCTGCCCTTAATGGATCTTTTCGTCACGCTTGGCAAAAGCGGATATGCAGATTCCTTTGGTGAATCAATCAGTAATATTAAAAAAGACAAGTATGATGCCCTGGCGGGTGTCAGATTTAATTATCCGATATTTAATCGTGATGCGGAAGCCCTTCACCGGCGAGCGAAGCTCACTCTGGAACAGACGCAAAAAGCCCTGGCAAATCTTTCACAGCTTGTGGAAGTCGACGTCCGCACCGCATACATTGAGGTCAACCGTACCAAGCAGCAGATTGCCGCCTCATCAGCCACCCGCATGTTCAATGAGGAAAAACTGCGTACTGAAACCGAAAAACTACGCGTGGGAAAATCAACCAGCTTTCTGGTGGCTCAGGCCCAGCGGGACCTTTTGGTAAGCCGCATTGCTGAGGTGCGGGCACTTGCCAACTACCTGAAGGCGTTGATCGATCTTTACCGGCTGGACGGATCGCTACTAGAGCGCCGCAGAATCTCTGCCCCCGGACGGAAACCGATCGAACTTTCAAAAAAATAAAAACTTGTCCAATTTGATTGTGAGCGACTGAAATTTTTGGATACCCAGATGGAATATTAAATCTTGAGGTATTTCAAATAGTGAAAATCACCGGCTGTGGCGGACAAAGGCATTGATCGCCCCGTAAGCAGTGGCGATGGCAAGGCCGGCACCGCATTTCAGGCGTTTCCAGTCATTGTGCGCCAGAATGGAGCCTGCGGCAAAAAGGGTTTCAAAGGCCGGATCACCCGAATCATTGAGCGGACGAAATGAATCATCAATTTGCAGGCCGGCCTGATTGATCGAATGCCCCCGAGAATCTAACATATCTCGGTGATGCCAATCATGTCTGCTCGCAGGCTGGAAAACCGGCAAATCAAAAATCGTTTCGCGGATGTGAGTTCTATCGGCAAACAAACCGCCGCCAATAAAGCGGCCGCTGGCCAGGATAACACCCCGGGAGTCAATGATGTGCTCGACATCATCCCGGCCGATGTGGGTTTCAAAGCGGCCGGCTGCGGTTTGGTTCACTTTCAACGCTTTGGTTAAAGAAAAATATTGCACACCTTTCGAGCGCAGGCCTCTTTCAAAGGCTTCTTTTAGACGCAGCCCGGGAACCGAGGGGGGAATGGTGGGGATTTCAAAAATAGGAACGCCGATCAGCTCCTCAAGATGAGATATGACCTCATGGGTTCGATACAGCCCTAATATGGCAGGCAGCCCAATGATCTTGGAATCTTTTACCAGGGGTTCAATGACTTGCGCCAGCTTCTCGCGATTTTGCGGCAGGAGCAAGGCATTGGCCATATGCTCGGTGTAGACTTCGTTTAAATGATCGCAGTTCGGAAAAGAGATTCGGGCAGACCGCAAACCGGACCAGTCGGTATTCATGGCGGCCACTATCTGGCGGGCGCTGAATCCCTTCAAGCCCCGGATATCAACAATCAGACAGGGCAATTTTTCCTCCAGCGACCTGACTACCTTCCACATGGTATGCGGGACGGCGTAGGTGAACTTTATGGTGCCCATCGATGTCAGCACGCCGGTGTTCCGATCGATATCTCGGTGATAGGTGAGGCCCGTTTCTTCCAAAAAGGTCAGGATTTCATCAAAGGCCGCTTTGATATCCGCTTTTTTGAGGCGCGCATAGGGGTGATCAGGCAGATCCCGTACCAAAGCATCCAGTGCAGTCCATGGATCGCTCCAGGTCCGCTTTTCAGTCACCGGATGCACACCCAGCAGATCCAACAGCCCGCTGGCAAAAATAATTTCGCCGGTATGCCCCATTTGCGCTACCCGCAGCCCTCTGGCAGCCGCAAAAAGAGCTGCCGCCATACCGGCCAAACCGCTGCCGATTACACACAGGTCACATTCAATCGTTTTTATGTCAGTCATAGAGCGCTGCGTCCTTTTAAATAACCTTCGAAAGTTCAGGGATATTCTTTCAGAGGTCAGATGTCAGAGGACAGAAGACAGAAAAAATGCAAATACGGATGGATGAAATGCCGTGTCTGTCCTCTGATCTCTGTTTTCGACTCGGCTGAGCTCGTCGCAGGCTGTCATCTGATTTAAAGCTCCAGCCCAAACAACCCGCAATACAGCGCTTCCAAAAGTTCGGATTGTACCAGCTGTTTATCCCACAGGGTCGGGTATTGCCCGTGCCAGCGTTTGCCCAGAAATTCCCTGAGGCCGACTAGGCACTGATCGAAGGTCAGCTCTCCCTGATCAAACAAATAGGCGGTCACACGCACACCGCAAAAAGTGCCCTGGCAAGCACCTTTGCCAACGCGGCTGCGCAAAGCAATGGCTTTAAGATCCGGTTTACCGTCCTGTTTGCGAATCGCATCCACAATGGAATCCACAGCGCTTTTGGGAACCATTTCGCACTCGCACAGCAAAATGTCACCCGGCTCATGCTTTTGCATCCATAATTTGGGGGCCAATCCGGGTTGGGTCCAGCGAGCGGGTTGCGTTTCCGGCAGCGGCTCTGTTCTCGTCAGGCAGGGCTTGGTAACACCCAGGTGATCGCAGACCAGATCGACTGTTTTTTCCGCCATAAGCCGGTAGGTGGTCAACTTGCCACCGGAAATGCTGACAAAATTTTCAATGCCGTCCTCGCTGTGATCCATCAGGGCAAAGCTGCGGCTGACACTGCGGTCATCGGATGCAGTCCGTGATCCGATCAGCGGACGCACGCCGGCAAAGGCCCGGATGTATCGAGCGCTTTCCAAGGCCGGGATCATTTTAGTCGCTTCGCTGACCATTGCATCCACCTCTTCGATGGTGGGATACACCTGGTTCAAATTTTCGATGCGAATAGACGTCGTTCCCAGAATGGACACCGTGCCGCCCGGCACCAGGATGTCGGCATTGGATGAAGCCCGCAGGCGGTTGACCACCCGATCCGTAATGCGATTGTGGGTGACCAGAAGGCTGCCTTTGGAACAGATAACATCAATTTTCACCCCGGCTAAAGCAGCGACTTCACCGGCCCAGGCGCCGGTGGCATTAACCACCTGATCGGCTTTGATCGAAATTTCCTCGCCGGTCACAAGGTCTCGCAGATGCGTGGTTTGGATTTTTTTGTTTTTGATCTCAAATCCGACGACCTTGGTAAAACGCAGCAAGGTGGCGCCCAGTTCCTGCGCCTGGGCCATATTCTCTAAAGAAAGTTTAAACGGATCGATGGAAGCATCATCTACGGCATAAGCCGCAATTACCGTATCTGAGAGGACCGGCTCGAGTTCGCGGGCTTCCTTGACATCCATTTCTTTGACCGCAATATCACACTGGGCACACAAGTGCGGAAAATCCGCTACATACGTTTCATCATCGCCCTTTACCGCCACAAACAAACCGCCGCAATCGTCAATACACTGCGGCGCCAGCTTTTTTAACAGCGCCGCTTCTGCGCGGCATTCTTTGGCGCTGCCCTGATCCGCAAAGACATAGCGCGCCCCGCTGTGCAGCAGGCCATGATTGGCGCCGGAGGTGCCGGCATTAATATCACCCTGTTCCACGAGTATGCATTGGACACCCCGTAACGCAAAATCCCGGACGATGCCGGTTCCCGTGGCGCCGCCGCCGATAATCAAGACCTGGGTTTCAAATGTCCTCACTGTTGAATCACTCCGAAGCCGTTTGGTGCTCACTTAGAATCGCATTCATTTCCCGAATGAGATCTTCTTCCTTGCCGACTGCAATCATGGTGGCCGCTGCCAGGCGATGACAGGCATCTGAAAATCCGCCCAGTCGATCGGTGGCTTCCGGCAGAAAAGTGTTCAGCGCCCTGACCGTTCCTTTTTTGATTTTTTCTTCCACGGGGGCCGGCGCCCGCATGGAAATATTGACGGCCTGCAGGGGCAAATGACCATAGCGTGGAATTTCGTTGGGAATCAACTGAAATCCAGCGATGTATTTATCCGGATAAAAAAAAGCAGCATTTTTATGGGTCTCACAAAAGGCACCGATCATTTTACAGCCCATGGGCGCAAAACGATCCTGTACATGAAACCATTGGATATGAGATGTCTGCTGTAATCCACCTTCCTCAAGCCGCAAAATTTCATGCTCAAATGCCTTTTGTTGAATCTGTCTGAATCGCGCCAGCATTTGATCCGCGATTGCGGTTTCTCCGTCAAGACAGACCTGAACGCCCATTTCAGGTCCGTTGTCAAGATAACCGGCGGCGCCCAGTATGTCCAGATCGCGGGCCAGCGCCTCCAGCAGAATGTATTGATTTGAAGATTTCAGGAAATAGTGCTCGCCGGTTTCATGTGTTTTTATTTCCAGCTTTCCCTGACGAACAGCTTCAAGAGCCGCTTTGCGATTCTCACTGGCCAGGCGCCCATCCACATAAAAGCCATCACCCACAGCCCCGATGGCAGCGATATGCGCCAGGTCGACATTCGCCGGATCCATTGCGCGCGCAAACAGATAACAGGTGGTTGACGCGCTGATATCACGGTCGCCTTTTAAGCCGAATAAATCCGGATCCAGGTTATGCACCTGCGGATCGGAGGCGGGATGGGCCACATGATGATCGAGTATGAAGGTTAAGTTGCGACCCCTGTTTAGATCGGAAATCAGGGGCGCAATGCGACCGGCCAAATCGGTGAACACAAATAGAGCATCTTTGCGTTCAAAGACCTTTTCCAAAAGCTGCGGATAGGGTTTTTCCAGGCAAAGTCGCTCAATTTCAAAGCCTTGCCGTTCAAAAGCCCGCGTCAGGATGGCGCCCGAACTGAGTCCATCGGCGTCATTGTGGTGGAAAATATGAGCTTTTTTGGCTGGCCATTTCTGAACGGCATCGATGGCAGCAGTCATGGCCTTCATCAGTTGTTGTGTCATGGGATTTGAATGGCCTTTGTTAATCCCCGATTCGTTTTCCGCTCTCCTTATCGAAAAGGTGTAATTTTTCAGGGGAAACATTCAAAGACAGGGAGCTGCCCTTCTTGTAATGGTGAATATCCGGCAGGCGAATGGTAAAAAGAGAAGCACCTTCTCCTGATTTGCCGTGAACCAGCGTATCGGCGCCGAGGGTTTCCAGATGGTCTACCTGCATCTTGATGGTCCCGTCGCCCTCTGGTGCCAGGCTGAAATGTTCGGGCCGGATACCCGCTACGACCGCTTTATCGCAAAATTCGGGATCTAACTGCGAGTATATCGGCAAATCATCGGAGCCGGGAAGTTCAAGCGACTGCCCATCGCTGCTGGTGCGGGCTTCGAAAAAATTCATGGCAGGTGAACCGATAAAGCCTGCCACAAAAAGAGTGGCCGGCCGTTCATAGACCTCCAGCGGAGACCCAATTTGCTCCACATAACCATTTTCCATGATAATTAAGCGGTCCCCTAAAGTCATAGCTTCGACCTGGTCATGGGTCACATACACACTGGTGATGCCCAGTGATTCATGCAGGTTTCTGAGCTCCAGGCGCATCTGAACGCGCAGCTTGGCATCCAGGTTGCTCAACGGTTCATCAAATAAAAAGACCTTGGGTTCACGCACGATGCAACGGCCCATGGCCACGCGCTGGCGCTGCCCACCGGAAAGTTGGCGGGGCTTTC
Source organism: Desulfobacterales bacterium (assembly GCA_050122475.1). GTDB lineage: Bacteria > Desulfobacterota > Desulfobacteria > Desulfobacterales > JAHEIW01 > JAHEIW01. Next base: position 2,004 of record JASFIV010000222.1, on the reverse strand, counting down.
GATCCAGAAATTCGGCTAATTCGAGGATCTCGGCAGCCCGTTGAACCCGCTCTTCAATTTCCGCTTTGGGCATCCGCCGAATTTTAAGACCATAGGCCATATTTTTGAAAACCGTCATATGCGGATAAAGGGCATAATTTTGAAAAACCATGGCAATATCGCGATCGGCGGGCTCGAGTTGATTGACCACCTTGCCGTTAATGGCAATTTCGCCCTTGGTAATCACTTCCAGCCCGGCAATCATGCGCAGCACCGTGGACTTGCCGCATCCGGAAGGGCCTAAAATGACGATAAACTCACCGTCTTGAATATCGCAGGAGATACCGTGAATAACCTCATTTTGGCCAAATGATTTATAAATATCTCTCAGGCTGACATCCGCCATACAACCCCCCTGGTCTCTATTCAGAAAATTTTTTCTTCACTCCAGCACTCCAGCACCCCAGTATTCCAGTACTCCATTACTCCAACACTCCACCACTCCGGTAGTTTATAAAGATATTGTCTGATTTTATGTCGCTGCACCTTGAAGCCATAATTCTGGGTCAATGGTGTTTTATTTTTCGGTTTCCGTCATACCGCGCACAAACTGTTTTTGCATAAAGATGACCACCAGCACCGGCGGAATCATGGCCAGCATGGTAGAGGCCATGATGATATGCCAGTCGGCCTGCCCCTCGCCGACATCGAGCATTCTTTTGATGCCGATCAGAAGCGTATAGTAACTCTCATCTCCTGTGACCAGCAGCGGCCACAGATATTGATTCCAGCCGTAGATGAACAGAATAACAAACAAAGCCGCAATGGAGGTACGCGACATGGGCAACAGAATATCAAAGAAAAATCGAATAGGCCCGCCCCCGTCAATGCGGTGGGCCTCGCACAACTCATCGGGCACCGTCATGAAAAACTGGCGAAACAGAAAAGTGGCGGTAGCCGATGCAATTAATGGAAAGATTAGACCGGAATACGAGTCCAGCATATTCAAATCCGCCACTACCTTATGGGTGGGCAAAATGCGAACTTCCACCGGCAGCATCAGGGTAATAAAAATTAACCAGAAAAAAAGCATGCGAAAGCGGAATCTGAAATAGACGATGGCAAAGGCGGACAGCAGCGAAATGGATATCTTACCGATGGCGATGCCGAGTGCCATGATCAGACTGTTGAGCATCATGCTGCCCACGGTGGCACCGACTTCGCCGCTGCCGACGGTCAGGGCCTGATGATAGTTTTCGATCAGGTGACGGCCGGGTAAAAATGGAAAAAATGAGGTGATCGCTTCCAGGCTGTGGGTGGAGGCCACAAAGGTCGTGTAGATCGGAAAGGCAATGATCATGCAGCCCAACAGTAGGATGGCATGCGTCAAGAACGTGAGCCAGGGTCGATGCTCAACCATTGTTTACTCCTTAATAATGGACCTTTCTTTCGATATAGCGGAACTGGATCACCGTCAGGGCAATCACAATAATCATCAATATGACCGACTGGGCGGCAGAACCGCCCAGATCCAAGCTTTCGAAGCTGTCGTGATAAATTTTAAAGACCATAATATTGGTGGCTTCATTGGGGCCACCCTCGGTAATGGCGTGAATCACCCCGAATGTATCGCAAAAGGCATAGACCAAATTCATGACCAGTAAAAAAAAGAACGTCGGGGAGAGCAGCGGAAATGCAATCGTCCAAAATCGTTTGGCCGGGGAAGCCCCGTCAATGGCAGCGGCTTCGATAAATGACTTGGGAATGGCCTGCAGACCGGCCAGGAAAAAAAGAAAATTATAGGATATTTGACGCCAGGCGGCAGCCAGGATGACCAGGGTCATCGCCTGGCCGCCGTTTAAGGTGAAATTCCAGTCAATCCCGATGGCCTTTAAAAAGAATGAAATCATGCCGACGGTGGGATTAAACAGAAAATACCATAAGACCGCTGCCGCAACCGGTGCGACCGCATAGGGCCAGATGATAAATGTTTTGTAAGTGGTGGCCCCGCGAATGGCACGATCG
>JASFIV010000221.1:0-8023 GCA_050122475.1 Desulfobacterales bacterium | reverse complement strand
ATTTTTTTGATGTCCTGGATATGGAGCTCTGGAAATCACTTTTATATCGCCAGCTCGATTTTCAGGATGATGTCTTAAAACATCCCGAATATCTTGAAGAGGCGTACGAAGCTGGCAAACAGTTCACTTCAGCCATCACTGGCTGAGGTATCAAGATCAAAAGGCCAGTCTCATGACTGCCGGCCTCTGGCCACTGGTCACTGGCTCCTGGCCAGCAGCCAGCAGCGAGAAGCCAGAGACAATATAAACCGACACCTGAAACCCGCAATCCGAAAGACGAATAAAACAATATGAACTTCCGTTTTGAACCCATCAGCCTTGACCGGCAGGAAGACTATCTGGCTACTCTGGCGCAATGTCCCCAGATTGCATCTGACTATAGCTTTTTGAATTTATGGGGCTGGTCGGAAGAATACGGGTTAAGCTGGGCCTGGGATGAAGATTTGGTCTGGATCCGCCAGAGCCGCCCCGAAGAATACCTGTGGGCGCCTGTCGGCCCGTGGAATGCTGTTGACTGGCCAGGCCGAATAAATGCCGGCGCGCCGATGAATTTAATATTTAGCCGGGTTCCGGAAATACTGGCAAACCTGTGGCGCGAGAGATTGAAGCCGGAAATCCAAATTGAAGAAGAAAGAGGCAACTGGGATTATCTGTACCGGGTGGCGGACTTAATTGAGCTAAAAGGCAAGCGTTATCATAAAAAAAAGAACCTGGTTAACCAATTTAGCCGCAAATATGATTTCGCCTATTTGCCGTTCGGGGCCGAAATGGTGGAACAGGCAATGGCCATGCAAACCGACTGGTGCACATGGCGCGACTGTGAATCATCCGACATCCTCTCTTCTGAAAATCAAGCCATTTTCAGAATTTTAAAAGAATGGCGTCGGCTGGCAGGTTTGTTCGGCGGTGCCTTGAGAGTTGGGGATTCAATGGTGGCCTACACGATTGCCGAGGCGCTTACCCAGGACATGCTGCTCATTCATTTTGAAAAAGGAGATACCCAATACAAAGGGATATATCAGGCGATCAATCAGATGTTTCTGGCAAATTCCGCTTCGAATTATACCTTTGTCAATCGGGAGCAGGATTTAAATGACGAAGGGCTTCGCAAGGCCAAACTGTCTTATCATCCGGTAGATTATCAGCGAAAATACCGCGTTACCTTTTCTGAAACATTCCTTTAAAAATAGTTTTAAATCTCGATAGACTTTGGTAACGTAAAGCGCTCAAATCGGCAATGGATCTGCGATCATTGTTTTTGATTTTATATTGAGGAGAGTGACATTTAGCCGGCTGATGGCCGAATTATTCAACTGCTCGGCCGGGCATTTCAACTCTAATGACTTAACAATCGTGACGTTGACAGCGGGGAAAGGGCTCAATGAAAATTCTGAGGGATAAGACAGCTGTTTTCCGACTCCTATTTTTATTGTTATTGATTTTTCTATTTACCGTTGGCGTGGCCACCGCCTCTGAACCCAAACATACAGAACCTTCTAGCGCTCAATCATCTGAACACCTCGACAGCTCTTCAACACATCAGGATTCCCATAATACGTCAGCATCGCATCAAGAAGCTGAAGCCCACCATGGAGCGGGGCATGAGGATATCGGTAAATTTTTGCCTTTGTGGAGCTGTATCCCCTTTGCCTGCATGTTGCTGTCAATTGCCTTGTTCCCGCTGATCCTGCCGGATTTCTGGCATCATCATTTTGGGAAAATATCCGGATTCTGGGCCGCCACACTGGCCATACCGTTTCTGATTGTATTTAAGGGAGCGGCGCTGTACGAGATCCTGCATATTATTCTGGCCGATTATGTTCCCTTTATCATTTTGTTATGGTCATTATATACGGTTTCCGGTGGCATTTTGTTGCGCGGCACCTTGCGTGGAACGCCGATAGTCAATGTGACCATACTGATCATCGGCACCCTGCTGGCTTCCTGGATGGGAACCACCGGCGCCGCCATGCTGCTGATCCGCCCGTTTCTGCGCGCCAACGATTATCGTAAAAATCGCACCTTTATGGTGGTTTTTTTCATATTTCTGGTAGCCAATGTCGGCGGCTCATTGACGCCGCTGGGCGATCCTCCGCTGTTTTTGGGCTTTTTACATGGTGTGTCCTTTTTCTGGACCTTCAAGATCCTGCCCCATATGCTGCTGGTTGTAATCCTCTTGCTGGTGATCTATTTTATACTAGACAGCTATTTCTATCGTAAAGAAGGAATAACTGCCCCCGAAGAAGAAGGTGTCAAAGAGCCCATAAAACTTGAAGGCATCCATAATTTCATATTTATAGGCGGCATCGTTGGATCGGTTTTGATGAGCGGAATAGTGGATTGGGGCGAGGTCAATACCCTGGGTATTCACCGGGCGGTGCAAGACTGGGTAAGGGATGGTCTATTGATTGTGATGGGCATCCTGTCGCTGGTGACGACGCGCATACAGATCCGGGATGACAATGCTTTTACCTGGTTTCCGATTGTCGAAGTGGCTTATTTATTTATTGGCATATTTATCACAATGATTCCCTGTTTGCTGATTTTAAAGGCCGGATCCGACGGGGCCCTGGCATTTTTGGTCAACGGCGTTACCCAGCCAATGCATTATTTTTGGGTTACCGGCGGGCTATCGAGTTTTCTTGATAATGCGCCAACCTATCTGACCTTTTTTAACAGCGCTCTGGGCGCATTTTACCCCGGCGCTTCGGAAGCGCAGGCGGTTCCGCTGCTCATGACCGAAAATGCGATTTATCTGAAAGCCATTTCTGCCGGTGCTGTCTTTTTTGGTGCCTGCAGCTATATCGGCAATGCGCCTAATTTTATGGTGCGGTCGATATCCGAAGAAGCCGGAACACCAATGCCAAGCTTTTTTGGCTATATTTTGAAATATTCGCTGGTCTTTTTGGTTCCGATTTTTGTGATTGTTACATTTGTGTTCTTTTAAACGGAGCGTTTACGTAATGGAAAGAGTGCTCAAATCCAATATCGCCATCGTTGGCGGCGGAAATTTTTGTAAAAACATTCTTGAATTGCTGTTCAGCGATCATTTTGAGGATTGCCGCCCGACAGTTATGGGGGTCGCCGATATCAACGAGCAGGCCGAAGGACTGGTCTATGCCAAAGAAAGGGGAATATTTACAACCGGCGATTTCCGCGAGTTTTATGCCTTTGAAAATTTGCAGATATTGATGGAGCTGACGGACGATACCGACCTGGGGGGCGTTATCAAAAAGGAAAAGCCGGCCGGTGTTTCGGTAATTGATCGCGTGGATGCCCGCACCGTCTGGAGTGCACTGCAGCTGGAAGCCGAAAAGAGAATCGCGCTAAAGGAGCTGCAAAAAAACAATTTTGATGCCGCTGAAATTGAGAGCCAGTTTGAGCGATTTGCCGACCGTTTGGCAGCGGTCCTCCGAGAAAGAGGCGAGCGCTCGGTTGAATTCGAAAGAGGATTGATTAAAAGTGAAAGGGCCTTGTCTCAAATCATCGAGGGCAGCACGATCCCCACTTTCGTGTTGAATAAGGACCATGTGGTCACCCACTGGAATAAAGCCATGGAAATAGTAACGGGGACGAAAGCCGAGGAAATTGTGGGAACCACCCGGCCGTCTACCCCTTTCTGGGGAGAAGAGCGCCCCACCATGGCCGACGTTATTTTGGATCAAATTGGGGAAGATGAGATCGAAAAGCTCTATGGCGAGACATGGCGCAAATCCGCGTTGATTGAAGATGCCTACGAGGCCGAGGTGTTTTTTCCGCGCATGGGAGAAAGCGGCAAATGGTGCTGGTTTACGGCGGCCCCCATCAAAGCGCCGGACGGCAGCATCGTCGGTGCCATTGAGACCCTCTGGGACAAAACGGAAGACAAAAAAGCCGAAGAGGAGCGCGAACAGCACAACCGGGAGCTGACAACCCTGTGTTCGATCTATACGGCCTTAAATGCGCCCGCAGATCTGGATCAAAGAATCAACCAGTCGGTACAGGAAGTCATGGATTTTCTATCAGCCGACGGTCTTTGCATTTATTTAATGGAAGATGACGGCAAATTTCATCTGCGATTCTGTCAGGGCCTGTCTGAAGAAGTCTACCCAAAAATTCGGGCAACCGATGAAAGTGGCGTGATTCAGCAGGTGGCTGATACCAACGAATTCATGATTTACGAGGATTTGCCCGAAAACTGCACGGATGAACTCTGTCTGCTCGAAGATGAAAAATTGGTGTCACTGGCCTATATCCCCGTCAGCAGCAAGGAGCGGGGCGCTTTTGGGGTGATTCGCATCGGCAGCAAAAAACCCGGCCACTTTACCCGTGATCTTAAAAATGTGCTGGAGTTGATCGGCAACCGCATCGGGGTGGCCATTGAGAACGCAACCCTGCAGGATCAGTACATTAAATCCGAAGAAAAATACCGCACGCTGTTTAACAGCGACCCGAATCCGATTTTTATTCTCAGCCGCAACTCGTTTAAAATCCTGGATATGAATCAACGCGCCCAGGACAGTTACGGCTATTCGCCGGATGAATTATTGAGGACCCCTTTTTTGCAGCTGGGGGACGAAAACGATCAAGAACTGGCTGAGGGCTTGAAAAATCTTTCTGAAAACGAATCCCTACTGTTTACCAAAAAGCGGCACTATCGCAAAGGCGGCAAACCGTTTTTTGTAAATATCAATATCAGCTATGCCAAATACGGCAAGGCGGATGTAATTGTGGCGGCCACAACCGATATCACTGAAGTGGTCGAGAAGGAAACCCAGTTGATTCAGGCCGGCAAGATGACGACCCTGGGGGTGATGGCCGCCGGGATGGCCCATGAAATAAACCAGCCCCTGAATGTAATCCAGGTGTGTGCCGATTTTTTTCTTAAAATGCTCAATCGGGGCCGAAAAATTGAAGATGAAGACCTGCGGTCCATGGCCAACGATATTGTGGCCAATGTCGAACGCGCCAGCGGGGTGATTAAACACGTGCGGGATTTTGCGCGACAATCCGAGCCAGTCCGCAGCCGGGTGAACATTAACGATCCCGTAAACGATGTTTTTAAAGTCCTGGGTCATCAGTTAAAGGTTCACGACGTCGACGTCAAGCTGGATCTGGATCCGGATATTCCGGATATCCTGGCCGAGCACAATCGTTTGGAGCAGGTATTTATCAACCTGGTGTCTAACGCCATCGATGCCATGGACCAAAAAGACAGCCGCCCCGAGTTTAGTGATAAACACAAGCAGTTGACGATTCAATCCGGTGTTGAAAACGGCCACGTCTGCGTCAAGGTAATTGATACCGGCACCGGGATGAGCGAAGAAGTCAAAAATAAAATTTTTGAGCCGTTTTACACCACTAAAAAAGTTGGCAAGGGCACCGGGCTGGGCGTCAGCATCAGTTATGGTATCGTGCAGGACTACAAAGGAACCATTGAAATCGAAAGCGAGCTTGGCAAAGGCACGACCTTTACCCTGAAATTTCCACCGGCATCTAAAACATAATGGCGCTATGGATAAATTATTGCTCATCGACGATGAACCTGACATCCTGCGGGTTCTGTCAATGTCCCTGAAAGCGGATGGCTATGATGTCGTTACCGCCGGTAACGGAACCGAAGGCATCACAGCTTTTGAAAAAGAAGGACCGGATATTGTTATCACCGATATTAAAATGCCCGGTATGGACGGCATTGAAGTGTTAAGGAAAGTTAAAGAGCTCAATGCCGATACTGAGGTGATTATTATCACCGGCCATGGTGACATTGAAAATGCCATCGAGGCTTTAAAACACGGGGCGTCGGATTTTATCAACAAGCCGGTTAGAGACGAGGCTCTTTCGATTGCGCTGCGCCGAGCCAGAGAAAAATTCGATATCCGCCAGCAACTCAAAGAATACACCATCGATCTCGAAAGAAAGGTGGATGAAGCCACCCGGGAAATACGACGGCGGTCCAATTTCCAGATAAATCTGATTCGCAGCTCCAACGACGGTATTGTCGCCACCGACAAGGATCTAAAAATCGTTATTTATAACCCCACCGCCAGGCAAATTTTCGGATACACCCCGGCTGAAACCATCAGCAAAATGATGGCCAGCGATTTATTTCCAGCAGATCTGGCTGGCGATCTGCAGGCCGCCTTGGCGGGCAAAAATAATATCAAAGACTTGACCTGGCGCGAGATGGCCATCACTTGCAAGGACGGTGAAAATATTCCCGTACGGGCATCGAGCACCATTTTGCTGGAAAATGACCGGCCGGTGGGCACGGTGGCATTTTTTCAGGATTTGAGAGAAATCAAACGGCTTGAAAAAGAATTGCTCAGATCCGAGCGTCTGGCCGCCATCGGCCAGACCGTTGCCGGCTTGGCCCACGGAATTAAAAATATTTTGCACGGGCTCAAAGGCGGCAGCTATCTGGTTGATATCGGCATCAAAAAAGATGAATCTGAAAAACTTAAAAAAGGCTGGGATATGATTAAGCGCAACATTGGCCGCACCTCGAATCTGGTGATGGATCTGCTGTCATATTCCAAAGAGCGGGTGCCGGAGTTTGAAGCCTGTTTGCCCAACCAGATCGCCGATGATGTGTGCGCGCTGGTTGAGAATAAGGCCCGTGAAAATAATGTCAAACTGGTCAAGGATTTTGATGATTCGATTGGTGAAGTCTTAATGGACCCCAACAGCGTCCATGAAGTTTTATTAAATTTGATGTCCAACGCCGTGGACGCCTGCCTGTTTGATGAGGACACCAGCAAAAATTTTTGCGTCGTCTTGAAAACCATCCATGAAAAAGATAATGTTATTCAATTTGAGATCAGCGATAACGGTCTCGGGATGGACGATGAGGTCGTCAAAAAGCTATTTACGTCCTTTTTCAGCACCAAGGGGCACCGTGGAACCGGACTGGGGTTGATGGTCACCCGCAAGCTGATTGCAGAACACGACGGCAGCATCGATGTGAAATCCCAGCCCGGCAAAGGGACGACCGTTATCGTGCGGATGCCCTATCAACAGTCGTCAACAGACAAGTGACCAATTTTCGGTTCATTGGTTAGTTCTAATAACTCAAGGGGGTCAGTCGACGGGTTCAAAGGTTCAGCGTTCAAAGGTTTAGAGGTTAAATAATATGACCAATTGATGCCGGAAACGTTCATCAGAGCCAGATGGTTTAACCCTGAACCTCTGAACTCTGAACCCTGGAACCTTAAACCTGGCTGTAGCCAGGTTACCAAGGAGGAATACTATCATGAGTCCAAAAGTTCTGGTCGTAGACGATGATCCGGATGTGCGGCTGTTTAGTGTGACGGTTCTCGAGGAAAATGGCTACACGCCTCTGGAGGCGGAAGATGGTGAAAGCGGCTTGAAAAAGATCAAATCCGAAAAACCGGATCTGGTTATCCTCGATGTGTTAATGCCGCGCCAGAGCGGGGTGCGATTGTACCGGGAATTGAAAACGTCAAAAGCCTTAAAGGACGTTAAGGTCATCATCCTCTCCGGGATTGCTAAAAAAACGTTTATGCGATCGCAAAAGGCCTTGACCGAATTTGGCGGTGAGCAAATTCCCGAGCCGGAGATCTACCTTGAAAAACCGGTTGAGCCCGATGAGCTGGCCGATGTAATCAAAAAAGTGCTGGGCTGATAATCGGCTTTATTTCGACAAACCAAGCAAGAGGTATGGTGGGCATGGAAATTAAGAAACTGCTTTTTGTGACCAAGTTTGAAGAATTGGGTTTTGATGCTTTACGGTCGCTGCTGAGTTTGAGAAAAAGTGCGCTCGAACATGTGGTGTTTGTGAATGTCATCGAAAGGGATCGGGTGGCCATGCGCCGGGGCAAAGGCTACCAGAAAGACGAAGAAATCCGATTGCGCGAAGCGGCCAATATCCGGTTTATTGACTGGGCCGAAAATCTCTTTGAGCAGGGGATGGAGGTCGGTGTCTATATCGTGGTCGGAAGCCTGGTGTCCGAGGTGATCAAGGCGACCCATAAAGAAGAAGCCGATCTGATCGTTATCGGGCGTTCCACCAAGGGAGTTCTTG
>JASFIV010000220.1:0-8041 GCA_050122475.1 Desulfobacterales bacterium | reverse complement strand
GAGGACAGCGCAAAGAAGCGCGCAGGACGGATGTGTCAGCTATTGAATTGCCGGCGCAAAAGAGTGGGTTTGGGATCGCATACGTCCATCTTCATTTAGAAAATGAGGGACCGTAACATGAAAATTACAACCAGCCCCAGGAAGGCCAATAAACTGATCTTGATTCTTTGTTTAAACGTCTTGACGGCATGATCCTGCAGATCGGCGGGTGCCAGCAGAAATCGGAAAAATTCCTGCGGTTTAATGAGATGGAAAAAGGCATTTTCACCTGACATTCCAAAAAGGCTTTCAAAGGACATCTGCTTATAGGTGGTCGGGTGGTATTTTTTTAAATGTTCAAAAAGCTCTATTGACAAATATATGGTCAGTATCCCAATTGCCAGCGGAAGCAGTAAAAAAAAGATAAACGACAGAAAAGCAGCCATGATTACCCTTCTATTTTGATGCTTAGCGGTTGTAAAATTGATACCTAAAAAATCAACATGCGTTCTTACAGACAGTGTAGCGGGTTTTTAGGCTTCTCACAAGTTTTTTTTGATTTTTTTGGTATAAGTTTATGATATTATTGTCATATCTTTTGATGCAGGATTTTGGGTGCTGACCCGGATTATGTGATCCAAGGCGGATGAGCACGCATGGTGGGTCGCAAAGTAGACGGATAAAAAATGGCTGAGATCATATTCACATCAGGCGTATTTGAGTGGTGGGCTATTTGGATTGGGTGGGGGCGTCTAAAAATATGACCGTGGGTTCTTTTTTAAAGACGGTTTGCGGGGTATTCGGCCTGTGGGCGTTCTCTTTAAACTAAGCCAGAATTTCAATACCGATTCCGGAGTCGGTGACTCTGGCCACTTTGCCGGTTGCCTTGACGCTATTGCCGGAATCGGGAAAAGTGAAGGAAACCGCTATTTCTTCCCCCTTCGGCAGTTTCTGGTCGGTTGATATAAATATACCTGAAGAACTCACGTTTTCGATGCGGCCGTCAAAATTGCATCTGTCCGTTAAACAATGCGCGGCAATATTTTGGTCTTTTCGAAAAACCAGCCTTGCATCCTTTCTGGATTTCAGGTGATTTAAGCGATCCATTAAGATCTCTACTCTTTTCCTCCAATGCCCAGAAAGCCGATGATCCCGATGGCAACCAGAAACATGAAGGTCGGCAATGGAATCTGACCCGGCTCCATGATGCCGTTTTGTTTTAGAGGGTGATGATACTAGTGAATACCCCGGTTTCAGCCAAACCAATAAATCCGTAGATCAGAAGAGCAACCCATATCGCAGCGATAAATAATTTCTTTGTTCACCCTGGAAATGGAGCGGGTGCAGGATTCGAACCTGTCGGTGACCTTATTAGGTCGCGCTCCCTCTTGAGCCCCCGCTCAAGGGATGATTCAAAGTGGAGAAGGGGGTTGGGGTTCCCAAAAGGCATACCAGTTAGAAGGGTAAAAGGGGTAATATGAGAACCCGCCCCCCAGCCGATAGAAGTGCCTGCTGCGAGCCGAACCCCAGCGTTGAAGGTCGAGGCATGCGCAGACAACATTTGCAAAATGCAAAAAATATGCCACCACCTCTATTTTTAATTTTTATATAAATATCATTATTTTATAAAAAATATATATTTTAAAAATGGTGAAATTGGTTAATCTATGCCATAATTTTATAACCTAAATTACCTACCACTATGTATCTGGGTCAGAGGGTCCGGCTTCGCTCTGTCGAGCTTCCGTCTTCGTTAACTGCGTTCGCTAGCCACCGTCGCTAATGCTATGGTGATCAAGAAGCTATGGCGGTCAGGAAACTTCGCCGGACAAGACGCCGTGGCAAGCAGAAAATTGTGGACAAAGGTCAGATGGCAGAAGTCAGATGGCAGAGGTCAGAAGGCGGGTTGCGAGTTACGCGATATAGGTTAGTGCTGGTTTGAGTTCTCGAGGACACGAACAAGGGCGAAGATGAAATCGTATATTCCTTATCGTACTCATTTTCCTAGTCGTCCTCGTCTTCGAATGTTTTCAATGGAACCATATTATCTTAATCGCTGACACGTGCGGTGCTCTTTGGCCCTTGCCTAAATTAGCCAGCAGCGAGCAGCTAGAGGCCAGTAGGCAGAATTGTGTTGCAAGCCTGCCGGTTGAGGCAGGACGCTTCATATTGAGCCTGCGTTTGATTTTTAACACCATTTTGGATAAAGATCGCAAGAATCGGGTGGAAGCTCTCCCGGCAAAGCATTACGGTGGGGCAGAATCTAATAAATAGAGAGGTGAAATCAATTGGGCTCAATGAACTCCAATCAATGGGGGCTTCTGATCATCCTGTCGCTTTTCTGGGGAGGCTCCTTTTTTTTCATCGAAATCGCCTTGCGCGATTTCCAACCCTTTACCCTGGTGTTTCTGCGAATATCAATTGCCGCTTTGATTCTGGTAGGGGTGGTCTACTTTAGCGGTAAACGGCTACCGACTTCGCTTAAAACATGGAAGGGGTATTTCGTATTGGGTTTGCTGAACAACGCGATTCCCTTCACGCTGATTGTCTGGGGGCAAACCCGGATTGAAGGCGGCGTCGCTTCGATTCTAAATGCCACAACCCCGATTTTCACTGTGCTTCTGGCTCATTTTTTAACGGCAGATGAACGTTTGACCTTACCCAAAATAATGGGGGTCCTGGTGGGTTTTATTGGCGTTTATCTGATGATGAAACCGGAGTTATCCGAAGGATTTAGCTGGCGCGGCATGGGGCAGGCGGCGGTACTTGTCGCTGCGACCAGTTACGCTTTTGCAGGAATATTCGGCAAGCGGTTTAAAAATATACCGGCAACAGTTAACTCGGCCGGCATGTTGTTGTGCTCAAGCATGGTCATGCTGCCCCTGGTCCTTATCATCGATGCGCCCTGGACGGTGCGGCCCTCCTTCGAGGCCCTGACGGCTGTTCTGGGGATTGCGCTTATCAGTACAGTCGCAGCCTATCTGCTGTATTTTTATTTGTTGGCAGCCGTAGGCGCGACAAATGTTTTGCTGGTCACCTTTCTAATCCCTGTTAGCGCGCTAGTGTTAGGGGTCGGTGTGCTGAAAGAGGTCATCAAGATTGTTGAATATGCCGGTATGGGTTGTATATTTTTGGGCTTAATTATTATTGATGGTCGAATGCTCGGATGGTTGCAACAAGCAAAAGTAAAAAAAAGAGTCGTAAGGACAGGACTGGCTGATAGCGGCCAGCACCGCTTGGAATCCTTGGACTAAAGAATCCTACTGTTATGGGCGTCTTAGGCTATTGCTGCCTGAGACGAGCCCCATCACGGGAGATATTAATTATCCTTTTTCAGCGTTTCTACCAAATCTGCGGCTTTAACTGCTGCCACCAATGTCTTGAAGTAGCCGGCGCTGTCTGCCGTGTCCACAAGATCTCATTTGACGTAATGTCCGGCATTTAGCATTCCTGCATGTCCAAACGAGATGACAATTGCGCTTACGATAATTTTTTAAGCATTAATGCTCTCCCTTCATTAGTTACGATCCAGAATGAGACGCTGTCATTGCAGTCATCATCACATATTTGTCAATTTTTTGTCTAAATTATTTTGACATCTCATCTATAATATGTTAGCTTACCGGCATGAATAATGATCGAAAAATACATCCTATTGGTTTTGTTGCGCGTCAGACCGGTTTGAGCGCACATGTGATCCGTGCCTGGGAAAAGCGCTATGGTGCAGTTCAGCCCGGCCGAACATCCACGGGTCGCCGGCTGTATTCTGATAGCGATATTCAACATCTAAAGCTGTTGCAGCAAGCTGCCAGAATCGGGCATCGCATTGCGCAGCTGTCGGAGCTGGACGACAATACGCTTTTTACTATCATCGCCAATCGAGCCGCAGATACCGGACCGAGGGTAGATCGTCAAGCGGAACTCGCTAGCCCTTCGGAATTGTTAGAGGCCTGCCACGCGGCTATCTTTAATCTGGATGAACAGGCATTCGAGGCCACTCTGAACCGGGCTGCCGTCATGCTGACACGGCCGACGCTCTTTGAAGAACTGATTTTGCCTCTGGTTGTGGAAATCGGTGAGCGCTGGGCCAAAGGTGAACTTAAAATCATTAACGAGCACATGGCCTCGTCAATTCTGGTGTCATTTCTGCGCGATATGCTTTCCGCATATCAGCCGGCAGCGGCGATGCCTAAAATGGTTGTGGCGACCCCTGTAAATCACTGGCATGAATTGGGTGCCTTGATTGCAGCCATCACAGCCGCAGAGGCCGGGTGGCATGCATATTATTTCGGCCCCAATCTGCCGGCTGAGGAAATTGCCGCTGCTGCAGTATACAAAAAAGCCGTGGCAGTGACCCTCAGTATCATCTATCATGGTGCTGAAAGGCAGACCTTACGTGAAATAAAACGGCTGCGCCAGTACGTGGCCGACGATGTCGCCCTCATCGTTGGCGGGCGTGGCATGCAGTCCTGCCGGGCAGACTTAAAGCAACTGAATGTCTCCTTCCCGCAGAACATCTCAGAGTTTCGCGACATGATCAGCAAGCTTGTTTAAGGTCCCGATACTGCCAACATTGTACGAAGCCCTTCCACGCATACCAACCCCGTTACAATCTTTTAGTACTGATGCCGAGTCCATTTATCAGCAACATTTCCAAATCGTGGAGGGAGGGCCGATCAGCTTGACATTTGTTTTGATCTGATTATAATTAGACAAAACTTAGACAAATTAACGTTGATTATTACTTTGGAGGTGTATTATGACGTCTAACCAGCAAGCCAACAATGAATATATAAACGGAATGTTTGCCTTTCTTAAAAACAACTACGAAGAAAGTATCCAGCATTTATCCCGGGCGATTGAGATGGATCCGGAGCACACACTTGCCTACATGAGCCGGGGCTCAGCACTTTTCAGATCGGATCGGCTGGAAGAAGCCATTGATGATTTTGATCGCGCGATTCAACTGAAGCCTGACCTGGCGCGTTCTTACCATCTGCGCGGGCTCGCAAAGGAACGACAGGGTAATGATGGCGATGCGATTGCCGATTTTGAAAAGGCAATCGAACTGGATCCGGAATACGGAGCCGCCTATTACAGCCGTGCCACCCTGCTCACCAAGATGGGTAATGAAGATCTGGCCGTAGAAGATATCAAAATGGTCGAGTATTTGACGAATAAAAACATTGAACACTTTGCCAATGATAATAATGTCTGGCGATCCCAGCACATGCGTCTTGAATCGCTAACTGCCGGTGAAATGGGGCGCTAAACAACAGTTCGCAAAGATCCCACAACCTGCAGCGTCCCGGGTTCGGATTTGTATTTCCCATGAATGGGAAATACGTTTCATGTAGATGTATGGTTGAATAGATTGTAATTCTTATAACTAAATGAATTTACAACTGTTTTTACCTTTTTCGATCTAACCTCCAAACGTGCACGCTTTTTGCTTAATTACTGTGGTGAGGGGGATTGACCTCTGCTGACGAGTGCAGGGAAAAATAATTGTAGACAACTGAAGTATACCCTATTCTCTGGAGCGGGTGGTCAATTCTATTATTCTGCAGCCAATTGCTGAGCCATCGGTGAAACATCTTCGAATTTGCGCTGAAAGTTTGATAGGTGCTCAGCTTCCGCAGGATAATTGTTGAGCTGAGAGGAGGTTTGATCTTTGTGATCGCAAAGATATTGTCGCGGGATAGGCGCCAGACGATTAAGAGCTGTGCGGGCGTTTTGATTATCGGGACCACGGTGGCCGCGGCTATAGTGATTATTCGACTGGTTGGCGAGCGAAGGCTTCAACGCTTTTTGAACAGACTATTGAATTTTAAACGGAGGCCGGAAGCAGAAAAGTTGACCGGAGATTCCCTGGTCACCGATAATCAATCTTGAAACTGACAATTTCAGACTTGTGGGAGCAGACCTGCAAGCGTTTTTTCTCCTCCCTTAAAGGGCAGTGTCTCACTGCCCTTTTTTAATGTCGCTTATGCATTAATAGATTTACACAAATATATTCGCATATAGCCCGCCGATCCAATTTGAAAGTGGCTCTTCGGAGGTGAATTTTGCATGAAAATTAATGATACGTTTGAACTATTTTTAATAGCAGCTGATTAACAAGTCAGCGATGCAGTCTAAATTAACCATCATGTAAAACTATCTCATTCGTCGATGGGTTCTATAATAGAAGCATCATTATTTCGCGTCGAATTTACTTGCTTGGATACCGGGTAGCTGATGAGTTCGCTCAGGCTTTCCGTTTTTATAATTCTTTTTAAATCCGTTATATCCTCATTTTCTGGATCCAACCAGCGGCGGTACACCTCAGGCTTTAGAATTACCGGCATGCGATGATGAATGTCGCGAATCGAAGGGCTGGCTTCGGTCGTAATGATGGTGCATGAGCGGTAGGGCGTCTGCGGGTCGTTTTTGCGCCAGGTTTCCCACAGACCGGCAAATGCAAACGGCTTTTTATCAGGCAGCGTAATCAACATGGGTTGCTTTCGACCTTTGGGGCCTTTCCACTCGTAAAAGCCATCGGCAATAATCAGGCATCTGCGCTTTTTAAAGGCATTTTTAAAGGAAGGCTTTTCAGCAACGGTTTCAGCACGGGCATTGATCATGCGGCTTCCGATAGACGGGTCTTTGGCCCAAAACGGCACTAACCCCCAGTGGAATTTATCCAGCCAGTTTTCTCCCTCATGATTATAAATCGCCAAAATCTCCTGTGTCGGCGCCACGTTGAAATTGGCCGTCACATCGCAATTGGCACGATCAATTGGAAAGAATTCTTTGAGTTCATCCAGTTGACGGTATCCCACAAATCGACCGCACATTCAATGGTACCTCCCGTGTTAAATCGAGCTCAACAATAGGATACCGAAAAGACTATATTCATAAGTCCCCAAGATACCTAAATTGAATTAAAATTATAAGCCTCACGCAAACCCGCCCGCCATTGCGCATGTCCGGCGTAGATTTAGCGAAGCCGGAAGCCACTTCATTCGGCTTGTGCGCCGAGGCTGCTGGCCAGATGTCACTGCATAGTATAGCGATCTGTATCGGATGCATCCTTCATAGCCAAATTTTTCAGTTAGCTCGGAGCCAGAGGCCAGAAGCCAGTAACCAGAGGCTTGGTACTTAAAAAAAAACTGTGGCCTAAATTACATGCGAGGCGCAACTCTGGTGAGTATGTTTTTAAGTGGTCTACGCCGGCGCCATGACCTGCACGCTGACCTTCTTGACATAACTCGCGACCGCATCCCGGTATGACTGCATGTGAGGCGCTTTGAGATGCGCTACCAGGTGTTCAAGACTGTCCCAGGCCTCTACAATGGTCACCACATCGTCGCGTATGGTTTCCTGGAACGGTAAGCCGGAATCGATATCAACCGCCGGCTCATATTTTAAACAACCGGCTTCGGCTTTAACGTTCGGCACGTTTTCTTTTAAGATCTTTAAATAGTGCTCTCTCGTATTGGGCTGCAGTTCTATGGCGGCAATGACATGAATCATACACATGTTCCTTTTTGGTTTATGCGAGCAATTCGTTTATAAAAATCCTATGCAATTTGAAAATTTAACCCGCCACAAAATCACATTTATTTCCCAAAAAGTCTATCAAAAAGATGCCCGGTACAACCGCAATGGAATGGCCGACGGCAAACCGGTTTTAACCGAATTTGCCGATTTCTCAAAGCAATCTGCTCTTCTATCTTTAGATCAGAAGATTGTATTTTAAAGAACCATTCAAATAAAAAATCAGCCAATGATTCACAAAAGCGTATCACAAGTCGCCCGGTTTAGTTATTTTCTCAATATAGTGCGCCACGAGCGCACTTTGTATAAAGTGTGCGTAACTGCACAGAAGATGAGGGTGGGCCCCTCGGAGCCGGCTTGCAGGAGCAGGCTTCAAACCACCTAAAGCTGCGCTGGTAAAGAGCCAGGGTAGTGAGCGTTTAGGAAAAGTCACGACAAAGGATCGTGGCAGGTATGACTCAGAGAGACGAGCGCAAGCGAACCATTCGATGAGGCGTCGAAAGATTATGGACGAGGTCAA
>JASFIV010000219.1:0-8068 GCA_050122475.1 Desulfobacterales bacterium | reverse complement strand
TTGGATATATAAAAGAGTTCAAAGAATTTTGGCACTTCCTCTTTGAAGTCCAGGAAATATTTTTAACTGAGCTAAATAATGCACTTGTCCCTCTTATTTTGGGAACCGATGCTGGTATAGGTATTTTGGGAATTGTTCCCGGCTTCTGCTTGCACGATGAACTTCGTGTCCTAACAGAAAGTGGATTTACCCCATATCAAGCCATCGCCACCGGCACAGTGAATGCATCAAAGGCGGTTGCTGCGATGAGTGGAAGGGATGACTTTGGCACCATTGAGGTAGGGAAAAGAGCAGATTTTATTTTGGTTAACAAAAATCCCTTGGAAGATGTTGGAAATATAAAAGATAACTGCGGTGTCATGGCAGCTGGCAGATGGTATTCAAAGTCTGAACTGCAAGAAATGATTGCTTTAAATGATTGATTTTTCTATTGCTGGGAAAAATGCAGATTAGATCTGAATTAGATGATATCAACACCTTTAAATGATATCTGCATAAAAATATTTCCTCGAAAAACTGTGTTATCTCCATCCAAACTTTTAAGGGCCTCTGAAGATTTGTGATATTCAAATGTCAATTAACGTATAGGCGTGCCCGCCGAATCTGGCATCTCATATCCGCCCTCTGACCTATGTTTTCTGACTTCTGTCTTCTGGCTTACGATCGGCGGGTACAAGATATGGATTCTGCCAGAGCTGTTTGAATATCGTTCAAAAGGCGGCAGGATTGCATGCATTCAGGGAACAGGGATCTGTAAGGGCAATTCAGACAGGGACTTTTGATGAGGGTGCCGATGTCAAAATCGAATTGATAGTTCGGTTTTTTGGCGATTGGATTCATTGCGTGCTCATTTGCGGCATTTAAACAATCATTATTCAAGGGCTATAAAAAACCAAAAGAAGCGGTTACATATCACGAACTGGATGGCTGCACAAGCCAAAATCGTATATTAAGTTTTACTTCAAAATAAATCATTTAATTTATAGTAATTATTAATTTTTTATCCTTTGCGTCTTTGCGGCTTTGCGTGAGAATATATTTCATTCCTTCAGGTCTCGACTCACGAATCTCTGATACTGCACCATTTTGGCCAGAGCACCCACCGCCCGCTCCGGTGTCGGGAAAAATACGCCCTTGAATTCATGCTTCTTATGCGGATAGACCGTCTGGTGTTTTTCATCCGGCAGCATGCTGACCCCGAAAACCGGCTTTTGATAAGTTTCCATTAAGTCAACGATCTGAGCAATATAATCTTTTTCAACTTTTTTAAATTCTGTGTGAATGTTTTTGATAAATTCAGCGGAATAAGTGGGGTCCGCCTTTAATACCGACGCCCCGTGACTTTTAAGCATCTGCCGGCGTCCGACAATTCCCAGATTAATCACGGCATCGCAACCCTCCCATTTGAGCAGTAGCTCAAGAACAGCCTTGGGAATGTTCGGGTCCCGTTCACCCACCAGATCAATGGGATTGGAACGGCTCCAGTAGGGTGGCAGAATCTGGTCGATGGCTTTAATAATATCTGCAGAAAGCTCAATCACATCCAACCCAAAACGAGCGCACAGATCAGCGGTTACCACCCCCCAGCCGCCTCCCAGAGTCATGATGGCTGCTCGATTGCCTTTGGGCAAAGGCAGCGATGAAAAAGCCGCTCCCAGATCGAGCAACTCCATAGGTACGTCGACTTTAACAATGCCAGCCTGTCGGCAGACGGCATCAAACACCTGCTTGTCGGTGGTCAGGGCTCCGGTGTGACTGGCTGCGGCGCGCTTGCCGGCTTGGCTTTCGCCACCCTTGAGGAGCACGATCGGCTTTTTACAACCCACCCGCCGTGCGCCTTCAAAGAAGCGCCGTCCGTTTTTGACGCTTTCCACATACAAAACCGCCGTTCGGGTCAGGGTATCGACTTCCAGTCCATCCAGGTAATCTTCGATGCACATCATGGCTTCATTACCCGAACCGCAGAAGCCCCGAATACCAATGCCCTGCTGCTCGGCAAATGCCAGCAGCTGCACCCCCATATTGCCGGATTGCGACACCATGGTGGTCGAGCCGGCTCTGGGTTTGGCCGGAAACCCGGTGCAGTAGAAATTGATATGCGGGTTGCAGATACCCATGGTGTTGGGACCCAGGATTAAGATGCCAGCTTTGCGGGCGGCCTCCACCAGTCTGGCTTCCAACTTTTTGCCTGCTTCTCCGGTTTCGCCAAAGCCTGAGGTAATCAACAACATGTTCTTGATGCCTTTTTCCTCCAGCTGGGGAATGAGATCCAGCACACCAGCGGCTGGAATGGTCACCACCGCCAGATCAACCGGACCCGCTATATCGCAGACACTTGGGTAAGTTTTGCGTCCGGCAATGGTATCTGTTTTGGGATTGACCAGGAAAACCTTGCCTTCGTATCCGCCGCTTATGGTGTTGGTCATTAGCATATGGCCCCATTTGCCCATCTGGGCCGAGGCCCCGATAAAAGCGATGGATTTGGGATAAAAGATGGCTCCAATGGCGTCGGGAGAAACAGGTGGCGGCAACGACCCTTTTTCATCAGTCTGGCTCCTTGGGATCATTAGAGCGTCTACGGCCCATAGCCTGCCACCAGAAGATGCCAGCAGGGGATTGATATCGATCTCGGAAATTTGGGGAAGCTCCACCGCGATACGCGACAGTCCCATGAGGGTTTGAATGATTTGCCGGCGATTGATCGCTTCCTCGCCGCGATATGCTCCCAGTAACGCCTTGGCCCGTATTTCGGTCAGCATTTCAGCTGCATCGGTTTCAGTGATTGGCGCCAGGCGAAAGGTAACATCTGCCAACGCTTCGGTGAATACCCCGCCGATACCAAACATCACAATCGCTCCAAACTGGGAATCACGAAACAAACCGGCCACCAGCTCTCTTTTGCCCTGAATTTGCGGCTGAACGACAAATCCTTCCAGATCATCACCGGCCGATTTTTTCATGGTATCCACTGTTTTTTCTATCGCCTGTCGATCGGCTATATTGAGCTGCACCAATCCGCTTTCAGTTTTATGCATCAATGTGCGGCCCAGTCCTTTGACGACCACCGGATAGCCAAATGCTTCGGCAGCGCGGACAACTTGCTCTGTATCCTCAGCAATCGTTTCGGGGACAACCGGAACGTCAAATTCTTGCAAAAGCGCTTTCGCTTCAGCCTCGTTGATGTCCAATTGGGCGCCTTTTCGAATAGCTGCCATCAATTGTTTTACATCCATGATCGGTCTCCACAAATTGTGCTCAGTAAACCATATCGATTTAAACCTTGTCAGATGTCACTGGGAATCGAATTTTAAATCAGCGTGCCAATGGATAACCTGCCCAAACCCGCGCGGTCAAGTATAATAAAAAATAAATCCGGTTTCCTTACGAAGGGCTTTATGATATTAAATAAGCTGTTAAAATAAAGTTATCATTGATTATTTAGCGGAAGGAAGATGCGATGCGCATCGGAATTGGCTATGATATCCACCGTCTCGTAAAGGGGCGCCCCCTAATTCTCGGCGGTGTATCCATTGCTTATGAAAAGGGCTTGCTGGGCCATTCAGACGCCGATGTGCTCTCGCATGCCATCTGTGATGCACTACTCGGAGCCGCCGGTTTGAGCGATATCGGAACCCATTTTCCAGACAACGACCCGCAGTATAAAGACATCTCCAGCCTGAAGCTTTTGACTGAAACTTGCCAATTGTTGACCGACAAAGGATTCCGGATCGTCAATCTGGATACCACCCTGTTTGCCCAGGCACCCAAATTAGCTCCCCATCGCCAGAAAATGCAAACCAAACTGGCTGATGCAATGAACATCAGTCCGGCTGAAGTCAATATCAAGGCGACGACCACCGAAGGTTTGGGCGTGATTGGGAAAGGGGAGGGCATCGCCGCAATGTGTATTGCCTTGATTGATTAAACAGCCAGACTGATTAAGTTACTTTCGTTGACTTTGCTCCCAACCTGTCGAGAGCCTCTAGGTCGAGCGAGTGGAATGATGCAAAGACAGAAGAACGTTCTAACAGCCGTTATCGGTTTTGACCCGTATTCCAACATGCCACTTTTCCATTATTCCTTGTAGTTTGTATAAAGCCAATAACGTTGATAAACCTGACTTTTCAAAATATTTTTGAAATCCACTTTTGGTTATGACAGCTTTTAAACTTGTTTCCGATTTTGAGCCGACCGGAGATCAGCCCGCAGCGATTGAAGCGCTCAGCCGCGCTATCAAAGACGGGCGTCGTCACAATGTCTTGTTGGGGGTAACGGGTTCTGGCAAAACATTTACGATGGCGCACGTCATTGCCCATGTCAGCAAGCCGACGCTTGTGTTGGCGCCGAACAAAACTCTGGCTGCCCAGCTGTACAACGAGTTTAAACAGCTGTTTCCGGAAAACGCCGTCGAATATTTTGTTAGCTACTATGATTATTACCAGCCCGAAGCGTATATCCCCTCCACCGATACCTACATTCAAAAAGATTCATCCATCAACGACATGATTGACAAACTGCGTCATTCCGCCACCCGTTCGGTTTTGTCGCGCAGAGACATTGTGGTGGTGGCCAGCGTGTCCTGTATTTTCGGCCTGGGCGCACCAGAAGATTATCTGGCCATGCGGGTGGATGTTGAAATCGACATGGAATTTTCGCGGGATACGCTCTTGTATGATTTGATATCAATGCACTATGAGCGTAATGATGTTGATTTTTACCGGGGCGTTTTTCGGGTGCGGGGAGACCGGGTGGAAATTTTTCCGGCCTACGAAGAAGACCGGGCCATCCGTATCGATTTTTTTGGTGATCAAGTCGAAAACATTGCATTGATTGACGCCCTCAGAGGCAAGGTCCTCAAACGCTTAAAGCGGGCTACCATTTTTCCGGCCAGTCATTATGTAACCTCCAGAGTCACCCGCAAAAAAGCGGTGGATACGATACTGGACGAGCTCAAGCACCGTATTGACTATTTCAGAGATGAAAACAAGTTAATCGAGGCACAGCGTATCGAGGAGCGCACGCAGTTTGACCTGGAAATGATGCAGGAACTGGGTTACTGTCACGGGATTGAAAATTATTCCCGGCATCTGACCGGGCGTAAGCCCGGCGCCCCCCCACCGACCTTACTCAGTTATTTTCCAGAGGATTATCTGCTGTTTATCGACGAAAGTCACATCGCCATTCCCCAGTTACGCGGCATGTATCGCGGGGATCGCTCTCGCAAAGAAACCCTGGTCAAATATGGTTTTCGCCTGCCGTCAGCTCTGGACAACCGCCCGCTTAAATTTGAAGAATCCAAAGCCCGCATATCCCAGGTGGTATACGTATCGGCCACACCGGCTGAATATGAACTGTCGCAAGCAAAAGATGCGGTGATAGAGCTGATTGTCCGCCCGACCGGTCTGATCGATCCGGAAGTGATGGTCCGTAGCGCTCAAAATCAAGTGGATGATCTGTATGAAGAAATTTTAATCCGCCAAAAGCGTGATGAACGGGTACTGGTCACCACCCTGACCAAACGAATGGCTGAAGACCTGACCGAATATTATTCGGATTTAGGTATTCGCGTTCGATACCTTCATTCGGACATCAAAACGCTTGAGCGCATGGATATTATTCAAGACCTGCGGCGGGGAGAATTTGATGTGCTGGTGGGAATTAATCTGCTGCGTGAAGGATTGGACATCCCCGAGGTGTCTCTGGTGGCGATCCTGGATGCCGACAAAGAAGGATTTTTACGCTCAACACGGTCACTGATTCAAACCTTTGGCCGCGCTGCGCGAAATGCCGGCGGAGCGGTCCTGTTGTATGCCGATACCGTAACGCGTTCCATGCGCCAGGCCATGGATGAGACCCGTCGGCGCCGAAAAATTCAGCACGCATACAATCAGCGACACCAGATTACGCCCCAAACCATTCGTAAGGAAGTGACCCAGATCTTTGATTTCGCCAAAGAAGAAACGGCTGCGCCTAAATATGAAGTGGCAAATGATATCAGCGAATACAAATCTTTAGACGACTTGGATGCGGTCGTTCAATCGCTGGAAAGTGAAATGCGCGCAGCAGCCCGGGCTCTGGAATTTGAGCAAGCTGCTGCATTGCGCGATCAAATTCAAAGGCTGAAGAAGCTGATTGTTCTGGAGGTCTAAACAAAAGCTAAATAATTTCGCTCAGTGTTTATCTTTTTTTAGAGCTAACGACAACAAATGAGCTAAAATTTAAATGAGCTAAAATGCCTAAAATTGAGGAATTCTATCATTTTTAAAATAAAAGACAGAGCGCAGCGAAGCCATAAATTTAGGCATTTTAGCTCATTTTAGTCATTTTAGGCACTCTATATTGGCAGTTACAGATGAAAAATATAAAGCAAACAGCACTAGACCCTATCGATAAACTCGCTCGCATCGCTCATGAGCCGGGCGTGTATTTGCTAAAAGATGACCATGACACCATCATCTATATCGGTAAAGCCCGCGATTTAAGAAAACGGCTGGCGGCTTATTTTAAAAATAGCGGCCATACCGACATGAAGACCGGTGTGCTGGTTAAAAAGATTGTCGATTTTGATACCATCATCACCGGCAATGAGAAAGAGGCCTTGATTCTGGAGTCTAATCTGATCAAGCGCTACCGACCGCGTTACAACGTGGTCCTAAAGGACGACAAACGATATCCCTCTTTGAGACTGGACCTGCAGGAGGATTATCCAAGTTTCACCATCGTACGTAAAATCGGGCAAGACAATGCCAATTACTTCGGACCGTTCGCTTCTGCCCATGCCGTCCGTGAAACCCTTAAAACCATTAATAAGACTTTTAAATTGCGAAAATGTCGGGCCAAGGATTTTAAGACGCGCACACGACCGTGTCTTCACTGCCAAATGGAAGGCTGCCTGGCACCCTGTTGCATGGATGTCGATCCCCAGGTCTACCGGGAACAGGTTAATGAAGCCATCATGTTTCTGAATGGTCGCACCAAGGATTTGATTGCCAAAATTAAACAGCAAATGAACAGGGCCGCCCAGGCTCAAGAATTTGAAAAAGCCGCCCGTCTCAGGGATAAGATGTTTTCACTTCAAAGAACGATTGAAAAGCAAATCGCTGTGACGACCGATTTTCAGGACCGAGATGTCTTTGCAATTGTTCGCTCCAAGGGTTGGGCACTGGTTATGGTGTTTAACGTTGTTGGGGGCTTTTTGAAAGGGACTCGGCATTTTAGCTTTGAAGAAACCATCTCAACCGACGAAGAAGCCATGGGCACTTTTATCCGCCAATATTACGAGAAACCGGTTAGGCTGCCCAAAGAGATCCTGGTATCGGTTGAAATGCGGGACGCCAGGCTGATCGAAGACTGGTTCAAAGCCGTACAGGGCCAAAAAGTAAAAATCCTGAATCCCAAAAGAGGCGAAAAAGCCAAATTGTTGACCATGGCCTTGCGCAATGCTGAAAACGAGCTCAAGGGGCTAATAGCAGCCCGCAGTGCTGAAATGGAATTGTTATTGCGTCTTCAAAAAAAGCTTAAACTGTCGCGTCTGCCCGAACGCATCGAGTGCTTCGACAACTCCAATATCGGCGCAGCGCAGGCAGTTGCCAGTATGGTGGTTTTTGAAAAAGGCAAGCCCCGCAAATCAGCCTACCGCAAGTTTAAAATCAAGGCCGTTGATATACAGGATGACTACGCCTATATGAATGAAGTTTTAAGCCGGCGACTGGGGAAATTAAAGTCGCAGCCCGAATCTGGACCCGGTCCGGATCTGCTCATGGTTGATGGGGGTCGGGGGCAGTTGAGCATTGCTCAGGCGGTCATGCGAGAGCTGGCTCTGGAGAATCAGTTTGATATGATTGCCATTGCAAAAAAGGACGAAAAAAAAGGGCAAACCCTGGATAAAATATTTAAACCGCACCGTAGCAATCCGATTGCTTTCGGCAAGGATGCAGATTTGCTTCTCTTCTTGCAACGCATCCGAGACGAAGCGCATCGCTTTGCAATTTCCTTTCACCGCAAACGCAGAGGAAAAGCTGCTTTGCAATCAGAATTGGATGGAATTCCAGGTGTCGGTAAAACCAGA
>JASFIV010000218.1:0-8127 GCA_050122475.1 Desulfobacterales bacterium | reverse complement strand
TATTTGTAGTGGATTTTTTCATCATTCTTTTTCCAAAGCTGGCCATCTTCCTGCCGAACATGATGCTGCGGTAGTGGGGCGGCCTTAAAGCTTTGGTCTGTTTCAGGCATTTTTTGCTGATGATATGGATTACTAAATGAATGAATTAAATCAGCGCCTGATGAACAGATATCATACCAATGCCTGCATACTCAGTCGTCACAATGTGCTGGATATTGGGTATTGGCTATTTGGTATAGGGTATGGGTTGTGCTGAAATAATGGGTTTTAAAAAGCAGTCGTAATTCTAAGGCAGGA
Organism: Desulfobacterales bacterium; assembly: GCA_050122475.1. GTDB lineage: Bacteria > Desulfobacterota > Desulfobacteria > Desulfobacterales > JAHEIW01 > JAHEIW01. The sequence goes on along the minus strand of JASFIV010000218.1, from coordinate 7,830 downwards.
ACTTACACTTCAATTGCTTTAAGATTTAATTCAAAATCCGCAATCCGAAATCTTTTTTATTCTCCCAGATAGGCTTCGCGGACCATTTCATTTTTTTCCAGGTTTTCGGCGGAATCGCTCAGAACAACCGATCCCGACTGCAGCACATAGCCACGGCTGGCCACCTGTAAAGCGATACGGGCATTTTGCTCAACCAACAAGATGGTGGTTCCCGCATCATGCAACTGACGAATGGTATCAAAAATGTCATCCACCAGTACCGGTGCAAGACCCATGGAGGGCTCATCCAACAAGAGGACTTTGGGATTGGCCATCAGCGCACGGCCCATGGCCAGCATTTGCTGTTCGCCGCCGCTGAGGGTTCCGGCCACCTGTTTGCTGCGTTCCTTAAGCCGAGGAAAGAGCCCCAAAACCCGCTCTAAGTTTTCTTTGTTCTTTTGACTGTCGGTGCTGATGAAGGCGCCCATGTCCAGATTTTCCATAACTGTCAGGGTTCCGAAAATGCGACGGCCCTCGGGCACCTGGACCACACCTTTTTCAACGATTTTGTGGGGTCGCAGCTGGGTGAGTTCCTCGCCGTTCAGGCGGATCGATCCTTTGCGGGGCTTTAACAGACCGCTGGTGGTTTTGAGCATGGTGCTTTTGCCCGCACCATTAGCACCGATGATGGTCACGATCTCGCCTTCTTCGACGTTTACCGACACATCCCTGAGCGCATGGATGTGCCCGTAATAGGTGTGGATTCCTTCAACTTCAAGCATGGCCATTGTAAGCGTCCTCCTAGTTTTTCATCTAGGCGGCAGCATCCGCAGATGCCGCTCCTGTTCCCAGATAGGCCTCGATCACTTTGGGGTTCTTTTGAATTTCAGCGGGTGTGCCTTCGGCAATTTTTTCACCGTAGTCCAGAACGGTGACGGTTTCGGAAATGCCCATAACCACCTTCATCTGATGCTCGATTAAGATGATGGTGATTCCCAGCTCATCCCGCAGGTGTTGAATAAAGTCCATCATCTCCTGGGTCTCTTTTGGATTCATACCGGCGGCGGGCTCATCCAACAACAAGATTTTTGGATCGGTGGCCAGCGCGCGGGCAATTTCCAGCCGGCGTTGTTCTCCATAGGGCAGATTCTTGGCCAGCAGCTCGCCTTTGCCGGCCAGATTAACAAACCGCAGCAAGCGGCTGCTTTCTTCATCGGCGTTCTGCTCTTCTTTGCGCGTACCGGGGGTTCCGATGACGATCCCCAAAAACCGCGCTTTAAGATGGGTGTGCAGGCCCACTAGAATGTTTTCCATCGCCGTCAAGGCGGGGAACAGGCGAATATTCTGGTAGGTTCGTGCAATCCCCAGGCGCACAATCTGGTCGGGCAACAACCCTACCAGGGAGTGGTCCATGAGGTCTATTTCGCCGAACTCGGGCTTGTAAAAACCGGTGATGCAATTAAACAAAGTGGTTTTACCCGCCCCGTTGGGCCCGATGACGCTATGGATGCTGTTTTCCTTGACTTCCATGTCCAGATTGTCAATGGCAACCAGACCGCCGAACTGTTTGGTGAGTCTTTTTGTTGTCAAAATGGCCATGCTTATCTCCTAGGTGCCTGCCGTGGCGCTTTCCAACGCCTCAGCATCAGATTCCTCTTCCTCTTCTTCTATGTGCAGCTCGCGCCGCCGTTTGACATCCGGCCACAATCCTTCCGGCTTCAGTAGCATCATGGCAACCAATGCGGCCCCATACACCAGCAGACGGTACTCGGCAAATTCCCGCAGCAGCTCGGGTAGGCCGACCAGGGCAAAGGCGCCCACGATGACGCCGGGGATGCTGCCCATGCCGCCGACAATGATCAGACAGACAATGTTGATGGAAACGATGACATTAAAGCTGTGGGGATAAACCGAGCCGATTTTGGTGGCAAAAATGGCCCCACTCAGGGCCGAGAAGCCGGCGCCGGTGGCAAAGGCCATCAGTTTGGTGGCCACCAGGTTGATACCCATGGCCTGGGCCACGTCCTCATCCTCGCGCACGGCCATCCAGGCCCGTCCCAGGCGGGAGTCCCGCAGGCGCCAGGAGATAAATCCGACCAGCAGACAGCCGGCCAAAATGAAATAATAGACCTGCTGCGGGGTGGTAAAGGTGTACCCGAACACATTGATGTTGGGAATCTGGCCGATGCCCTGGGCTCCGCCGATCCACGGCCGTAGCCAGTCGGACAAAACCAGAATCCGAATGATTTCACCAAATCCCAGCGTGGCGATGGCCAGGTAATCGCCGCGCATTTTGAGCACCGGTACCCCCAGCAGCACGCCGGATAAAATGCCCGCGACAACCACGATGGGAAGGGCCGTCCAGAAGCCCAGATTGAAAAACCCCAGTTCTGGGGAGGTCAGAATAGCGACCACATAGGAGCCCACCGCAAAAAAGGCCACGTAGCCCAGATCCAGCAAGCCGGCAAATCCCACAACGATATTCAGACCCAGACCCAAAAGCACGTAAAGACCCACAATGGTCAATACCTCGCTGAGAAATAATCCCAGTATTTTGGGCAAAATCAAAAGCACAAATACGATAACCAGCCCGCCGGCAAGTTTGATGGTCCGCTGTTGACCGGCAGGCAGCCCTTCCACTTTGGTTTTCACGCTGCCGCCTTTGCGGTTCCACAAAAAAACAGCGATTGCGACCAAAATGAACAATCCAATGGCTCCTTTGAGGGCCAGTCCATTGGGTGCAAACAAAAACAGGTTGATGCTGGCCAGTGGTCCCCACAGAGAGATAACCGGCCGCAGCGTGTCCTGCAGCACGCCGGCGATGACCACACTGCTGAGAGCCGTGATGAGCATTTTGCGGACGATAGCCGGCGCCAGGAAAAGCAAGCCGGCAAATAGACCGCTCAGAGCACCGCCCAGCAGCACCAACGGGATGCCCAGCTTGGGTCCCAGATAAAAGGTCAATATCTGATACAGCGAAGGCGAGGCGTTGATAAACATCATACGCAGGTTGATGGTCTTGCCGATGGTCACCAGCAGAGCGATACCGGCTGCGGTTATCACGCCGGTAAGGATAGCGGTGCCGACGGCGGTTGCAGCCCGGTCACGACCTGCTCTACTAGCCGATATATAACTGAGAAATATGGTGGTCAGCAGCAGCAAGGTGTTACCCATGGTTGCGACCTTGTAAATGATGTCACGTTTGTTAAAGGCCTCAACCATACCGATCAGAGAGAGCATCACTGCCGTCAAGGCTGCTATCAGCCCGATATTGACTGCATAACGCCAGGGAGATTGATCCTGATTCATTTTGCTAAAATCGTCCTTTCAGACATTAAAATGATTAAATGCATTTTGCACGATCTCTTTAATTCTGATGCAAAATTTACTTACTAGGCTTTTTTAACCGCCAGTCGTTCGCCCAGAATTCCGGTGGGCCGGAAAATCAGCACCATGACCAGCATGGTAAAGGCAATCGCGTCCTTTAACTGATAGGGAGCCACGATACCCAGTCCGTCGAGAAACAAACTGGGGCCCACGGATTCAATCAGGCCGAGGAAGATGCCGCCCAGCATGGCGCCCGGGATATTGCCGATGCCGCCCAGAACCGCGGCCGTAAAGGCCTTGATGCCCGGGATGAAACCCATGAAAAAATGCACCTGTTTGAACATAATGGCATACAGCACTCCGGCTGCACCGGCGGCAGCGCCGCCGACCACAAAGGTCATGGAAATCATTTTGTCAACGTCGATGCCCATCAGGGCTGAAGCTTCCTTGTCTTCGGAAACCGACCGGATGGCCTTGCCGATGCGGCTTTTCATGACAAAGGAGTACAGGGCGAACATCAGCACGACGGCGGCTACGATGACAATGGCCTGAAACTTGAGAATGCGAATATTGCCGATCATCCAGTGGCCTTCCAGCATGGCGATGTCCGGGTAGGCCTGGAAGCTGGAACCATATAGCCCCCGAAACAGGTATTGCAGGAAAAAAGAAGCACCGATAGCGGTGATCAATGGGATGAGCCGCGGGGCGCCTCTAAGGGGCCGGTAGGCAATCCGCTCCAGAAAAAAGGCAATCGTAACCGATACGGCCATGGACACCAGGAATATGACGGCCAAGCAGGGGATGGGCTGGGCATCCAGCCAGCCGCTGCGGTAAAAATAGGCAGCCACAAAATAGGCCGTATAGGGTCCGCTCATGAAGACTTCACCGTGGGCGAAGTTAATCATGCGCAACACGCCGTAGACCATGGTATAACCGGTGGCGATCAGCGCATACACGCTGCCCTGGGCCAGGCCGAAGATGACAAAGTCGATCCAGTGCCGGGTGGTATAGGTCCCTTTGATCAGGGTGGCGATTGATCCCCAAATCACCAGAAACAACAGCCCGCCGCCGATCAAGTACATGACCACATCGGTGGGTGTGATCCGTTCACGAATTCGTTGCAGCATTGTTTTGTTTCCTCTTGGTTCTTGCGAGCCTGATGTTTGCCTTGTGATCGCGTGCGTTTTCCCTCAGAAGGATATATCGAGAGTTTTGAGATGCGGCAAACGGTCGGGGAAAACCCATCTTGCAGGTAGAGCCGGGTATTCTCTGAATACCCGGCTCTGGTCAAGTCTTAAAGAAGAAGCCGGCACCCGAAGGGGCCGGCTTCTTCGATTCAGATTAATAAATTTTCCAGTAAGGCTTGGTCGGCGTTACCAGCTTTTTAACGTTTTCTTCAGAGGTTTGATAAACCGCGATTTTCGGATCAGCGCAGTCGCCGTACTGGTCACAGTTAATCTTACCGGTCAAGCCTTGCATATTTGAAGTGGCCAACAGTGCATCGCGCAGCGCCTTACGGCCGATGACCAGATTGTCGCCTTTTTTGACGGCCACTTTGTCAATGGACGTGAGGATCATCATGGTGGCATCATAGGCATGGCCATGGAACGGGGCGATGGGTTTTTCACCGTATTTTGCCTGGTGTTTCTTCAAAAAGTCTTGATATCCGCCCGCGAATGCAGCGAAATCCGGGCTGGAATGGAACATGCCCACAGCCGCCATGCCGGCTGCTTTGTAGAAGTCCGGCGAGAACATGCCGTCGGCGCCCATCAGCACGGTCTTTTCCAGACCGGAGATCTCTTTGGACTGACGGGTGATAAAACCGCCTTCGGCAATGAAGATCGGATAATAGATGATATCCGGCTTGCCGGTGGCGATCTTGGTCAACACTGGGCGCATGTCGGTATCGTTGGGGGAAACGGCTTCCATGGAGGTGACGGTGCCGCCCAATTTTTTGAAGGTTGCGGCAAACACCTGGGCCAGCTGTTCGGCGTAAACACTGCCGTCATGGATGGTGGCTGCTGCTTTGAGACCCTTCTCATTGAAGGCAAATTGAGCCGCGACTGCGCCCTGGATCTTGTCGTTGTGGCAGGTGCGCGCGTAGCCGTCATAGCCTGAACCGCGGTTAGGATCGGTCAGGAACGGAGCAGTGTTTGAAGGCGATACGGTCGGAATGCCGGCCTTCCACAGAATGGGTACACCGGGTTTGGCGGCACTGGAGCAGGTGGAGCCGATGGCCGCCACAATAGTCGGATCGGCCGCCAGTTTCGTTGCGGCCGCCTGGCCGCCCTCGGCACTGCAGCCGGCATCCTGGCCGGAAAGCTTGAGCGGGAAGCCTTTGATTTGTCCACCGAAATCGTCCATCGCAAGCTCAATGCCGCGGACCACATCGGTGCCTAGAGATGTGTTTGGACCTGAAATGACAACCCAATAGGCAATGTGGATGGGCTCGCCTGGGCGCAGTGTCACCTCTCCCATGGGATCTGCTGCTTGCGCGCTAAATGCAAAAGCAACAACGAATACAAATGCCAACATCAGTACGAACTTTCGGTTCATTTTTCGATCTCCTTTCATTATAAATAACGAACGTTTGATACGTTGATCGTTCTAACAAGCAGTTACGATTTTAATTGATTACATCACCTCCTTTCGGCATATGAATGGTTGTCTGAAACCATTATGCTATAATCTCAATGGCTTAAAATGTCAAACAATCGTTGCCGATTTTTATGACCGATTTGCCAATATGTTGAAATCAATGCTAAATAAGATTTAGTTGGTGATTTGTCTTCAAAAGGTTTGGCGCTTATTTAAACAACATTTGAGCATTAGTCAAGACCTAATATTCAGAAAATGTTAAACCAGCTCACTTTCGCTCAATGCCCGATTCTCAAGTATACGCTGTGGGGCAAAGATGGAAAGGTCGAGTGATACTGGTTTTTCTAAGATAAGTTCGCTCAAATAACGACCTACCGCGGGTCCCTGCTGCAGGCCATGACCGGAAAATCCGTTTGCCAGATACATTCCGTTGAGCTCCGGCCATTGCCCGAGGATCGCGTTGCCGTCCAGGGTATTAACGGCGTAAAGCCCGGCCCAACCGCGTACCACCTTGAGTGTATCAAACTTGGGAACAAATTCAGCAAGTTCCGGCCAAAGATCGTCGATGAATCGCTGCTCGTCCCAGCTAAAAGAGATTCCGATCGGATCGTCTTCCAGTGATTTGCCGAGCAGGATCAATCCGCCGGTTTCAGAACGAAAATACAGTCCCGAAGGCAAAATGGTCAGGGGCAATGGTTTTTCAGATTTAACGGCTGTATCGAGTACAAAAACCTGGCGCCGGACCGGAACGACCGGAAGGTGAACACCGGCTGTCCTGGCCACATCGGCGGCCCAGGCCCCGGCGCAGTTGACCACACGGGCTGAGGCAAGCGACCCTTGGCCTGCCAATTGAACACCGGCTACCTGTTCTTTGGATGTGTTGATAGTGACGACCTCGTCCTTTAAATAGTTGACACCCAATGAGCGCGCCTTGGCCTTGTAGGCCATCAAGACCGCATAGGCATCAAAATAGCCGTCATCCGGGCCAAAGGTTCCGCCGACAAATGGCCGCGGTTCATACAGTGGATAGTGTTCCTTAATTTGCTGATTTGACCACCATTCAACCTGGCAACCGAGTTGCGTTTGCATGTGTAGCGCCCGCCGCGCGGCTTTTTCATCCTCGGCTGCCACCAAAAAAAGATTGCCTTCCTGCCGGAAATAGATTTTAGGCTGCTCACCATTTACCACCATATCTTCTTCGAAGGATTTAAGAATGCGGATCGTGTACTGGGAGATTTGAACGTTTTCTTTTAAGCTGAACTGGGTGCGGACATTGGCCATCGAAAGCGTGGTAGAAGCCCGCTCGTAAGTCGGATCGCGCTCAACCACGGCGATTTTTAGCGCTGGATCGGCAGAAATGAGGTAATAAGCTGTGGCACTGCCCATAATGCCGCCACCAATAATTATTATATCAAACGATTTTTTGCTCATTTATCATCCCTCTTCTCTGAAAATTTTGGGAGATAGTGGGCTGTTAGTGGTCCGTAGTTGGTTGTCCGTTGCAGACTGACCTAAACAACGGACAACGGACGACGGACTACTGACCGATTGTTTCCCAAATTAATGCTTATAAATCCAACCAAGTGCCTATTCCTCTCTCGACGGCACGCTTGTATAGAAGGGGTGCAACCGCCATATCATCCAGTGCCAGGCCCAGATTGGCGGTCATGGTGCGTTCATCATGAGATTGACGCCCGGGTTTTTGCCCGCTTGCCAGTTCTCCCAAGTCGGCATGAATCTCTGGAATGTTTTTAAAATACCCCATCTGCTGATAGAGTCTCAGTTGGGCGGTATCGTCTGTACAGAACTTGGCCGCTTGCGCCATGGCTGCCGGATCCCAGTAGGAGTCATAATCCACCAGTGAGGCAAAAGCCCCCTCGTCCAACCAGTCGGCCTTGATGGTAGCATGCGGTGTTCTTAAAATCG
>JASFIV010000217.1:0-8168 GCA_050122475.1 Desulfobacterales bacterium | reverse complement strand
TGACAGCCCGGCTGACGAGGTAGTGATCACCGCCACCATAAGAATGGTCGACGTGCCCGATGTGGTCGGATGGCTGCAGGCAGAGGCTGAAGCTGCCATTCGGAATGCTATGCTGGACGTGGGCACGATCACAACCGATTACAGTGAAACCGTGCCGGAAGGCGCTGTGATCAGTCAGAATCCGGAAGCCGGAGCCTCTGTAGAGGAAAATTCTGCGGTGGATCTAACCGTTTCTCTGGGGCCTGAAAACCAGCCGCCTTCGGTTTATTTTAACGCTTCACCGGAAACCATCGAACTGGGCCAATCCAGCACCCTGGCCTGGAATTCCATGCGCGCAGAAACCGCCCATATCGATCATGGCATCGGTACTGTTGCCGTTAATGGCAGCACGGTTGTTTCCCCGGAACACACCACCACCTATACGCTAACAGTCACCGGGCTGGCCGGTTCTTCCAATGCCAAGATTACGGTTCAGGTAATCGCCAGCCCTGAACCCCAACCCGAAGGCTCTTACGGTGAGCAGTATGAAGATCTGGTGCCGGAGGATGCAACAGTCGAGCAATACGACCCCGAACGGTTTTCGCTGATCACCGGATTGGTGCAAGATCCCAATCAGCAACCGCTTGCAGGCGTGATGATCACCATTCACAGCTACGCGGAATACGGCAGCGTTGCCACTGATGATCAGGGCCGCTTTTCGATTCCGGTGGAGGGCGGTGGGACCCTGACGGTCATATACCAAAAGCAGGGGCTGATTTCTGCCCAGCGCAAAGTGGATGTGCCCTGGAACGACAATGCTATCGCCGAAACCGTTGTCATGATCTCAGAGGATCCGATTGCCACCACCCTGACGTTTGACGGCGATGCCGACACCGTTGTCACGCACAAAAGCGAAGATGTCGTCGATGGATCCGGCAAGCGCGCTGTCACGATGGTATTTAGCGGTGACAACAAGGCTTATCTGGTGGATGAGCAAGGCAACGATGTGCAGGAGTTGACCACCATCACCACCCGGGCCACCGAATATCAGACCCCGCAATCCATGCCTGCCAAACTGCCACCCAACTCGGCTTTTACCTATTGTGCTGAAGTCAGCGTGGATGGCGTTGAGCGTGTGCGCTTCGACAAACCGGTCACGACCTTTATCGACAATTTCCTGGGCTTTCCGGTGGGCTCCATCGTGCCGGTGGGGTACTACGACCGCGATAAAGGGGTCTGGGTGCCCTCGGAAAACGGCGTGGTGGTTCAACTGTTAGACACTGACGCCGATGGAGTGGCGGATGCTTTGGATGCCGATGGGGATGGGCAGCCGGATGATCTGGATGGGGACAGTTCTTTTAGCTCTGAAATTAAAGGGCTTGAGGACAGCCAGCGCTATGCGCCGGGCGCCACTTTCTGGCGGGTGGAGATGAAACATTTTACTCCTTTTGACTGCAACTGGCCCTTCGGCCCGCCGGCAGATGCCATTATCTCAAATGCAGAAGGTTCACTGGTAGTAGACCAACAGGATGCAAGCTTATTCGGACCAACCTCAGGTCAGTCGCGCAACGATATCCAATGCGTTTCTTCCTTTGTTGAGCAACGCAGCCGTGTTTTTCATGAAGACATCCCCATTCCGGGCACGGATATGACCCTGCACTACACCAGCAGCCGTGTCCCCGGTTATAAACCGGCCGTGATCAGCGTTCCAGTAAGTGGGGAAACCGTGCCAGAGAGTTTGCTTAAAATTGTCGTTGAAGCGCAAGTGGCCGGCCAAAAATATGAAATCGAGCTGCCGCCGGAACCCAATCAGGTAGCCGAGATCGAATGGGATGGCCTTGATTATATGGGTCGGCCTGTGCAGGATTCGGTCATCGCCCATATTCGTATCGGCTTTGTCTACTACGGAGTATATTTCAGCCCCAATACAGAAGGCAGGGCTTTTGGCCAGGCGGGCGTTAATTCCTTAACGGTCCCCACGCGGCAGGAAGCGACTTTGTGGAGTGACCGCAAAGTACCCATTATCATCGGCAAAGGCACCATCGCTGAGGGCTGGACTATTTCCGCCCATCATCAGGCGAGTCCTTTGAGTCAGAACGTGCTTCTCAAAGGAGACGGCACGGTTATCAGAAACACTGCCTCAATCATTGAAACCTATGCCGGAGACGGCAGCGGATCCCCTTATCTTGTAGGTATGGGGGGGCCGGCAACAGCGGCCAAAATACCCAATCCCAGTTCGCTCGCCATGGATATGGAAGGCAATCTATATATTTTCTGCTCCCATAATCCCGGCTGGCAAAACTGGCGTTCTTACATTCTGAAAGTGGACACAGAAGGTATCGTTACCCTGTACGCAAGAGCGTCTGGGTTTTGGGGTTACAATGGATATATCGCTGTCGATTCCCAGAGAAATATTTATTACAGCGCTTATTATAATTGGTATGGTGGGGCCAATGGCGGCTGTGTCAAAAAAATAGATCCTGCCGGAGAGGTATCCACAGTTGTCGGTGCCTGCGGACCCGATGATTATTCCTTTAGTGGGATTTCTTTCAAGGGGATGCATATTGACAACCAGGGTAACATTTACGCTGCCGTGAGCACTCATAAGGTTATAAAGATGGATCCTGCCGGTGTTATGACCGTGGTTGCCGGCACCGGCACGCCTGGTTCAGAAGGCGACGGCGAACCGGCCATCGAGGCTCAATTGGATAGTCCCAGAGATGTTTTTGTAGATGATGAGGGTAATATGTACATTGCATGTACATATCGGGTCAGAAAAGTGGATCCCAGTGGCATCATTACGACTGTTGCCGGTGGCGGCCTTTGGGGGACGGTTGGCGACGGCGGTCTTGCGACCGAGGCTTATCTCGACTGGATCGAAGAGATAACCCTGGATGCTGCGGGCAATCTCTATATTACAGAGTCATGGAATAACAGTATTCGCAAGGTGGATACCCATGGCGTCATCACAACAGTGGCCGGTTTGAATAATAGAAACGGCGGTTATTCCGGGGATGGTGTTTTTGCAACTATGGCACAGCTTAACAGGCCAACAGATGTCCTTATAGACCATGCCGGAAATATGTTCATCGCTGATATGTTCAACGGGCGTGTACGCAAGGTGAGTTCACCCACCGCAGGGGTAGAAGAAAGAACCACCGAATCTGCGTTCTCATTTACCGAGGAGAACGGCCTGGGATTTATCCTGGCCAGCGACTGGCGGCATACCCAGACAGTTGATTTGCATACAGGGGTTTCGTTGTATGATTTTGATTATGATGAGGAAAAAAATCTAACGGCCATTTCAGACCCGCTTGGCAACACCATCCTGATCGAGCGCGATGCGGCAACAAGCATGCCCACCGCCATTATTTCACCGGATGGTATCCGGACCGAATTGAGCATAGATGAGAATAACCACCTAAAGCGCATCAGCTATGCAGATGGCAGCTTCTACGATTTTGATTACACATCAGAAGGGTTGATGCTGCTGGAGACCGAACCGGCTGGAAACGCTTATGAACATGTTTTCGATGATAAAGGACGGTTAACAGACGTACTGGACGGGGAAGCCGGTCACTGGATCTACACCCGTGAGGTAAATGCAAAAGGTGAGGTTTTAACGCAGATCCAATCGGCTGAAGATGATATCACTTCTTTCCTCGATCAAACTGATTCAACCGGAAAATACACCTCAACCATAACCGATCCCACAGGAGCGGAGACACAATTTGTGCAGTCCGACGATGGGTTGACTGAAAACCATTCACTTGCCTGCGGCACCGAGCTGGAATACCTTTATGACCTGGATTCCAAGTACAAATATAAATACACTAAACAGGTGACCGAAAGCACACCTTCAGGATTGGAAAGACTAACCGCAATTGATAAGAGCTACATCGATACCGACGAAGATGAGATTGCCGATCTGATTGTCGAGACCGCTACGGTTAACGGTAAAGCCACAACCATTGAGCACAACACGCTGACGGCGCAAAAGACGGTTGTTTCACCCGAAGGCAGGGCAGTGACATCACTGTATGATCCGGCGACATTGCAGCTGGAAAGGGTCAGCATTACGGGTCTGCATCCGACCAGTTATATTTACGATTCGAAGGGCAGATTGGCTTCGGTAAGCACCGACACCCGTTCATCAACTTTTACCTATACGGCTGATGGATTTTTAGAATCCGTGACCGATCCCGAGAGCCGGACGACATCCTATGAACACGATCCCATCGGTCGCGTGACAGGCATCAACCGGCCTGATGGTAACTTTATCGATTTCAGCTATGACGCCAACGGCAATATGACCATGTTGATCAACCCCGCCGGAACCGAGCACAAATTCGGCTACAACCAGGTTAACAATAATAATTTCTACACGACGCCCTTAAGCGGAAGCTACAGTTACATCTATGACAAAGACCGGCGGCTGATCCAAACCAACTTTCCTTCCGGCCGACAGGTCAGTAATATTTATGAAAACGGCCGACTGACACAAACGCAAACCCCTGAAGGAAGTATCGACTACAGTTATTTGTGCGGCACCAAGATCGAATCCATCACCAGAGGCACCGAAGCGATCATTTACGGCTATGACGGTAAGCTGGTTACATCAGAGACGCTAAGCGGCATGCTGAAACAATCTTTAAATTACACCTATAACACTGATTTTGATGTTTCTGCTTTTTCCTATGCCGGCAACACGGTCAATTATGCCTATGATAATGACGGGCTGTTAACTACAGCTGGCAGTTTTGTCGTATCCCGCAACGCGGCTAACGGACTGCCGGAATCGGTTACCGGCGGTGATTTTAGTCTGACCCGCGTCTTCAATGGCTATGGCGAAGTGGAAGGGCAGGGGGTCAATCTGGGCGGCACCAGCGTGGCCTCCTGGAGCCTTATCCGAGATAAAAACGGCCGCATCACCCAAAAAAAAGAAACTGTGGCCGGCATTGCAGCCAACTACAGCTACGCCTATGATGAAGTTGGCCGGTTGCTGACCGTCGTCAAAGACGGCACACTGGTCGAAGAATATCGCTACGATCACAATGCCACACGCAATTATATGCAAAATACCCTGCGGGGGATCAACAGCAGACAATATGCATATTCCGAAGAAGATCATCTGCTGACAGCCGGTGATGTGGAATACAAATACGACTTTGATGGATTTTTAGCCACTAAAACCCATCACCTTGATCCGGACAATCCGGATGATCCAGTTCAAGAAACATCTTACACTTATTCTTCCCGCGGAGAGCTCTTAAGCGTCACTCTGCCTGATAAAACCCTGATTGAATACGTACACGATCCCCTGGGTCGCCGGATTGCTAAAAAAGTAAATGGCTCCGTTGTCGAAAAATATCTCTGGCAGGGCCTAACACGGCTGCTGGCCGTCTACGACGGCGCAGACAATCTGCTGATGCGCTTTGAATACGCCGATGATAGGATGCCCATGACGGTAACCACAGAAGGTGTTACCTACTATCTGATTTATGATCAGGTGGGATCGCTCAGAGTGGTTGCAGACTCAGTTGGCAATGTGGTAAAACAAATTGACTACGACTCATTTGGCAACATTATCGCTGAAACCAATGAAGCGCTTAAGATCCCATTTGGTTTTGCCGGCGGCCTGCATGATCGCGATACGGGTCTAGTCAGGTTCGGGTATCGGGATTATGACCCGGATATCGGTCGCTGGACGGCCAAAGACCCCATCTTCTTCGCCGGTGGTGATACGGACCTATATGGATACGTGCTGAATGATCCGGTTAATTTTGTTGATCCCGATGGGTTGAGTGCTGGGAGAAGGATAATTACTCAGGGTTTGATTGGGGCCGCTCGTGGAGCTATCACAGGGGCTATAGTGGGGACGCCACTGGTAGGGATTGGAGCTGCCTCATCGGCATTAGGAGGTGCAATTATCGGCTTCAGCGTTGGGCTATTACAGGGGGTTGTTTTCGAAGCACTTGGGATAGGAGAAAAAGTTGAAAGTCTAACAGATAAGATACTACAAGAGGCAATAACTTCAAATGATCCATGTTCAGATGATGAATCCAGCTATTATGATGATGCTATATTTTTTGATTAAAAAAATAAAATCTTTTCACATTGAAAAATATTAGATTTAAACTATGAGGGCGTGATACCTCCAGAATATCAAAGGTAGTTAGAGGAACGGATCAAAAAAATGCAAAATTCAAAAGAAGAATATTCTGCTAGTACATGTCCAAGATGCGGTCTAATTCTTAAAAGAAGAGATAAAAAAAAATATGGCTTCTTATTAATAATATTTGTTTTAGTATCCATACCACTTGAGCTTGTAATATTTAAGTCTATGTCCCCTATTTTAAATATCATTGGGATATGTCTGGGAATATATTTGCTAACAAACAGGGATAGATTTTTTTATTTTTGTAAACATTGTAAAATTGTCTTTTCCAAAGAAATAAAGGAAAAAGCATAGCTTTGACGCATTCAGCACTAACTGAAGAGATTGAGAATTTTTATGGTCTTTTTTTCTTTGTAACAAAGTAACAAAAGGGACGTCCCCTTTGTCTCTTTATCTATGTATTAAACTAATTGACTACTTAACTAATTAACGATTTGACTATAAAAAAAGCAGCTTCAGTAAATACGCTGCTTTTTTTGTACTATTTTGACAGGATGGAGTCGACTTTTTCGTTGAGCTCTTCGAACCTGAACGGTTTCTGAATGAAATTGTTTGGCCGGTCACACAGAATTTGATTAACATGTGTGTCACACCAGAAGCCGGATGAAACCAGGACTTTGATGCCAGGTTTAATTTTTTTCAATTTCTGGTAAGCCTCGGCACCGTTGTCGCCCGGCATGATCATGTCTAAGATCACAAGGTCGATATTATCCTTTTCGATCTCGTAAATCCGATAGGCTTTTTCCGGGCTGCTGGCCTTGAGAGTTTTAAAACCCATCTTTTCCATCATCAGCGCTTCCACATCCAGCACCAATTTCTCGTCATCGACAATCAAAACCGTTCTTTTTTCATCCTTCATATAATTCCCTCGTAAAAGGAGACAAGCGGCCGGGGATATTTGTTGCAGGCTCTTTTTAGGTGTGCAGAATCTGTGCCAGATGGGGGTATTTTTTGAATATCGTATTATTTCAATTAGTTAAGAATTTATTGAGCTCTATTCGGGTGCGTAATTATAAAATAATGGACACCCGATGTGCACTAATTTCAACAGGTTATGTGCTAAGCGGCAGCTATAATGGTCTAAATAGGCATTTTTTTAACACGCTGCTCCGCTCGTAAGTACAAAGCCGACCCAAAGATTTATTTTACATATGGCTGTATAAAGCTCGGATTTGATATCCGTTCGCTGGAATCAGTCACTCTTTAAAATGAGATGTTAAATCCCGCCTGGCCTTCCGGCAAGCGGATGAAAAAATGACTTATTCAACAAGATCTGCGGATAGGTCATTCAGTTCACTTTGCTATGAAAACAATTACACATTTTTACATTCAAATAGTATTTCAATTTTTTCCCCACTGTGATAATGTCCCAAAAAAACAGAATGCGCCGAATATAAAAAATGGATTAATTTTAATAAGATACAATATTATCCCCCTACCGTTATGCCGGAAGCCAATCAGTTGTTCCGCAGCACTCATGCAGATGGCACATTACTTGCTGTTAAATAACTTTTACTTCTGCCAAAACGCCAGGTAATGTTCGGCATGCATCTACGAGCACCCGTACCCATTATGAAAGCATCATTCAAATGTATCTAAGGTATTATAATTTAAAAGAAAAGCCGTTTAACATCAGTCCGGACTCCCGATTTCTCTGGATGAGCGACAAGCATAAAGAAGCTCTGGCAAGTCTGAAATACGGCGTCCTGGAGAATAAGGGATTTTTAGTTCTGACCGGTGACATCGGCACCGGCAAGACTCTCATGATTAACGCCCTAATCCGCATATCCGAGGTGAAGGCACTTATTGCCACCATTCCGGACCCGGATCTTGAGATAATGGATTTTTTTATGCTGCTGGCTGAAGAATTTAACATGCCTAAAACGTTCGCCAGCAAAGGTGAGTTCCTGGTTCAATTCAAACAATTTTTGCTGGAATCATATGCCTCAGATAAAACCGTGCTGCTTATCGTCGACGAGGCCCAACGACTGAATAACGAGCTGCTCGAACA
>JASFIV010000216.1:0-8188 GCA_050122475.1 Desulfobacterales bacterium | reverse complement strand
TTACTATAAGTCTAAAAAGAGGAGGAGCCCATGCGTTTAAAGGATAAAGTTTGTTTGATTACCGGTGGTGCTGCTGGTATCGGTAAAGCCACTGCTGAGCGATTTGCTGAAGAGGGGGCCCATGTGGTGATCTGTGATGTGGATCATAATGCTGGTGAGGCGGCCATCAAAGAGATTGGCCATGATGCTGAATTTTACCGGGTGGATGTGACCGACAAAGCGTCAGTTGATAAATGGATGAATACTGTAATTGATACATCAGGTCGGATCGATGTGCTGATAAACAATGCCGGTATTGTGCGCGATAGTCTGCTGGTAAAAGTCAAAGAGGGCGAATTGGTAAAGCAAATGGCCGAGGCGGATTTTGATCTGGTAATCGCCATCAATCTCAAAGGTGTCTTTAATTGCACCCAGGCCGTGGCCCCGATCATGATCCGGCAGGGGAGCGGCGTGATCCTGAATGCCACCAGCGTTGTCGGCATTGACGGGAATTTAGGTCAGACCAATTACGTGGCCACCAAAGCCGGAGTGATCGGCATGACCAAGGTTTGGGCGCGGGAGCTGGGTCGCTACAATATCCGCGTCAATGCGGTGGCGCCCGGGTTCACGGCTACCGACATTTTATCCTCTATGCCGCCTAAGATTATTGAAGGCATGAAGGCACGGACACCACTGGGACGCATGGGGCAACCGCTCGATATTGCCAATGCGTATCTTTTTTTGGCCTCCGATGAAGCCGGTTTTATTACCGGCGAAACCCTGCGCGTTGACGGTGGCATCGTCGTCGGTACTTGATATCAGATTGACGCCCGCTTTATTTTAGTCTATCCAAGTTTATTGAATATCAGAATTTCCATGGTTTCAGGTCAGCATCCAGTTGTCAGCATCCTGGCCGCTGGCTTCTCGCTTCTGGCCAGAGCCCTTGCCCAAGGCGTCAGCGATTAGCCCCGGTGTACGGTGGGTCCTTTGGAGGCAAATTTTCGTCGTAATTTGACAGGAACACAAACTGAATGCAATATACGATGGGTATGCGCCTCGGGTTAGAAGACAGCCGAACTGGACAGTGAAGTCTAAGCCAGAAACCAGCCTGCGACGAGCTACATTCGGCCTGCCTTCGACTTGAGCTCAGGCCGAAAGTAGTTCATGTCGAAGGCAGCCGAGTCGAAGCAAGTGGCCAGTAGCCAGGGTGGCACCGTCTCATAAAATAAGACCGTGTTTTGTAAATAACCTGTGGGTAACAGCCTTAAGGGATAAACATTATGAAAGATGTTCACAAAATTTTCAGTGAGTTTAAAAAAGAATTCCCCGAGATACATGAAAAACACGCAGCTTTGGGAGAAGAAGTTCATGAAAAAGGCGGGCCGCTACCGGAAAAAACCCGCTGGCTGATAAAAATTGCTATTTCCGCTGCCTGCAACCACAAGCGTGCCCTTGAAACTCACATTCACAAAGCAGCTGCAGCCGGTATCGCCGAAGATGAAATCAAGCATGCCCTTCTGTTGCTGATTCCGACCGCCGGCTTTCCGGCTTTTATGAAGTCCTATGCGGTGCTAAAAAGCATAAAATAATGCAGAAGATTTTAGAATATATAACCAAATTTTTCGCTTTTCTTCGGGTTGACATCTGGCGCATCCGGCTGGATGACCTGCCCTTTGGTAAATCCTTTCTGCTCAGGCAATTGCGGATCATTATCCTGGCGATCCGCAGCTACGACGAAGACCGCTGTTTGTTGCGGGCATCATCCCTGACGTTTTACACCCTGCTTTCGATTGTGCCCATCGTAGCCATGTTTTTCGGTGTAGCCAAGGGCTTTGGTTTCGAAAAGAGGCTCCAGCAGGAGCTTTTTGAAAAATTTCCCGGACAGCAAGAAATTCTAAGCCAAGTCATCAATTTTGCGAATTCGTTGCTGGAGCAGACCCGGGGCGGTCTGATCGCCGGTATCGGGTTGCTGGTTCTATTCTGGTCTGTGCTCAAGGTCCTCGGGCACATTGAAATGGCCTTCAACGATATCTGGGAAGTAAAAGATAACCGTAGCTGGGGCAGAAAATTCTCTGATTATCTGGCGATTATGTTGGTATCCCCGATTTTTATATTGATGAGCGGCTCAGCTACCGTCTTTATTACCACGCGCGTGACGCAGATCACCCAGGAAGTCGCCCTGCTGGGAGCTTTGAGCCCACTGATTTCATTTTTGTTGAAGTTCTTACCCTATGTCTTGATGTGGATCGTGTTTACGCTTCTCTATATCATCATGCCGAATACCCGGGTCAGTTTTAAAGCCGGTTTTCTCGGCGGAGTGGTTGCCGGGACGCTCTACCAGCTGGCCCAGGGTTTGTACATCAGCTTTCAGATTGGCGCTGCCAGATACAATGCGATCTACGGCAGTTTTGCCGCCCTGCCGTTGTTTCTGTTGTGGCTTCAGATCAGCTGGTGGATCGTCCTGTTTGGTGCCGAGCTGTCTTTTGCCAATCAAAATGTGGATACCTATGAGTATGAGCCTGACAGCCTTAAAATCAGCCCGGGATTTAAGAAATTACTGACCTTACAAGTCGCCCATCTGTTGATCAAGCAATTTGCCAATGGCGACAAGCCCCTTACCGATTCACAGATATCAGCCCGGTTGAAGATACCGATCCGCCTGCTGCATCATATTATTTTCGAACTGGTCGAGAGCGGGGTGGTATCTGAAATCTGCACTACTGCCGATAAGGAATTTGCCTATCAACCTGCCCGCGACATTAATCAACTGTCGATTCAGTCCGTTTTGGAGGCCCTTGATCATAAGGGCACCGAAAACATACCGGTGGCAAATACCTCGGAATTTCAGGCGCTGTCCGATGCGTTAAAAGAATTCAGCGAAGCCATGGCGGAATCGCCGGCTAATAAGCTCCTCAAAAATATCTAAAATTGCTTTAACAGCACTCATCTTTTGCCCGATAGCGGCGTTGTGAATCACCTCGAAATGCTCACGTACTATCGTGTACACTCCGCTTTCTCAGTAATTCACGCCTTGCTATCAAGCAAAATCTAAGCGCTGTTAAAGCAATTTACTTTATTTAAAAAATCAGATCACTCGTAAATTATCATCAAGATATAGCGGGGGCTGGACAAGCATATTCTAATATATGAGTTTCTGAATTTTCCAATTTTGAAGCGGTTTGCGCCTTACTCTCAAACAAAATCTAACCCTTTACAAAGCAGTTTTGGTTTTACATTAACAGTCCCTGGTATCAAACAAAATCTAAGCGTTTTTAAAGCCATTTACCTTCTATCATTTCTGTGAGTCCGAGGTAAAGAATGGACAGATTCAAACGAAAATTAGTTTTGCAGCTAGTATTCCTTGTTTTTGCGACTGTGCTGACCTGGAATTGTGGCGGCGTGGGGCAGGATAAGCCGGATTATTGGCCGACAAATGGCTGGAGGGCCGCCACCCCCGAAAGCCAGGGAATGGACTCAGCGCTGTTGCTGGAAATGATGGAGGTCATCTGGCAAAATGATATGAAGATTGACAGTGTCCTGGTGGTGCGCAACGGGTATATTGTCTTGGACGCTTACGGTTATCCGCGCGAGGAAAGTGATAGTCCTAACATTTTTTCATGCTCAAAAAGCGTTACATCAGCATTAATCGGCATCGCCATCGACAAAGGCGACATTAAAGGCGTGCATCAGCCAGTACTGGAATTTTTCCCAGATCGTGTTGCTAAAAATGTTGATGATGATAAGAAAACCATGACGCTTGAGAATCTGCTGACAATGAGCTCCGGTCTCGAATGCCGCGATAATTGGCGTTATCACTGGAGCGGGCTGGAGCAAATGAAGCGCAGTCCTGACTGGGTGCAGTTTGTGATTGATCTGCCCATGGCCGAACGGCCGGGAACGAATTTTAATTACTGTAATGGAGTCACCTTTTTGCTTTCAGCCATTTTACAGCAAAAAACCGGTATGAATGCGCTGGTCTTTGCTGAAAAACATCTTTTTGAACCGCTGGGCATTACTGAATACTGGTGGCCCTCCAATTTACAGGGAATCACTTTCGGCTTCAGTCGGCTGCATCTCCGACCCAGGGATATGGCCAAAGTCGGTTTTCTTTACCTGAACAATGGGTTGTGGGAGGACAAAGAAATTATATCCTCTCGCTGGATAAAGGAATCAACGCGCAAGCATATATCCACAAAAGGGCTTATGGATTATGGCTATCAGTGGTGGACACTGGGATCCGGCGCATATACAGCCCTGGGTTATGGTGGACAGTTTATATTTGTCGTACCGCATAAAAACATCGTAGCGGTATTTACGAGTAGTTTAGATCGAAAGGATATTTTTACCCCCTCTGTCATGCTGCGTTCTAACATCATTCCAGCGGTTAAGTCGGACAAACCCCTGCCGGAAAATCATGAGCAACAAAAGGCGCTTAAAGACCTCATCGCGCTCTGGCAGGAGACCAGCCCGAAAGATCGTGCAAAAGTCAGGGAAAAATCCAGCAAAGTGCTTTCAGGCCCGCAGCCCGGACAATACGTGAACAACGAATATGGCTTCTCGGTCCAATATGATCCCAAACTGACCATCACCGATCATGAAAAGGAGCCGGGTCAGGTTTTTCGCAAAAAGGCACCTGAAGGCATCCCCATCTTTACTGTCGGGGTAGCGGATATTCCCCAGGGCTTGGCGCTGAAAGATACCGGACAATTTCTGCTGAAACTTTATCAGAAAGATTCGCAGATTAAAGATCCCGCCATTCGCAAACAGGAACTCATTATACTTTCAAATGGCACCCAAGCCAATTATGGTGAAATTACCTGGCGCTATCGATCGTTCGATCTGGTGACCGTGGCAGTCGGTGCCTATAGGGGCGATAAGCTCATCGGCGTTTCCGTCGTTGGCAGTCAGAACATGCCGACGGAATATCTGGCGGGCATGGTAAAATCTTTAAAATTTAAAAATTAAACAATACAAATACATTCTGATTGATCACACCGCATTAACAAAGGTGGATATCACCGATGAAACGGTTGAAACGATATCCGGACTATTTGCAGAGCCCTCGCGGGTGAATCCAGACTCTATTGTTGCATTGGTCGTTTATGTTTCATATGGCACCAATATTGATCAGGCCGATCGGATCTCGAAACTAAATGAGTTATTTAGTAATCAAGCCTGTTGGGACACCTTGCTGTTTCGAACCAGGCCGCAAGCGGTGAGATGGATCAAGGGAAAGGTTAAAGAAAAATATGGAATCGACGACCTGACGTTCGACTGAAGATAGGCGACAATCGATCGATAGACCATAGATTAGAACCCAAAATTTTTTTCACCACACATATCCGGGGCAACTTGGTGCATAGGGATGCGCTATGATGAAATTTAAAAAGCCGTGGTTTGTTTTCGTTTTATTTGCCGGCACACTGATTTTTGCAGCCGGCGCTCTTCCCTCCTCTGGCCTTGCCTCTGGCAAAGGCGGCATTGAAGGCGAAAAGATTTCTGCCGTACTCAAAAAATTCGAACAGATTAGCTCTATTCCGCGTTGTCCGGGGAAAGAGAAAAAAATAACCAAGATGCTCAAACGATGGGCGCAAAAGAGTAATTTAGAATTTAAAAGAGATCGCAAAGGAAATGTTCTGATAAAGGTCCCGGCAACCAAGGGAATGGAAAACGCACCGACAATAGTATTACAGGGTCACCTGGACATGGTATGTGAAAAAATGCCCGACTCAGGCCATAATTTTAAAAAAGATCCGCTTAAACTCAAATATGAATCAGACTGGCTTACTGCCCAGGAAACAACCTTGGGTGCCGACAACGGTATTGGGGTTGCGCTGTGTATGGTGCTGGTGGAAGACAAAAAGGTGTCACATCCGCCTCTTGAGCTGTTGTTTACGGTGGAAGAAGAATTAGGCCTGAAAGGCGCAGCCGAATTAAACCCCGAATTCATCAACGGCAAAATTCTCATTAATGTGGATTCCGAAGGTGAAGGTGTTTTAACCATCGGCTCAGCGGGTGGAACCGTAACACGAATCACTTTGCCGATAACGAAAAGCAAGCTACCGCAGGAGTACGATTTGTTTCGTTTGCAGGTTTCCGGATTACGTGGCGGGCATTCTGGCCTTGACATCCATAAAGAGCGCGGCAACGCTATAAAAATAACGGCCAAATTGTTGAAAGCATTGAATAAGGCCTCCCAGATCAGACTTGTGGATCTTAAAGGCGGATCAAAAGCCAATGCCATCCCTCAATATGCAGCGGCATCTTTGGCCTTTGATTCCAGAGTGATGAACACGTATGAAGAAATTGTCACTTCATACCAGCAGAAAATCCGGCGCAAATATGCTGCGACCGAATCGAATGTATCAATTACCTTAACAGCAGCCGATGGAAAAAGACCGTCCAAGGCTATTACCGAAAAAGATACGCAACGAATCATTAAGCTGCTAAAAGCACTCCCTGATGGTGTCGCCGCTGTGTCAACGGATTTTGACGGTAATGTTGAAACCTCCAGTAATGTCGGTTTAGCCTATTTCGAAAAAAACACATTTACTGTCATCAGTATGGAACGCAGCGCCGACATGAAAAAAATAGATAAACTTCATTCCCGGATCCAATCAAAGGCAAAAAAGGTGGGCGCTGCTACAGCAGTCGTGGGTAACTGGCCGGCCTGGGAGCCAAACAAGGCTTCAGCTATACTGCAACGCGGTATAAAGGTATATTATAAAGAATTCGGGAAGACTCCCAATATTCAGGTGGCCCACGGTGGCTTAGAGTGCAGTGTCATTGCCGCCAAAATTCCGGCTATGGATATTATCGCAGTTGGGCCCACCATTGAAAATACACACTCGGCAAATGAGGCCCTTTATATCCCCTCTGTAGGCAAACTGTGGCAGTTTCTGACAGCTCTTTTGGCGTCCTATGGCCGATAATCATTATTCGCCACAATCAATTGAATCATCACCTTTAGTCCGCGGCTATATCTAAACCGGATCGGTCGACATGCATCCTGAAGAATCAAGAGAAAAATATCTAGCGTATTTTGAGAAGCACAATAATTGCCAGCTACCGTACTGTATTGAAGTGCCCTCAAACCGGGAAGGCTCACATGTGGTGGTGGTCGGCGCCACCCACGGCAATGAGCCGGCGGGCGTTATGGCCATGGTTGCCTTTCATCAGAAGGTGCAAAATGGTGGTCTTCAATTGGCAAGCGGAAAAGTCAGCCTGCTGCTGGGCAACCCGCGAGCCTATGAGCGGGACCAGCGCTACGTCGACTGGGATCTAAACCGCAGCTTTAACGAACCTGATACCACCACCATTGAGGGCCGGCGGGCCGCTGAAATTATCCAATATTTAGGGCAGAACAGGGGAATTGCGGCTTTGCTGGATCTGCATTCGGTCAGCATTGGCGACTTTAAAATCTGTGTTTATGAAATCGGCAACCCTCAGAGCCTGGAATTGACGCTTGGTATCAGTGAGATCGCTTTGCATTTTGCTTATCATGCGGATCATATGCCGGGTGCCTTAATATCAACAGCCGGTCAGCGGCAAATCTGCGGATTGATCGTGGAATGCGGTAATCATCAGTCCAAACAGGGGATGGATACCGCCCGGAGCCACATCCACGCCCTGCTGGAGCAGTATCAGATACTGCGAACCACTGCTGAAGCGCCTAAAAGAAAAAGATCGCTCATTGAGCAGTATGAAAGCATCAGCGCCATTAAATCCGGCCCTAATTTTAAGTTCCTCATCCCGGATGTCGCAACCGGAACAAAACTGAGCAAAGGGCAGGTGTTTGCCAAGGATGACAATGGTGAGCATATCGCGCCGCAGGACTGTTATGTCGTAGTGCCTTCCCGGGTGGTGAAAGTAACGGATGTGGATGCGGGCTTTTTAGGTAGCTTGAATTTGCTGAAAATAAATAATTGATTAGCCGTTAACGCAGGGGTTGGGGTTAAAGCAGGGTGTTTATTTGTCTAATCTAAGCTGGCCGGCAAAGAAACAGGATACAAAATGTTTGTCCCGAATTTCCCTGAATTCCGGCTCTCTTTTGCTGCAAATGTCTCTGGCAAACAGACAGCGGGGATGAAAGCTGCAGCCCGGCGGGGGGTCGATGGGGCTGGGGACGTCGCCTTTCAGAATGATGCGTTCATGCCTTTTTAAAGCGGGATCCGGAATGGGCACCGCCGACAGGAGGGCCTGGGTATAA
>JASFIV010000215.1:0-8241 GCA_050122475.1 Desulfobacterales bacterium | reverse complement strand
CTGGATCGAATGAAAAAAGCCATGGATAAACACATCGCTTGAACTTAAACCCATTTCGTGAATTTTGTTGTAGATTAAAAATAATCAGGGAAATAAAGAATGCTCAAAATCGATATCCCTGGACGCGAAACATTATGGTTGAAACATATCGTGCTGGACTATAACGGGACGATTGCCTGCGACGGGGCGATAATCGCCGGTGTTAAAGAAAACCTGACCGCTCTGGCGGATCAGCTGCAGGTACATATTCTGACGGCCGATACCTTCGGGAAAGCACATGAGTATCTCAAAGGCCTAACGTGCCAGCTTTCAGTATTATCTCCGGATGCCCAGGATATCGGCAAGCTCAACTATGTGAAGGAACTGGGCGCCGAACACGTCGTTTGTGTGGGCAATGGGCGCAATGATCGGCTGATGCTAAAGGAAGCGACACTGGGTATTGCCGTCATATTGGCTGAGGGCGCTGCAGCCGACACGGTTGCTGCCGCTGACGTGGTGTGTACCGATATCCTATCAGCGCTGGAACTGCTCCAAAACCCATTAAGGCTGATTGCCACGCTGCGCACATAAAGGAAAGTTCAGGGTTCACAGGTTCAAAGGTTCCTCGAGCTACGCCGTGGCAAGCAGGGTTCAGGGGTCACAGGATAAGGGTTCAAAGGCTCTCTGACAGGCCTTGAAGGCTAAGGTGCAGGGTTCAGGATTTGTCTAATTACCAAATTTGATCAGTAAATTCATTCTCAGGAAAAATTAAATAAAATTGTGGGGAAAAAAGTATGACTCAAGAAATATTTCAGGTTGATGCATTTACGGACAAACCATTTACCGGTAATCCGGCAGCCGTTTGCATGCTGCCGGAACCGGCTGACGACCGCTGGATGCAGCAGGTGGCCACTGAAATGAATCTGTCTGAAACCGCATTTTTGGTTGAACAAAATGACGGTTTTCAACTGCGCTGGTTTACCCCCGCAGTCGAAGTGGAACTGTGCGGGCATGCCACCCTGGCCAGTGCCCACATTCTGTGGGAACAGGGGGTTCTGGCGTCCGACAGCCCGGCTCGTTTTCATACCAGAAGCGGTCTCTTGAGCGCCGTGCACAAGGGTGCCTGGATCGAGATGGACTTTCCGGCCGAGCCTGAGACCCAGGCTGAATTTCCAGAAGATATCATCGAAGCCTTTGGAGTGCAGGACCGTTATGTGGGCAAAAATCGTTTTGATTTTCTTCTGGAATTTGAATCCGATGAAACAATTCGAAAAATGACACCTAATTTTTCTCTTTTAAACCAAGTTTCCAGCCGCGGATTTATCGTCACTAGCCCATCTGATTCAGATCAATATGATTTTATTTCGCGTTTCTTTGCGCCGGCAGCCGGCATTAATGAGGATCCGGTCACCGGCTCGGCGCACTGTTGCCTGGGCGTCTACTGGGCCAAAAAGCTCGGTAAAAATGAGCTCATCGGTTATCAGGCCTCGAAGCGAGGCGGTGTCGTCAAAGTGCGGGTCGGTGATGGACGGGTTTACCTTTCTGGTCAGGCCATTACCGTCATGCGGGCAACTCTTTTCTGAATCGCGTCGATTTCAAGCCAGGATTATGATTTAAATGAGCTTCACTTTTGCTATAATTGGCGGAGGTTTGACTGCAACTGCTATGCTTTCTCAGCTTGTCGATAAAGTGTGTCATGAAATCGATCCGAATCAACTCAACCTCTCAAAGATTCAAATTCAGATATTTGAAAAACAAGACACCTTCGGCCCCGGCTTTCCGCATTGTGATCGTAATGTCATGCCGTTTCATATTACCAACATGTGCGCCAAGGACATGGGTATCCGGTTAACGAATCCTGCCGATTTTCAAGAATGGGTGAGCGATCATCAACATCATCTTAAAAAACTTTCGCCACACTTACTTAACGGCGCCGATGATCCTGATCGATGTAACCATTATCCCCGTGCGATAATGGGCACATATCTGAAAGAAAAATTTCAAGAAGCACATCGAAAAGCACAAACACTGGGTTTGATGGTCGATCTTCATTCGCAGTCTGAAGTTATTGATTTAGAGGAGAAACACAATCAGGTTCGTCTGACCGTCAAGCACCTTGGATCTGGATCAACTTTCTCATGTGTTGCGGATCGCGTCTTGCTTGCCACAGGCCATTGGTTTAAAAAAATGGAGGGAGCCACATACTTTCCTTCACCCTGGCCAGCGAACAACTTGCTCCAAAAGATTCCGGAAGGTGAAAAGATAGCTGTAATTGGGACCAGTTTAAGTGCCATTGAGGTTGTATTAACGCTCACCTCGGCTGGACATTATATTCGTGATGATTCCAATGAACTGGCCTATGTGCCGCCGGCTAATCCAAGACGGTTTGTGCTGTATTCAAGAAGGGGATTGTTGCCGAAAGTCAGAGGCAAGATGGGAACGTACCGCAATACATTTCTGACACATGAAAACCTGGAAAGCCTGATCTTCGAAAACAACGGCTATGTGAAGCTCGAAGCAGTTTTTGAATTACTCAATTCTGAGTTGAAAGCTGCATATGGACACAGCATCGATTGGCAAGCAGTTATCAATCCAACTCGTACACCTGCCGAGCTCTTGCAGCAATATTTGGAAGATGCGATAAATGGAGATGGGACTGATGGTGAACTTATCTGGCAAACGGTGCTTTACCAGTCTTTTGACATGGTCAGAGAAATTTATCTGAGACTATCTTTAGAAGATAGAAAGCGTTTCGATAAATCCTACACCTCGATTTTTTTTACACATGCGGCTACCCAACCCGCCTTCAATGCTGAAAAAATGCTGGCTCTTATGCGGGGCGGACTTGTTGAGGTCGTCAGACTGGGAAGAGACTACCAATTTGTTAAAAATGACACGAAAGGCATCTACGAATTTCTTTACCTAAATAGTGCCGGGGACCGACAACGGGATATTTATCACTATGTTGTTGATGCTCGCGGACAGCCTAAATCCATTGAGACCGATCCTTCATTATTAATGCAGAATTTGCTAAAACGGGGTATTGTTCAAATTGAAGAAATACAGTATGCCGAACCCCAAGAGAAGAAACAAAAAATCCCAGCCAATCGACAGAAATCGAATATCCACGTTTACAAAAACGGAAGCGTTTGGATCGATCCTCAAACCCATTGTATCATTCGACGGGTTTCTGCCAATAAGATCAATCAATCAAATGCGATTTACGCTGTTGGTGCCATGACGAGAGGTCAAATCATTGATGCCAGTATGGCGCGTGGAATTGTGCAGTCAACGGCCATAATTGCAGATAACTTGATCAACTATCTGAAAAAATGCCAGGGGGATGCTTGAAAAAATCGGCTTGGACCGCTGCCACGTTCACCGGAAACTATCAAAACTGAGTCGCTATCTGGCGAATGTAAGGGTCCCGGTTTCATGAGAGATGCTACCGGCTGCTTGAGCCAAAAAAGGTTACGGAGAAAATGTGTGCCAAGTCTAAAGGAATGTGACCAAACGGATGCAATGTCATCGGAGGAGAGGTCGGAGCCCCTCCTCCTGTAATCTGCTAGCCGCCAACTTCACCTGGAGCCAGGTCGCGCCAGGCGCGGTCTACGCTGCTTCCGATGGTGCCGAATAGATCGTCAAGTTCATTTTTTATCGGTGACCAGTCAGAGGGACACTCTGTTTCAAGCTTCTGCACGCGCATTTGCGCATTGACAACCTCCTGCTCTATCTGTCCGATCAGAGGAAGTATTTTTTCTTTTTGCTCAGTTCCATAACTGTCTGCCACTCTCTTCATCGCCTCAAGTTTTTCTTTCCAGGCAGACACCTCAGCCAACATTGCGTTGCAGTAATCTTTTACTTCCATGTTCAATCCTTTCTTGTAGAGTGGGTTAATGCGTTGCTGAACCATTAGTTGCCGAAGCTTTATGTAATATGGAGTACAATAAGCGTTTGTTAGACTGAGTCAAGCAAGAGCGAAATGAAATTTTCATATCTTATTGAAATAATAAAATTTTATTTTTTAGTCCTTCTTAAACACCTAAGTTCCGGAATGGTAGACCTCGTGCTTGCGACAGCATTCGTTGAAGTTATTTTATTTTGGGATTCAGTGTTTAATGAGGCAAAACCCATCAGCATCTTATGGTTGGGGCATGGAATTCATTCGGCTGGCTGTTAGGATGCAACCTGGGGGAAATAAAAGTCTGGGCGCTGTGTATTGATGTTGGATGAAGGGGTCGAATGCTCGCTTTTAGGGCGTTATGGTTCGATGGGATAATGATATTTGACACCGACGCCGAATGTGTATCGGGAGTTTGAAGCTGGCAGTTCCCGTCGCCATCGAACCTCAACGCGATAGATATCCGGGCTGTCATCATAAGGAGAGCGCTCGATGCTGATATAGATTTCAGAGCCGGGCAGGGGTGCATAATCGGATTCAAAATACATACCGCCGCGACTGTAATTATACATTTTGGCTTCGTAATGGGTGCCCGCCGGTATATTTTCGAGCAGGATATTGGCTTTGTGTTCTACACGGGTCGCATCACGTTGTTCAGAACCAGTCATTCTTTCCCCCTTTTTTTCCTTACGTGCGATATTCCTGAAGGACAAAATTATTTGGAACAATATGGCGTTGGCCAAGACACCATTCAAGGAACGGATTCAAGCGGTTAAATAAACCGTAATTCTGCGAATGTCAAAATAAATATCGTCCCATACTGATTATAAGAATCAAAGTGTTTTCGGTGTGTTATCCTTATCCGCGGATCTTATTGTTTGTAGCCGATTTTTCTGAGAAATTCTTTGCGGATTTCTATCTCCGCATCATCTTCAATGCCTTTGGATTTGAATCCGTCAATAACCCCCAAAATTCCGCGTCCCAGCTCTGTTTCCGCTACGATGACTTCGACCGGGTTTGCCGTTGCACAAAAGATGCGACAGACTTCAGGTACATTCTTAATCGCATTTAGCACGTTGATCGGGAACAGGTCTTTCATAAAAATAATAAAACTGTGTCCGGCCGAAAGGTTGAGCGCATTTTGCTGAGCCAATTCCAGCAGGGCTTCATCGGTTGCAGCGTGCCGTATCAGGCATTTATCGGAAGCCTCACAAAATGCTACGGCAAATTTAGCCATGGGGACCGTGGTAATCATTATCTCGTAAATGTCTTCAACGGTTTTGATGAAATGCGATTGACCCAGGATAAAATTAAGCCCGTCCGAGTTTTCGATTTTTACGGTGGTGATTTCCATAAGACCCTCCATGGCAGAAATTTTGATGTTTTTTTACAACTAAAAAAAAGCATCAATGTTAAAATAAAACTTGACCTCTATGGTCGGTTTTGATATTTGCTCATTTTCATAAGCCTGTGATACGTTGTGGCATCCTTATTTAAGCGCCACTAACCGCTTCAGGCTTTTCGATTTAAGCCCGGATTGCATCCAATAGAATGTGCGCGAGTAAATGTAGCCTCCCACTGCTGCGATCCGGGCTTTTTTTATCCTCCGATGGCCCGCATCTGTCCACAAACATGGGCTGACTTTTGGGAAACCAGGTTGTGATCAGATGGTTTGTGATTCACGGCGCTGATAAATATATCCGCCAGGTCCTGGTCGGAACCCTTTCCCCGGAGCACTTTTTTCAAATCTTCCTGATGGTCGCTCAACAAACAGGGCCTGAGTTGACCGCTGGCGGTTAACCGCAGGCGATTGCACTTATTACAGAAGTGCTGGCTGATTGCCGGAATAAAACCGACCTCACCTTCAGCATCCGGATATCGATATCGCTGGGCCGGGCCGTCGTGCATGTCTTCCCGGATCGGTATCAGATTTCCCAGAACACGGATTCTATCTTTTATTTCCGGTACCAGCAATAGGGACTCCGGTTTGAAATCGGCCTGGCCGATGGGCATGTATTCAATAAAGCGAATGTGAAACGGGAATCGTAATGAGAGACGCGCCATTTCAACCAGTTCCGTATCGTTAACATTTCGCAGTGCCACAATATTGAGCTTGATCGGATAAAACTCCATCCGATGGGCCTCCTGGATCCCTTGCCAGACCCGTTCAAATTCATCAAAGCCGGTGATGTCGTGAAATTTTTGTCGATCGAGAGTGTCCAGGCTGATATTGATTCTGGATATGCCGGCAGACTGAATTTTAGCGAGGTTATCGTACAGCAAAACACCATTGGTGGTCAGGGATACGTCCTTGAGGCCTTCGCTGGCCACCAGTTCTTGTAAAAATTCATAGACACCTTTGCGGACCAGCGGTTCGCCTCCGGTAACGCGTACTTTTGAAATGCCCAGACGGGTGGCAACCCGCACAACCCTTAAGATTTCTTCGTAGGTCAGGATATCCGTGTGCGACAGTTTAGGAATGAGTTCCTGCGGCACACAATAGCGGCATTGCAAATTGCAGCGGTCGGTGATGGATATACGCAGATAGTTCAAATGGCGGTTGCAGTTGTCGATGAGCTTTAAATCGTTTCCGGTAGTCATTTCCAAGTCTTTTTGCAATTAGGCTTCCTGATATTTTTGCACTTTTGGCGGGTCAATCTTAAACTTTTCGCGGTAATCGGGAATTTCAATTATCGGGGGCCGCTCATGACCTTCGATTTTAAAGATGTCGGGCTCATATTGATCATGAACAAGATTATATTGTATCATTTCATCGTACAGGTCGTCCCTTAAATCGATTAATCCCATGCGTATTTTACGATTAATAAAGGTTTTGAGTATTACAAAGGCCATCCGACCCAGCGCTTTGGTATCCTGATTCCGATGGATGCGACGGTCCAGATCCACCTGCGCCATGACATCCAGGCCCCACTTTTCGTAAATATCCATATTCATGCTGGTTTCAACACCATAGCCGATCGGAAACGGTATGCGTTCAAAAACTTCGCGAAAGCCGGCGTATTCTCCTGAAAGCGGCTGAATTAACTGGGTTAGCTCTGGGAAAAACAGCGAAAACAGAGGCCGGATGACAAGTTCTGTGACGCGGCCGCCACCGGTCGGGCGCATCTTTTTTTTGCCGATTGAAATCGGCCGGTCGTAAAAGGCCTTTACGAATTTGATGTCATCAAACAGTAATAATGGGCCCAGCAGGCCATAGGCAAAACGATGGTGAATGTTCTTAATGTCGGCATCCAGGTAAATGATGATATCCCCTTTGGTAATATAGAGCGCTTTCCAGAGATTTTCGCCTTTGCCTTTAAATTTTTCCAGCTGCGGTAAAATATCGGTCGCCTGGTAAACATCAGCACCGTAAGACCGTGCGATTTCCCGGGTCTGATCGCTTGAACCGGAATCGACAACCACGATTTCATCCAACAGCGGATAGCGGGTCATCAATTCTGATTTCATAATGATGATTTCTTTGGCAATCGTTTTTTCTTCATTGAGGGTCGGCAGGCACAATGATATTTTAAAGCCCTTTTTTTGCTTTTCTTCAACCAATCGGTTCAGGTCTTTAAAATTCGAATGGTGAAATGTATTTGTATCAAGCCAATTATTGCTCATCACACACCCCACTGTCGATCGCTTTCAACACGCCAATGATCTGCGCGATCCCCCGATACATCGGTTCTATTTCCATGGTGGCATTTTCCTGATAGCGGTTTTCTCCATGGGTAATACCCAATGTAACTGCCGGAATCTTTCGGGAAAGAAATATCGAGAGCGCCGATTCAGTCGGCTTGGTGACCGGTTTTATCCCGAGAGCGTTTAAGACAGCGGCAGTCTGTTTGACCAGTGGGTGGTTATGTTTGAGACGCGCAGCTCTTAAGTTACTGATGGTTTTTAAATTAATGTCCGCTTCGTAGCGGTGACCGATGCCTTCAACAATATCTCTGATTTCGCCGAAAAGGTTTTTGACGACCTTATATGAGTCGCTGCGAATCTCGAATCCCAGATTCGCCTCTGGGGCTAATTTCCCATGATTGGCACCGCCATTGATGCGGCCAATTACAATTCGCGACCGGGGCCGCTGGGAAAGTTTCAGATTCAGGATTCCATTGATGACCTCATTTAAAATGATAATCGCATTGGGCGTATATTCGCTCAGGCGCCGGCTTTCGTCGGGAATCGTGCACCCAATTTCGCCCCGGATCATTCCATCTGAATAATAATTGAGCCGGCCCAGATCAATACCTTCAACACACACGCCGCCTCTGATGGGTGTGGGCCATGTTTTTAACAGATGTCTGACCCCTCGCAGGTTACCTTTGCCAATGGACTGGATCGTACCGGCCAGGACG
>JASFIV010000214.1:0-8253 GCA_050122475.1 Desulfobacterales bacterium | reverse complement strand
GCACCCGGGCGCTGGCAAGCCCTCAACGAAAGTGCGAATGGAAGCGTGACGGTCAGGGCTCGTAAAAAAAAGGTTGTCCGTGAACTGGACTCTTGACTTTGCCTTCTCATGGAAGGGTTCAGAGGTTTATAGATTTCAAGTCATTGTCCACTATACTCTGTCCTCAGTCCTCTGATATCTGACATCTGTTTTCTGTTATCTAACCTCTGAACGCTTGAACGTTGAACCGTTGAACCCTTAAATGGAGGAATAATGAAAAAAGGATCGGTTGAATTAGGCGTCGGTATTTTTGTCATTATCGGCTTGATCTGTGTTGGATATTTGACAATTCAGCTTGGGCAAATGAAATTGCTGGGTGATGACCACTATTTTCTAAATGCCAGATTTTTATCAGTGAGCGGCCTGAAAGCCGGGGCGCAGGTGGAAATAGCCGGAGTAGAGGTCGGGCAGGTCGATTCGATATCGCTGGATCTCAAAGACAATGTGGCCATGGTGCGCTTGAAAATAAGAAAAAATATCGCCCTGACCGATGATGTCATCGCGTCGGTCAAAACAGCCGGACTTATCGGGGATAAATATATCAAACTGTCACCGGGCGGCTCCGATGACATTCTGGAACCGGAGGATACCATAATCGAAACTGAATCGGCGCTGGATATCGAAGAATTGATCAGCAAGTACGCTTTTGGGGATGTGAATTCGGGTGCTGACTTGACAAAATGATCCGGTTTAATATGTTATAATCGCCCATAACGGGCGTTTCATAGCGAGATTAAAAAACCAGGGAGGTTAAAGATGGCAGAGAAAAAAGATGAAAAAAAAGATTTTGTTGTAAAGGATCGCCGTATATTTGCGGGGGGGGATCTTGATGAGGCCGAAACCGAAGAAAAGGAAACACCGGCCGCGGAAGAAGATCAGGAGCCCGATTCGCCTAAAGAAACAGAGGCGGCAGCCGAGCAACAACCGGAACCACCACCTCAGTTCCCGGAAATCAATTTTGCTACCTTTGTGGCATCCTTAAATGCATCGGCTTTGTTGCAACTTGGCGCTATTGAAGATCCCACCTCCGGCCAAAAAAATAAAAATCTGCCGATGGCCAAGCAAACCATCGATATTCTTAGCATGTTGCAAGAGAAAACCGCCGGCAATCTGAGCGAGGAAGAGGAAAACTTACTCAAAAATATTCTTTACGATTTGCGGATCATGTATGTTAAGGAAAAGCAATAGGGTGCGCAACAGTTCAAATATTTCTAAGGATTCGATAGCCTTAACCTTACCTTCGATATTATCCCTCCCAATCCTGGCCGCTGGCCTCTTGCTTCTGTCAGAAGGTCAGTAGCCAGTAGCCAGAAACCAGAAGCCAGAGAGCGCTATGAAAATTTTATCACCTGCCAAAATTAACCTGTTTTTGCATGTACGCGGCAAACGGCCCGACGGGTATCATGAATTGTTTTCGTTAATGTGCTGTATTACCCTTTTCGATGAGATTTCGCTGCAAATCGGCACCGGGGATACGATTCACATCGAGTGCTCGCACCCCGGCGTACCGTCTGACACCACTAATCTGGCGCACCGCGCCGCCTGTTTGTTTCAGGAAAAGCTGGGTTTATCCCGGGGTATTGACATCCATCTGACGAAAAACATCCCGGTAGCCGCCGGTCTGGGCGGCGGCAGCGGCAATGCCGCCAGCGTGTTGCTGGCATTGAATACGTTCTATGAAGACCCCTTTAGCCGCGCCCAACTGATGGAAATGGGCCTAGCGCTCGGCGCTGATGTCCCTTTTTTTATATTTCAAAAACCGGCGATTGCCACCGGAATCGGTGATGTTTTAGAACATTTTGAAGGTGATTTACCATATCATTTTTTACTGTTATATCCGGAAATTAGCGTTTCAACCGCCGAGATTTATCAAAATCTTAATTTAACGTTGACAAAAGATGAAAAAAAACCTACAAGCACTCATTTAAAGCTAGCCCGGTTCGAACCCGCGCACCATTTAACCAATGATCTGGAAACGGTTACCGCTAAAAAACATCCTGAAATTGGTATGCTCAAGCAAAAATTGCTGACCCACGGAGCAATCGGTGCGCTGATGAGTGGCAGCGGTCCGACGGTTTTCGGGTTATTCAAAGATTGCAATACGGCAAAATCGGCCAAACATGCATTGAGCTGTGATACGGAACTCAAGGATATACAGCTGTTTCTGGCTGACCCAATCCTTGAGCCCGGTCCCGAACGGATCGGTATTTGAATGACTCAGGTGGGCGTTCGTTTTATGATGCAGTGTACCTGATTGGGTTTTCCAAACCGGGTGCTTCGCACCCGGTTTCACCGCGTTGTTTTCAACGATCGGGGCACTGCGTGCCCCTGTTTTTTACCGCCTTTAGCGGTAAAAGCCAACCAACCGCTGTGCGGCTGGTCGTTGACTCTGCAATCCAGGGTTTTGGGGCGTCGCCAAGCGGCAAGGCACAGGGTTTTGGTCCCTGCATTCGGAGGTTCGAATCCTCCCGCCCCAGCCACTCATATTTTCTATTGAAGATTGAATATTGTTGGAGAACTGCATAAGAGAAAATTTAAATCCAAATTATAGATACGACAACCATAAGGATAAAAAGATAAAATTCCTTTAATTTTCAATATTCAATATACAATCTTCAATTTTCGTAAATGCCATAATTCATATAAACAGGCTTCGAATTAATATATGGTAAATGGATAACGGAAGGTAATATGGAAGGCATTTCAATCTTTTCAGGCAACTCGACCCCTGAGCTGGCCAAAAAAATTTGTGAATATTTGAACCTTTCGCTGGGAAGTGCGCAGGTAAAAACCTTTAGCGACGGTGAAATCCAGATTGAAATCGATGAAAACGTTCGATCAAAAGATGTTTTCGTCATCCAATCCACCTGTGCGCCGGTCAATGATCACCTGGTCGAGTTGCTGTTAATGATTGATGCCATGAAGCGTTCATCGGCAAAAAGGATCACCGCGGTGGTGCCCTATTTTGGTTATGCTAGGCAGGACAAAAAAGTCGCTCCGCGGGTTCCTATCAGCGCCAAGCTGGTTGCGAATATGCTGGCTGTTGCCGGTGCGAACCGTGTTATTACCATGGACCTGCACGCCGGCCAGATTCAGGGGTTTTTCGACATTCCCGTGGATAACATATTTGCCGCTCCGCTTTTGATCGAATATATTGGTAAAAAATTTGATGGTAATCTGGTGATCGTTTCACCGGATGCAGGCGGGGTTGAAAGAGCACGGGCCTTTGCCAAACGGCTGGATGCCGAATTGGCCATTATTGATAAACGACGATCCGCTCCCAATCAGGCCAAGGCCATGGCTGTCATCGGCGATGTAAAGGACAAGAAAGCGGTCATCCTGGACGACATGGCAGATACGGCCGGGACGCTGACCGAGGCCGCCGAAGCACTCAAGGAAAATGGAGCCAAAGAAATCCATGCCTGCTGTGCCCATGCTGTCCTATCAGGGCCGGCCATTGACCGGATTTCGGCTTCAGTAATGAAAAGCCTTGTGGTTACCGACACCATACCATTACGCGAAAATGCCCTTGCCTGCGGGAAAATAGTCGTGATCTCGATTGCAGAGCTGGTGGGTGAGGCCATCATTCGCAGCTATCGGGGCGATTCGGTAACGTCATTATTTGTTTAGAGGAGGATAATTCATTGGAACAAATTAATCTAGAAGCACAGGTGAGAAAAACAACCGGCAATGGTCCTGCGCGGGAGCTGCGTCGCGAGGGGCGAATTCCGGCCATATTATACGGACCGAAAACCGATCCGATCATGTTATCTGTTGATAACAAAGAATTGGAGCAGATTGTCAAAAAATCCAGCATCGGTTCGGTTTTGCTGAAACTGGAGATTAAAAACGGGCAAACCGGCGCACACTCCGCCATGGTCAAGGAATTGCAGATCCACCCGGTAACCGGACAATTTCTGCATGTCGACTTTTACGAAGTCGATCTAACGCGCAAGATTAATGCCATGGTCCCGGTTACCGTAACCGGCAAATCCCAGGGTGTCGAAGATGGCGGTATTTTACAGATTGTGCGTCGAGAGCTGGAGGTCTTTTGCCTGCCGACGGCCATCCCGGAAGCCATCGAGGTCGACATCAGCGGACTTGAAATCGGTGGCTCGATTCATGTCAAAGAAATTGCCTTACCCAGCGATGTCGAATTGCCCGAGGATGTTGATTTCACGGTCATAACCGTTCTGGCACCCAAGGTTGAAGTAGAGGAGGTCGTCGAGGAAGAGGAGCTGGTTGAAGGCGAAGAGGTGGCTGAAGAAGGTGCCCCGGAAGCAGCCGAAGGCGAAGAGACGCCTGCCGAGGAAGAGCCCAAAGGGGATTAGCGACCCGCAGGGCCGGAAATTCTGCCGCAGCGCTCAATTCGGACGCCGTCGCAACAGGCATTGCGACCCAAGCTTAAAACGGCTCTTAAACGGGAGGATAACAATCGCTTGTTACGTATGCGTCTGATTGTAGGCCTGGGCAATCCCGGGGCCCAATACGAAAACACACGCCACAATGTCGGGTTTATGGTGGTCGATAAGCTCGCCGGAGAATTTGGCATCTCCGTCAATAAAAACAAGTTCGACGTGCGCTACGGGCGCGGTGACATCGAAAACCAGGCGGTAATGCTGGCCAAGCCGATGGCCTTTATGAACCGCAG
Organism: Desulfobacterales bacterium; assembly: GCA_050122475.1. GTDB lineage: Bacteria > Desulfobacterota > Desulfobacteria > Desulfobacterales > JAHEIW01 > JAHEIW01. Next base: position 3,563 of record JASFIV010000214.1, on the reverse strand, counting down.
TGGCGGGCCGGTCCAGCAACTGGCCGCCTATTTCAAAATAGACAGCAAGGATTTGATCGTTATTCACGACGACATTGACCTTGCTTTCGGAAGATTAAAAATAAAGGAGAAAGGAGGGCATGGAGGACACAGGGGCCTGAAATCGATTATCCAAGCGGTCGGCGAAGACGCCTTTGTGCGCCTGCGCATCGGTGTCGGACGCTCCGAAACAGGAAGCAGTGTTTCAAATCATGTATTGGGACCCTTTCATGATGATGAATTCACGCTTTTGGACGGAATCTTAAATCGGGGGCGGAATGCAGTGGTAACGATTCTGACGAAAGGGCCCAAAGTCGGAATGAATCGGTTTAACGAAAAGAATGTTGAATAAAGGCTAAACGTTAACATTTCATATGGAGGAGAGGATGAATTACTTACCGTTAATTTGTACATTGGTCGGTGCTGCAGGTGTGCTGTTTTCCATCATCATTGCAGTTATGGTTAAAGGCGCACCGGCCGGAAATGAGAAAATGCAGGAAATTGCCAATGCGATTAAGGAAGGCGCCATTGCTTATCTAAATCGACAACTGAAAAGTATGGGTATCGCCGGTATCATTATCTTTGCGATCATCATATTTACGCTGGGAGTAAAAACCGCCATCGGTTTCTTGCTCGGGGCCATCGCCTCCTTTCTGGCGGGATACATCGGCATGCGCGTATCGGTTCTGGCCAACGTGCGCACCGCCGAAGCAGCCAAAAAGGGTCTGTCCCAAGGCCTTTCCATGGCCTTTAAAGGCGGTTCGGTGACCGGAATGATCGTCGCCGGCCTGGCCCTTACTTCTGTGGCCGGTTACTATACCCTATTGACGCAAATGGGCACCCCGAGCAGAGATGCTGTCATCGCACTGGTGGCCCTCGGTTTCGGCGGCAGCCTGATTTCGATCTTTGCCCGGCTGGGCGGCGGCATCTTTACCAAAGGGGCTGATGTTGGCGCCGACCTGGTGGGTAAAGTCGAAGCCGGAATTCCCGAAGACGACCCACGCAATCCGGCAACCATTGCTGATAACGTCGGTGATAACGTGGGCGACTGTGCCGGTATGGCCGCCGACCTTTTTGAAACTTACGCCGTTACCGCTGTTGCAGCTATGCTGCTGGGCAACCTTATTTTTCCGCAAATTGCCATTGCCACCGAATTTCCCCTGGTGCTGGGCGCCATTTCCATCGTCGCATCCATGATCGCCGTTTTCTTTGTTCGATTGGGTGCCAGCGAGTACATTATGGGCGCTCTTTATAAAGGAATGTTCGGCTCTGCCATTCTGGCGGCGATCGCCTTTTTCTTTGCCACCCGGCAGCTGATGGGCGGTATTCCTGAAATTCCAATGTTGTCTATTTATTATTCCACCCTGGTGGGTCTGGTGCTGACCGTTTTGATCGTTATCATTACCGAATATTACACGGGTATTTATGGACCGGTCAAAGCAGTGGCCAATGCCTCCACCACCGGGCACGGCACCAATATTATCGCCGGACTCGGTGTCAGCATGCAATCCACCGCCGCGCCGGTACTGGCCATCTGCGCCGCTATTGGTATTGCCTATTATTTTGCCGGACTTTACGGCATTGCCATGGCCGCCATGTCGATGCTCTCCATGACCGGGATGGTGATTGCCATCGATGCCTATGGTCCGATCACCGACAATGCCGGCGGTATTGCTGAAATGGCGGAAATGGATGAAAGCGTGCGCGCGGTCACAGATCCCTTGGATGCGGTCGGCAATACCACCAAAGCCGTGACCAAAGGGTACGCCATCGGCTCAGCCGGACTGGCAGCCCTGGTCCTGTTTGCCGCTTACACCCAGGAATTTGTTTTGCACGGCGGGACCGAAGACTTGAGTTTTGACCTGAGCAACGTAAAAGTCATCATCGGCCTGTTTATCGGCGGGCTGCTGCCGTATCTGTTTGCCTCCATTGCCATGAATGCCGTGGGTAAAGCCGGCGGTGCTGTGGTGGATGAAGTTCGACGTCAGTTCCGCGAGATTCCCGGCATTATGGAAGGCACGGCCAAACCGGATTACGGGCGCTGCGTTGACATCGTGACTAAGTTCGCTTTAAAAGAAATGCTCGTTCCGGCGCTGCTGCCGGTTGTGGCACCGGTGCTGGTCGGTTTTTTACTGGGCAAAATCGCTCTGGGCGGTCTGTTGATCGGCAGCATCATTACCGGCGTCTTTGTTGCTATTTCCATGACCACCGGTGGCGCGGCCTGGGATAATGCCAAAAAATATATCGAAGACGGCCACCTGGGCGGCAAAGGCAGCGATGCCCACAAGGCGGCGGTTACCGGCGATACCGTCGGCGATCCGTATAAGGATACAGCCGGACCGGCCGTTAACCCCATGATTAAAATCCTCAATGTGGTAGCGTTGTTGCTGGTACCTTTCCTGCTGTAATAGGTGCCGGGTATAACGCCTCATCGTCCACAAAGGGTTGACGCTTTGCGGCGTCAACCCTTTTTTATTGATTGTTGACCAAAGGTATGCTATGAAATTTATTAGAAATGGTAAAATTTGGGTGAATTGCGAAAAGCCGCCTCAAAAATGAGGTCGCTTTTTAATTTAAGCGGTCAGCGGTGCAAATATGACAGAAAAAAAGGACAAAGAAAGCCGTAAATCCGATAAAACGTCCCTGCGCACTTTCAAAGTGGGAGACCTCGCTGTCTATCCGGCGCATGGCGTCGGAGAAATCATGGCGATCGAAAGCCGTGTTGTCAACGGGGAAAAGCACGATTTTTATATCATGAAGGTTATTGAGAACGGCATGACGATCATGATACCGACCAATAACGTCGAATCGGTCGGATTAAGAGACGTGATTCCAAAGAAAGAAGTGAACAAGGTTTATGCGGTGATGAAATCTAAAAAAGAGGCCAACACGGAAAACCAGAATTGGAATCGCCGCTACCGCGAGTATATGGATAAAATTAAAACCGGCTCACTGTATGATGTTGCCGAAGTTTTCAGAGATTTGTTTCTGTTGAAACTCACCAAAGATCTCTCCTTTGGCGAGCGCAAGCTTTATGACACGGCCCAGATTCTGCTGGTCAGAGAGCTTTCGACTGCCAAAAATACGGACGAAGAAACCATTTTGACTGAAATCGAATCCCTGTTTGTGGCCGATAAAGCCAAAAATTAACCTACCTTTGCCAGTTCGTATTCATGCCTGCCAACGGAGCCATCACCCTTTGTGCCCAACCGTCCGATGAGGGTAAACGGCTGGATGTCTTTGTGGCCTCTCAGCTTACGGGCTACACGCGCTCCTTCGTTGCCGGATTGATCGGCAATCAGCATTTTCTGGTAAATGGCCAACCGAAAAAGCCCGGCTACCGGATCAAATCAAGCGATACCATTTCAGGTGTCATACCGGCGCCGGTTCCGATAGAACTCAAGGCTGAACCCATTTCCCTCAATATTCTGTATGAAGACGATCACATTGTTGTGGTCAACAAGCAACCGGGGTTGGTGGTGCATCCGGCAGCGGGACACGACGGCGGTACGCTGGTCAATGGCCTGCTTTACCACTGCACGGAT
>JASFIV010000213.1:0-8258 GCA_050122475.1 Desulfobacterales bacterium | reverse complement strand
CGATTTAGATATCCTCATAGAGTCCTCTCCGGAAAATGCCCAACGTTTACTTGATGCTCTGCTAGATGCGGGCATGGGCACCGCATCTCTGACCAATGTCGACGAAATTCTTGCCAACCAGATAACGATATTCAAAGATCGCGTACGCATTGATGTGCAAATATCCACACCTGGCTTACGTTTCCAAGATGCATGGAAACGGCGCAAAACCATGGAATATAAGGGCCAAGCCTTTTATGTCACCTCGCGAGAGGATTTAATATCTTCGAAACGAGCTGCGGGAAGGGATGTGGACCTTGAAGACGTACGTTTACTAGAGCTTCCAGACGAAGAAAAAGACAAATAACCTCAGCGAGAACGCTTCTTGAGTTTTAGTTGCAATCCACTCGCGTGACGGTGCCAGGCGTGATGCCGGCACTCAATTTTATGCTAGACGTGTATAACCATCTTCGGGAAACGATATGAAAACAACCATGTTGAAAGCATTGCCGCAGTTCCTGGAAAACCTGGGACTGGACGAAGAACCGATGGGGATTTTTTACACGGATGAAAAACCGGCCGAGGGCTTTTCACCGAAACCCAACGAGCTGCCCACCCGGGAAAAGGAAATGAAAAACGAAATTAACTGGCAGGAGGTGTTCAACCAATTTTCCTGCGTTATGGGCCATATCTGGCGCGCCCGCAAAAAAAAGGCCGTCGCCTATTTCTCGGCCGAGCAGTTCGGATGCCCGGGTGGCGCCTTCTGGCTGGGCTTTAACAAACCCCAGGCGGAAACCATTATCAACTATGTTTCCACCGGCATCCCCAACTGGACCGAAGGCGAGCTCTACTGTGATTCACCGGACACACTCAGGAAAATTTTTGAATATGTCGATCCCCGGCCGGCCCCCCAACCGTATTGTGTGGTCAAACCGGTCGGTCAGTTTTTAGAAAATGAAGTCCCGGAGCTGATTGCATTTTTCACACGCCCGGAAACCTTGAGCGGGCTGCACCAGCTGGCGGCATTTGTGACCAGCGACCCTGAAGTGGTGGTATCGCCCTGGGGCGCGGGCTGCGGAAACGTAGTGGTCTGGCCGCTGCACTACTTATCAAAAGGACAAAGCAAAGCGGTGATCGGCGGCTGGGACCCTTCGGCCCGTAAATTTTTTAAAACCGATGAACTGTCGTTTACCGTTCCCTATAAGATGTTTGTGGAAATGGTCGAGCGTTTCAACGGCTCTTTTTTAACCACCAAAAGCTGGGCGACAGTCCGAAAAAAGATTGAAAGAAGCAAAAAGACCTGGGGCGAGAAGGAATAGCAAATCACAGAAGAAAATGTGCTGGTGATCAGTCCGTCATTTTGACATGGCGTTGAATTTTTACAAGAGTATTTCGTATTTACTTCGAATGGCCTGTTCGGTTTTCGCGTCAAGGTAGGACTTTTCTTCCGCCGATAATATTTTACGAGCGATCTCACGGGCCCGTTGCCTGGCATCCGGTGATCCGTCCCCGACCCATGTATCGCGATCTTTTTGATCGGTGACCGCACTCCCACGAAAATATTCGGAGTACAAATGATCCATCGTATGTGGCGCGGTGATAAAATTACCACCGGGCCCGACGCTATCGATCACTTCCAGCGCCAGGTGCGCCGGGTCCACTGTAATGCCTTTCAACACTTTACAACTCATGCCGATGATTTCATCATCGATCACATACTGCTCATAGGCGACGGTCAGCATGGATTCCAGCATACCGGCAGCGTGATGAATGAAATTGGAACCGCCCATGGCCGCCAGCACGGTGGTCATGGCTTTTTCCCAGCCGGCCTGGGCATCGGGTATTTTGGCATCCGTAAGCCCCGATGAATTGTAATTCGGTACCCCGATATACTGTGCCAGCTGGTGAATGGCGGCGTTCATCATGCCGCATTCGACCGCTCCGCCCAGATATCCCGCGGTTCGCAGATTGGCCATGCCCGGAATGCCGCCGTAGAGAATCGGCGCTTCCGGCCGGGTCAGCTGACAGATGGTGATCCCTGCCAGCTGTTCGGCATGCAGTTGTGCCAGGGTGCCCGCCATGGTCAGCGGCGAGGTTGAGCCGGCCATCGGTGCGCTGGACAGGGCAACCGGAATTTGATTGCGCACGCATTCCAGCATGATCAGCGTGGATTGGGTGCACAGCTTCAAGGGGCTGATGGCAAAAGAAGCGATGATGGAAATAAACGGTTCAGTTTTTAGCTTTTCCGGCTCGTCGGCAATCATCGCCGCCAGGTCCAGTACCTTATGCAATCCTTCTACATCGTTAACACCGGCCATGACGTGTTTGGCGGTGGCCTTCAGGCAGGCATAAAAGACATTGACGTCATAGGCTGTTTGCGCGATATCTGTTGGAATGCACGGCCGCAAAAAAAAGTGGATATGGTCGAGCGCATCCACGAGCCGACCGATCTGGTATATATCGTTTAGGGTGGATGGGCGCACCTGCCCGTTTTCAAGATCCAGAATGTTAATGGCCGCCCCACCGGTTCCCAGATAAACGCGGTGCTGGCTGAGGTCCAGATCGTTCATTCCATCGCGGCTGTAAAGGATAACCTGCTCGGGCGCTCTGGCGGCCTGCGCCTCAACTAGTTCCGGTGGAAAGGTGATGCGGCTGCGCTTGGAATCGACGGTTGCGCCCGCATCTTCGAGCATGGCAAAGGTCGCCTCCAATCCGGGTTCATAGGTGATGCCGATCGATTCTAAAATGTTCAGGGAAGCAGCGTGGATGGTGTCGATCTGCTGCGGTGACAGCGGTTGATACTGGCCGCCGGAAAGACCCTTTAAATTCATGTTGGCCTCTTTGCTCATTTAAGTTAAGGTTTCCAGAAATGGTGCGTGCACCTTTCTATGGCACACGTTTTATTGGCATGTCAAAAAAAATAGGTGTCTTCCGAAAACATTTTTATCAGCACAGTTGCGATCGGTCGCAGGGATAATCTCAATAAAAAACGAATCGGAGAATCCAAAAAAAAGGAAGCGTTGGTGAAGAAAGATTCTGCCATACATTGGGCCTGGGTAATATTAGGGATCTCTTTTGTTAATCTGTTCGTCAACTATTCCGTGCGGCTGGGCTATGGTATCGTGTTGCCGGAGATGATCCGGACACTGGATCTTGGCAGAGCCGATGCGGGCACCATCTATAACGCATATTTGTTCACCTATATCGCCATTGCACCGCTGACCGGATATTTGACGGATCGACTCGGCGCACGGCGCGTGATCAGCGTTTGCCTCCTGGTACTCGGCATTAGTGTTGTTCTGATGGGGACGGTCAGATCGCTCTGGTCAGCCAGCTTTTTCTTCGGTCTGGCCGGTTTGGGGGCCACCGGTTTATGGGCTCCGGTGATCACGCTGGTGCAGCGCTGGTTTGTGTCTCATCGTCGAGGTCTGGCACTGGGTGTTCTGTCCGCCGGCTATGGTTTAGGGTTTGCGACCATGGGAATTGTTGTTCCGCTAATCGTTGCATCGTTAAGCTGGCATTACGCCTGGTTTATCCTGGGTGCCATGGCCCTGGGTATGGCGATCGTCAATGGGGTCTTTCTCAGAAGCGACCCGCAAAACATGGAGTTGGTGCCCTGGGGACAAAAATCAGACGACCCGGGCACGGTCGCATCCCCGGCGGACGCCGATCATAAAATGTCATTGCGCCAGTTATTCAGTAACAATCGATTCTGGTTGATCGGTCTTTCTTATTTTGCCATAGCCTATAGCCTTTACGGAATAACAACTTTTATGGTCGACTATGCTAAAAACCAGCTTGGCCTGCCGCTTGAAAAAGCCAGTTTGCTGGCGACCATCCACGGCATCGGCCAGGTGGTTGGTGTATTAACGGTGATGCCGCTATCAGATGTCCTCGGCCGCAAAAAGACCATCCTGATTTCCAATACGGTTATTGCCGCCGCCCTGGCCGGAATATTAATTTTTGCAAATTCCTGGATCATGCTGTGCGTCTGTATTGGGATTCTGGCGATTTTCTACGGCGTAACCTTTCCGATTTATGGCGCCTGTGCCGGCGATTATTTTCCGAAGGGATCCATGGGCACGGTGATCGGCGCCTGGACGCCTTTTTATGGCGCCGGTGCGATCCTGACCCATTGGATAACCGGAGCCTTGCGGGATTCAACCGGAATTTACAATCACTCATTTGTGATTAGTGTTGTGATGGCAATAGCTGCTATTTTTTTAATGAGTCGGATTAAAAAATGATAAAAAATATAAGGGCCTGGGAGCTTTCTACAGAACCGTGAAATGAATCATTGGGAAAAACGCCCCAGCCCCTCAATTTATTAAAACACGCTTATGACATAGCATGGGCACTGGAGCAGTTAAAAGATGAGCCGTTTTTTGATGATCGATATCGGTGCCGGAACCATGGATATTCTGGTTTATGATACCCGCACGGATTTGCATTATAAAGCAGTGGTCAAATCACCGGTGCGCTATCTGGCTGAAAAAGCAGCATCTGTTTCCGGAAATCTTCTGGTGGTGGGCAATGAGATGGGGGGCGGTCCGATTACCCGCCTTCTCATGGAGCGAGCCCGGGAGGCTGAGGTGGTGATGTCGCTATCGGCTTCGGCGACCCTCAATCACGATGTGCAAAAAGTAAAATCCTGGGGCATAAAAGTCGTCGCAGACGACCGGGCCGACCAAATGCGTGACAATCCTGATCATACGCTCATCGCTTTGAGCGATCTCGAACCGCAACGAGTCGAGCAGATCGTAAAGAGCTTCGGCGTTCCTTATGCCTTTGATGCGGTCGCCATCTGCGCCCAGGACCATGGCGTGCCGGAGCCGGGCATATCGCATCTGGACTTTCGCCACAATATGTTTGCAGCCAGCCTGAACGAAAAACCCTATCCGCATACGCTGTTGTATCATTCCGATCAGGTGCCCGACAATATGAATCGCTTAAAATCAATTGCCAGCAGTGCGCAACAATTGCCGGCTGCTGAAATCTTTGTCATGGACAGCGGCATGGCGGCCATTCTTGGGGCATCGCTGGATGGTCGCTGCCGCAACAAAAAGCGGTTTTTGGTTCTGGATATCGCCACCTCCCATACGGTCGGCGCTGCCATGGCCGGTGATGAACTTGCGGGATTTTTTGAATACCATACCCAGGACATTACACTTGAACGCTTGGAACAACTGCTGCGTGATCTGGCGGATGGAAAGTTGAGTCACGAGCAGATTCTGGCCGAAGGTGGCCATGGCGCTTTCCTGCGTCAGGCGGTGGGTTTCAGTGCCGTTGAAACCATTGTGGCCACGGGCCCCAAACGCAAGATGCTCAGCGGCTCGCAGCTGCCGATCGAATTCGGCGCGCCCTGGGGTGACAATATGATGACCGGGACCGTCGGCCTGCTGGAAGCCCTCAGGCGGCGCAAAGGGCTTGAGCAGATCACATATCTATAAAAACGCACGCATATATCTTAAATAATCAAAAATGAATTACATACCGGCGATAAGACATACCTCAAAGTACCTACCATAAAACCACTAACCGAATATTATGAGCACACCATATTACGATTGGCAATCTAACGATTTGAAGGACACATTGAATTTTGTAATTAGGCACGACATCTCCAATTTTAGGTAAGTCGATATTTGTTACATTAGATGCTGAAATCTGCTACGGACATAAACATTTACTTGACTTGAACACCACAGGAATCAGCTTATTTTGGGTTATTATGGTTGACAAAATAGATAAAAAGGGTTTTGAAATTTTATCCATTGCCAGAATTCTCGGTATGGGCAATTCAACCCTGCATCATGTCTTTGAGAAGATTGTTGGGCAACCGCCAATTGAGTACCTCAAAAAAAATCGGCTTCGCCAGGCACGCTTGCTGATCGTTAGTAACAGTCTGAGCGCCAGTGAAGCGGCTTAAAAGGTAGGCTACAATAACGCATTGCAGTTCAGCCGGGAATTCAAGCGGCAATTCGGGCTGTTTCCAAGCCGGACAGCTGAAATCCTACAATATCAATGGTGCCCATAATGAAATTTTCTCTGAAAATAACTTTCGTCCTTCTAACAATCACGATGACGATCGTCATCTGTAGGGGAGCATCAGGCAAAATGAATGCGGACAAACCCAATTTTCCCAAAACTGTTGGCGTTTGGAATAGACTTGAATCGCCTCGAATTATTAACTCAAATAACATTTTCAAATACATGAATGGCGCCGGTGAGCTCTATCTGGGCTATCGATTCCGTCATCTTGAGGTCTTTGATTATACCTCTGCTGACCAGGGTAATATTCTGGTGGAATTGTATTTTATGGAAAGCCCCGATGATGCGTTTGGCTTGCTATCCCTGGATTGGGGCGGTGCGCCGGTATCTTTTGACGGCACCCCTGCAGCGATATCAAACCAATATTTTACGGCATCCACCCGGGCGCTTTATGGTGGCGGCCTGTTGCGGATGTGGTCAGATGGTATTTATGCTCGAATTATGGCCGAACGTGAAACGCCGGCATCAAAGGAAGCGGTCCTCGCGCTCGGTAAGGCAATAGCTGCCGGCACTCAATATCCACCGGAGCCGGCACTCGTAAAATTACTCCCCCTGGAGATTGACGCTGTTTGGAAATTACGGGTTGACAGACTGAGCTTTTTTCGTTCCCATCTGGTGCTAAATTCAATTTATTACCTCAGTCATGAAAATATTCTCGATCTGGATCTCTCAGCAGAAGCCGTTAGTGCGCCCTATGAATTCATTCCCGGCCCGGGAGATCCGAAACGCAGCCAGTTTCTGCTGGTGCAATATGAAAATCCTGAACGTGCGCGCCAGGCCCTGAACCGTTTTCATGATGCCTATCTGCCCGGCGATAAGAAAGAAATAACGGCGGAAACAGCCGCTGACAGCCCGAGTCTTTTTAAGCTGGAGGACGGCTGGCTGGCATATAAACTGATCGGCAAACATATTGCGATCGTGTTTGAAAGTCCGGACCCGGAATCGGCCCGGGCAATCCTTCAGAAAAACGAATCCAATTTACTGAAAAAAGGAGGGGGATCATGAAAGATAAAATGCCTGTCTTAACCAGACGAGATTTTATCCGGGGAACCGTCAGTATAACCCTCGGAGCGTCTGTTTTCGGTCTTCAGTGGCCCAAGGCAGAAGCCAAGGCAACAGCTACGAGTTTAGTGACGGTCGTACGCGACCAAAAGGCCATGGATTCTGCAAAAAACATAGACATCACTGTCCTGGAGAAAATGCTGGTCGAGACATTGACCCGGGTTACCGGCCAGAAGAATACAAAGGATGCCTGGTTAAGCCTTGTCAAACCAAACGATGTGATTGGCCTGGTGCCCACTGATCATCTGAATCCAACCCATGATGAAGTCGTGGATGTCGTCAAAAAATCGTTGATGGACGCCGGAATCCCCGAAGACGGGATTCGAGATGCACAGGGCCCGCGGAATGCGAAAAAATGTGATGCTTTAATTGCGATTCCGGGACTGAAAGCACACTGGTTGACCGGGATCGGCACGGTTCTAAAAAACTACATCATGTATTCCGGCAGCCCCAGCAGTTATCATCAAAGCAATAGCGCCAAGTTAGGGGAAATCTGGAACCTTCCATTTGTCAAAGGCAAGACAAAACTGGTTCTGGTGGATTCTCTTTATCCGCTCTGCGACAAGGGGCCACAGCCTGATCCAAGATACCAGTGGAATTACAATGGATTCATCGCTGGGACCGACCCGGTTGCCGTCGAAACGGTTTGTTTAAAAATTATTACCGAAAAAAGGAAAGCTATCCGAGGTGAATCCTGGCCCCTTTCGCCCCCCCCGATTTGTGTGGAAGCCGCAGATAAAGTCTATGGATTGGGGACGAGCCGGATGGAGCAAATTCAAATTAAGCATTCCGGCTGGGATCACGAGTTGTTGCTATAATTCCAATTGAAGGAAAAACATGCGGTGGTCTGTCGTCTGGTCGCCGCTTTTGTGGTAAAAATAAGGGGATTTAAAAGGTTTATCGCACTCGTCAAATCATCCCGATCCAGGTTTAAAACGCCTGAGGAAAGAGGTGAAATCCATGAAATTTGATCAACCGATCACGCGCAGAGAATCCATTCGCAGGCTTTTGAAATGGTCCGGGTGTATCACACTTGCCGGTGCAGCCCGCTGGCCATTATTTGAAATACCCTCGGCAAGGGCAACGGCTGCAAACCAGAAATTTATTATCGAGGGCATCGGTCAAACTGATAAATTTTCTGTCAAAGACCTGACCCAGAAGGTCTT
>JASFIV010000212.1:0-8260 GCA_050122475.1 Desulfobacterales bacterium | reverse complement strand
GCTTTTAAGCGAATTGAATGATTGGAGGGAGGAAGATGAGAGAACTAACCATAGCCGGGAAGTCAATTCAAGATGACGGCGACTGTTGGGTGATTGCCGAAATCGGGCACAACCACCAGGGCAAACTCGAAACCGCTAAAGAAATGTTTCGCGTCGCCAAAGAATGCGGGGCCGATGCGGTCAAGTTGCAGAAACGGGATAATCGCGCTTTGTACACCAAAGAGGGCTACGACAAACCCTACGAAAATATCAACAGCTACGGGGCAACTTACGGCGAACATCGCGAAGCGCTCGAATTTGGATGGTACGAATACAAGGAATTGAAAGATTACGCTGAAGAGATCGGCGTTACCTTTTTTTCCACGGCTTTTGATTTTTCGAGCGCTGACTTTTTAGCAAAACTGGATATGCCGGCCTATAAGATTGCCTCCGGTGATTTGAAGAACATCCCGCTGCTCAAGTACATTGCCGAAATTCAAAAGCCCATGATCGTCAGTACCGGCGGTGGAACCATGGAAGATGTCAACCGGGCTTACGATGCCATTATGCCGATCAATCAACAACTGGCCTTGCTGCAATGCACGGCTGGATATCCGGCTGAATTTGAGGAATTGAATTTACGCGTCATTACCAGCTTTCGGGAACGTTTTCCGGATACGGTTGTTGGGTTGTCATCGCATGACAACGGCATTGCCATGGCAGTGGCGGCTTACATGCTGGGCGGACGCGTCGTTGAAAAGCATTTTACTCTCAACCACACCTGGAAAGGTACGGATCACGCCTTTTCGCTGGAACCCATTGGTTTTAAAAAGATGGTTCGTGATTTACAGCGCACTCGAGTGGCGATGGGTGATGGGGTCAAGCGGACTTATGACAGCGAAGTGAAACCCATCATCAAAATGGGCAAAAAGATTGTAGCCGCCCGTGATTTGCCAAAGGGTTACACGCTGCGGCGCGAAGATCTGGCCTTGAAATCTCCCGGTGATGGATTACCGCCCTATGAGATGGAAAAAGTGATCGGGCGGGTTACGATACAGCCTCTATCTGAAGACGACGACATCACTTTCGATGTTCTAAATGGCGCCAAGGAATGGCCGGAGGCAGCAGCATCTTGAAGGATTTATTTAGCTTAAACAAGGAAGTCGCTGTTGTTACCGGCGCTCTGGGCAAGTTAGGCCCAATCTGGATCGATACGCTTTTAGCAGCCGGTGCACGTGTTTTTGCGCTGGATCACCCCGAAGCCCAGATTTCAAAAGCATTTAAGCAATTGCAGAGGCAATATGACCAGGAGCGCCTGAAGTTTGCTCCGGCAGACGTTAGAGAGCGCAAGGCTTTGGAGGCCGCATCCCAGCTGTGTCTGGACACTTTCGGTGTGCCCTCCATTTTGGTAAACAATGCCGGTATTGATCAGCCACCCGGCCAGCCGGAGCAGGGGTGCTGTCTGGAAGATATCCCATTCGAATTAAATCGTGAAGTATTTGAAGTGAATGCCCTGGGCCTTTTTCTGGTCACCCAGGTTTTTGGGCGCCGGATGGTAAAAGCCGGGCGGGGATCGGTCATTAATATCGGATCGCTTTATGCCAGCGTAGCACCGGATTCGCGTTTTTACGATCATATCGAATGCAATCCGCCTTTTCTCAAACCGCCTGCCTATGGTGCGTCCAAAGCTGCCGTTGTAAACATGACGCGCTATCTGGCGACATTGTGGGCACCCTGCGGGGTGCGGGTTAATGCTTTGTCGCCCGGCGGTGTGCTGGGCGGACAGGATGCGGAATTTAAACGCAAGTTCTGTGAGCGCGTCCCCCTGGGCAGAATGGCTGAGGATGCAGATTTACGGGGGCCGTTGCTGTTTTTAGCCTCTTCAGCCTCGTCTTATGTGACCGGAATTGAGCTCGTCGTCGACGGCGGGTTTACGGCGTGGTAAAAAGACAGATGTCAGAGGACAGAGGTCAGAGGTCAGAAGACAGAGGACAGAAGACAGAGGTCAGAGGACAGAGGTCGGAGGTCAGAGGTCAGAAGACAGAGGACAGATGTCAGAGGTCAGAGGACAGAAGACAGAAGACAGAGGCTAGAGGATAGAAGATAGAAAAATAGTTATTCGTTATTTGTTATTTGTTATTGGCATGAAAGTCATTTGTTATTCGTTATTGGTTATCGGGTTGAACTGTTGAAGCATTTGTGGGCTTTCGTCGGAGGCAAAACTGTTGCGATGTTAGCAAGCGATAGAAGAGCGTGCAGAGTTTGAATTTATAGCAACAAGACCTAAAAAATAATCACGGAAATACGGAATAAAAGAAAGCACGAAAATCGATATTTTGTCTCTTTTGTGTTTTCGGCCTTTCGTGCTTTCGTGTTTTAATTTGAGAATTTATGATGACTGAAAAAAAGCTCTCCATCGTCGGTTTGATTCCGGCACGGTCAGGTTCCAAGCGCGTGCCGGACAAAAATATCCAACCCCTGGCCGGGCATCCGCTAATGGCGTACACCATTGCTGCGGCGCTTGAAAGCGGGGTTTTCGCAGATGTCATCGTCTCCACCGATTCAGAGCGCTATGCCGAAATTGCCCGTTATTATGGAGCCGAAGTACCGTTTATGCGGCCGCATGAGCTGGCCGGAGATGTTTCCCCGGATATCGAATGGATCGCCTATACGTTAGAAGCGCTCCGCAAAAAGGGCCGCCAATACGATTGCTTTAGTATTCTGAGGCCCACCAGCCCGTTTCGACTGCCGCAAACCATTCAACGCGCCTGGAAGGCCTTTCTGGCTGAAGATGGTGTCGATTCACTGCGCGCGGTCGAACGCTGTCAGCAGCACCCCGGCAAGATGTGGATCGTCCGCGGTAAACGGATGATGCCGCTGCTACCGATGGGCCCGCCGGAGCAGCCCTGGCACAGCAGCCAGTATCCGTCATTGCCTGAAGTGTACGTCCAAAATGCCAGCCTCGAAATTGCCTGGTCCCGAATCGTTTTCGAAGGTGGGACCATTGCCGGCAATGTCGTCATGCCGTTTTTTACAGAAGCGCACGAGGGTTTTGACGTCAACTCTTCTTATGACTGGCGCCTGGCCGAGCATCTGGTTAAAAATGGCGACGCCTGTTTACCGAATATATCCAAAAGCCCCTATTTGATAGAGGATGATGCATAGCCGGAGGTTCTCTGCGATATGTCAGCTAAAATGCCGTTGCTATTAATTCCCGTTGAAAACCAGGTGCGCGAGCTCGATCCCAAGCTTTTATTGGCTTGCGTGGCGGCCGAGCGCGGTTTTTCTTCGGTGATCGGCTCCAGGCGGGAAATGGAGTTTAACATCGATGCATTCCCTTGCAGCATATATCTTTCCAAAAGCATGACGATTCGCAGCTTGCTGTTTTTCCGGGTGGCCAAACAATTCGGCCATGAAATCGTATCCTGGGATGAAGAAGCCCTCGTTCATCTGCCGCCGGAAACGTATTTTTCGCGTCGCCTGGATCCCAGGGCCATCCGCTACGTCTCGCATCTGTTTGCCTGGGGAGCGGACAACGAGAAATTGTGGCGTCAATATCCGGATTTGCCGGATAGCACACCGATCCACATTACCGGAAATCCCCGCAGCGATATGCTGCGTCGTGAACTGCAATTTTTCTACCAGGACGAGGTCGAACAGCTGCGTCAAAAATATGGCAATTTTATTTTGATCAATACCAATTTTAACCACGTCAACGCCTATGGTCCGGATATGAATTTATTTAAGCCGGTAAAGCGTTCCGGGGAAAAACCGGTATTCGGCCGGGCCGCTCGCGGAATGAGCCGTAAATACGCTGAAGGCTTGCGGGATCACAAACAGGCGGTCTTCGAGCGTTTTCAGCAACTGATTCCCCAACTGGAAAAAGCCCTTCCCGGTACCCACATCGTCGTGCGGCCGCATCCAACTGAAAAGCATGATGTCTACAACGACATTGCGTCGGGATGCAAGCGCGTGTCTGTCACCAACGAGGGTAATGTGGTTCCCTGGCTGATGGCGACAAAAGCTGTCATTCATAATGGCTGTACAACGGGTGTGGAAGCCTACATGATGGGTGTTCCTGCCATCTCCTATCGCGCGGTGGTCAATGAGGAATATGATTACGGATTTTACGTATTGCCCAACAAAATGAGCCATCAATGTTTTGATGTTAAGCAGCTCATCGATCTTCTGAGGAAGGTGCTGGCTGGAGAAGTCGGAGCAGCCGACGGCGATGATCGCCGTGAGCTGATTAAACAGTACTTGGCAGCTCAGGACGGGCCGCTGGCCTGCGAACGGATGATCGAGGTCATAAAAACGATATCGGACAAAATAGAAACAGCCGGGCAAGTGCCGCCCCAAAAGCGGGCGGTACGCTGGGCACTTACCCGGGGGCTGCATCTGGCCAAAGGGATAAAATCACGACTGCCGGGGTCCCACAATCGCCCTGAATTTCAACGGCACCGTTATCCGGGGATTTCGCAAGGTGCGCTTGAAGCTAAGTTGTTGCAATTTCAACAATTACTCGGTAATAATCAAAATTTGAAGGTTGAGCAGATTTCGAATGTGATATTTCAAATCAGTCCATAAAAACCGAATCAACCAAAAACGCTTTATTAGAAGTGGTTTCAAAATCTCAGATCAGGTCCGAGGGCAAGGCATCAGGTCGATCGGGAAAGCGCAGCATACATATGGGTATGTGAGCATTTATCGGAGACGTGCAACGCAGCCATTGGGCCTTAGATGGGGTTTTGAAACCACTTTTTGGGGTGTCCACTGATTGTTGTCAGTGTTCTGTTGCAAATCCGGATTGATTAAGACAAATTACATTGGGATCAACTTTTTTTAACTACCACCAACTGACAACGGACAACTAACTTGACGGTTCAGGCCCAAAAAGAACTCGACTATGAAAATGACAAACGAAAGGATTCCGTTACTCATACCGGTTGAAAACCAGGTGCGGGAGCTGGACCCCAAGCTGTTACTGGCCTGCATTGCTGCGCGGCGCGGATTTCCGTCCTATATCGGATCCCGGCGGGAGTTCCATTTTGAGATTACCTCTTTTCCCAGAGGGATATATCTGTCAAAGAGCATCACCGGTGCCAGCGACATGATGTTTCGAATCATGCGCCATCTGGGTCACGAAATTGTGGCCTGGGATGAAGAGGCGCTGGTCCATTTGCCGGATGACATCTATTACTCGCGTCGCCTGTCTCCGGCAGCCATGGCGTATGTTTCTCATTTTTTTGCCTGGGGTGAGGATAATGCCGAACTGTGGCGCCGCTATCCCCATTTTCCCAAAGATGCTGTTATCGATGTTACCGGTAATCCGCGCAACGATCTTTTGCGACCGGAATTGCATTCTTACTATGACAGCGATGTGCAAGCGATTAAAAACACATATGGCGATTTTATTCTGGTCAACACCAATTTTAATCATGTCAACGCGTTTACACCGGTTCAGAATCTGTTTCAACCGGTTGAAAAGCCTGGTGACGTTCCCAATTTTGGACGGGCCGCCAAGGGAATGACCCGCACATACGCTGAAGGGCTGCGGGATCACAAGCAGGCCATTTTTAAAGATTTTCAACACATGATTCCTGAACTGGATAAGGCCTTTCCGGATTATCATATCATTGTCCGTCCCCATCCCACCGAAAGCCAGCAGATTTATCATGATATTGCCGCGGGCTGCAGCCGGGTCAAAGTCACCAACGAAGGGAATGTGGTGCCCTGGCTTTTGGCCACCCGGGCGCTTATTCACAATAGCTGCACCACCGGCGTTGAGGCTTATGTGATGCGGGTTCCGGCCCTGACCTATCGGGCCTCGATTAACGAAACCTACGATTTCGGGTTTTACCGGCTGCCCAACCTGGTCAGCCATACCTGCCATAGCATCGAGGAACTGAAAGCCAGTCTGAAACAGATACTGAACGGCGAACTGGGCCCAACTGTTGACGCAGAACGCCAGCAACTCATCGCGCATTATCTGGCGGCGCAGGACGGGCCACTGGCCTGTGAGCGCATGGTTGATGTGCTGGAAGCAATCGTTAACGGACGGCAGGCGCTGCCGAAACCCGGTCTTGTTGCGCGCTCAGTCGGCAGGTCTTTATATGCGGTGCGAACTTTGATCAAGCGCTATAAGGACGCACGCCCCGGTTCCCATAATCGACCGGAGTTTCAGCGCCATCGCTATCCAGAAGTATCGATGGAAGATATGCGTGCGCGCGTGTCGCGATTTCAAAATATTTTAAACCATCGCGAGGAATTGATAATCGAACAGATAACGAATAAGTTCTTTCGAATCAGCCTCTGAGCCATCCGGCCGCAACCGCTCGGCTGTTGATGCCCGGGTCGTGAATTGCCCGTTTCGGGTGAATCGAATCAACGCCCTGTGCTCAAGGCGTTTTACCGGATAAAAGGAAATTGAAATGATAAAGCCATTTGTTGTCGGCGCCATTTTTGCGCGCGGTGGTTCTAAAGGTTTACCGCGCAAAAACATTCGGCTCCTGCATGGCAAGCCACTGATCGCCTATGCGATTGAAACCGCCTTGGCCAGCAACTTAATCAGCCGGGTTATTGTCTCAACGGATGACCCAGAAATTGCAGCCATATCCAAAGAATTTGGCGCTGAGGTGCCGTTCATGCGACCGGCAGAGCTCGCTGAGGACGATTCTCCCGAGTGGTTGGCCTGGCGTCATGCCATTCAGATACTGAAGGACTATGCCGATGCACCTCGAATGGATGTCTTCGTATCGATTCCGGCGACAGCTCCTTTACGGACGGTGGCGGACGTTGACCGATGTATCGAGGAGCTGCTGGCCAGTAATGCGGATCTTGTGATAAGTGTAAAACCGTCAGGTCGAAATCCTTATTTTAATATGGTATCTTTGGATAAGGCCGGTTTTGCCAGTTTGGTTTTTTCATCAGACCGAACAATTGAGCGTCGGCAGGACGCACCCCCGGTATTTGAGATCATTCCAATCGCATATGCCCTGCGTCCGGAATTCGTATTCAAAGCGAATTCGATGTTTGAAGGCAAAGTAAAGGCTGTTGTGGTACCCGCAGAACGTGCGGTCGATATCGATACAGCGTTGGATTTCAAATTTGCAGAATTTTTGATGGAGCAGCAGTAGCGCATTCATTGGGCCAGGCAAGTTGTTTTTGGACTCCTGGAACCATTTTTTTAAGTTCAACCATATGACAAAAAAAGACTGCACAGCAACTACCGGCAACGGTTACGGCATCTATTGAGCGCAAACAACACTGACGGGGAGAAGAGCGCTTTGGTGAGTGAAATCAACATTGCTGATCGTAAAATAGGCCCGGGGCAGCCGTGTTTTATTATTGCGGAAGCCGGCGTAAACCACAATGGAGATCTGGAGACATGCAAGGCGCTCATTGATGTCGCTATCGAGGCCGGAGCCGATGCTGTCAAGTTCCAAACTTTTACGGCGGATCGGGTAAGTAACGCATCCGCCCGCAAAGCGGAATATCAGCAACAGGCAACCGGCTCTGCTGAGTCTCAACTGGAGATGTTAAGACGGCTTGAGCTGACGCCTGAAGCACACTACACAATTGTGGACTATTGCCGCAAGTGCGATATTCTCTTTTTATCAACACCGTTTGATGATAAAAGCGTGGAGCTGTTGGATGAAATCGGAATGCCGGCTTTTAAGATTGGTTCGGGGGAGATCACAAACTGGCCGTTTTTACAGGTCATTGCCCGCAAAGCAAAGCCGGTTATTCTTTCCACGGGAATGTCTTATTTAAGTGAAATCGATCAGGCTGTCAGAGTACTGCAGGCTGCAGGCTGCGATCAACTCATCTTGCTGCATTGCGTATCCAGTTACCCTGCAGATCCGGCAGATGTAAACCTTAAGGCGATCAAGACGCTGGAGACCGCGTTTCAGGTTCCGGTGGGTTTTTCCGATCATACCCACGGGATTGAAATCTCTCTGGGCGCTGTTGCTCTGGGCGCTTGTGTTATTGAAAAACATTTTACAGTTGACCGGAATCTTCCCGGACCGGATCACAAAGCGTCCTTGGAGCCAAATGAGTTGATGGCTCTCGTAAAGGGCATTCGGTCTTTGGAGAGCGCATTCGGCGATGGGCGCAAGGTGCCCGCACCCGGGGAGCAGGATACGCGTCAGGTTTCACGACGCAGTTTGGTGCTGAAATGCGAGCTCAAAGCAGGTAGTTCGATAGAGGCGTCGATGTTAACTGCATTGAGACCCGCTGGAGGCATCGACCCGAGCTCTACGAAATTTGTCGTCGGTCG
>JASFIV010000211.1:0-8288 GCA_050122475.1 Desulfobacterales bacterium | reverse complement strand
GTATTGAGTGTTTGGTGTTTAGTTTTTGGTATTTAGTGTTTGGTGTTTAGTGTCTGGTGTTTCGTCTTCTAACAATCGTATCGCATCTCATTTGCGGTATACTAAACACTAAACACAAAACACAAAATAACCGTTCTATTTAACCTTTGGCGAATATAAAGATCTGATAACCTGTTAACCTTTTTGGCTCCAGGATTAAAAAAATTATGCCAGCTAGACTCGAAATTGCCTTGAAGGAGTACCTGCTCGATGCTGAGGGCCAAGGGATTCGCCGCAAAGCATTCGATTACTTTGGAATAAAACTTTCGCGGGTGCGGTCTGTTCATATCCTAACCATAGATGCCGACTTGGATCCGCAGCAGCTCAAACAGATCCAAAGCGACATTTTCACCAATCCGGTTACTCAAATCTCTTCCTTCGAACCGCTGGCGGTCCCATTTGACTGGACCATCTGGGTTGGTTACCGACCGGGGGTGCGTGATAATGCAGGCGCGACGGCTGTTGAAGCAATTGAAGACCTGTTGGGGTTGACGTTTTCAGCCGATGCAGCCATTTACACCTCCAGACGATATTGCATTCAAGGCAGCAATCTGGCTGAAGATGAGTTGAACAAAATTGCCGGTGAATTATTGGCCAACGATATTATTCAGCAATGGCAGATCATTCCCCAATCCAATTGGGATCCTGAAAACGGCATCGGCATCATCATTCCCAAAGTGCAGCTCGATCATATTCCAACGGTCGGGACCGTACCCATCGATAGCGATGAAACGTTGGCCCGCATCAGCGTTGAGCGCAACCTGGCCTTAAATCCAAGCGATATTCCCACCATTCGGTCATATTTTTTGGATAAAAACGTACAGGCAGATCGTGCCGGCGTGGGGCTTGCCGATCCGACCGACGTTGAGCTGGAATACATTTCCCAGGCACGCAGTGACCATTGCAACCATAATACCTTTCAAGGATTGTTTCATTATCGGGACCTGACAACCGGCCAGAGTGAACGGGTCGATAATCTTTTCAAGAGCTGTATCGAGGCACCTACACTGGCGCTCAAGGAACAAAAGCCCTGGGTGGTTTCGGTATTATGGGACAATGCCGGTGCCGGTTGCTTCGATGACAATCACTACTATGTCATTACCGGTGAAACGCATAACTCGCCGTCCAACATGGAGGCCTATGGTGGTGCCATCACCGGAATCGTCGGCGTTTACCGCGATCCGCTGGGAACCGGCAAGGGATCACGCCTGGTTATGGGAAGTTACGGGTATTGTGTTGGACCGCGAGACTATCAGGGTGACTTGAAGCCCCACCTGCATCCACGGCGCCTGCTGGACGGCGTCATCGAAGGCGTGCGGGACGGCGGCAACAAGAGTGGCATCCCGACCACCTTCGGCCAGGTTATATTTGATGCCGGCTACCTGGGTAAATGCCTGGTATTTGTCACCGCGGTGGGCATCATGCCCGCTCGCATCAACGATGAACCCGCCGAACAGAAACGGACGTCCCCTGGTGAATGCGTGATCATGTGTGGCGGCAGGGTGGGCAAAGATGGTATCCACGGCGTGACCGCCGCCTCGGAAACCTTTTCGGAAAACACACCGGCTGGACATGTGCAGATTGGAGACCCCTACACCCAGAAAAAGATGCATGATTTTTTGCTGGAAGCCCGCGATAAAGGACTCATCCAGTTTATCACCGACAACGGCGGCGGGGGCCTGTCCTCCTCGATCGGTGAGTCGGCGCGCTATTCTAACGGCTGTGAGATCACTCTTGAGAAAGTGCCCCTTAAATATGAGGGCCTTGATCAGTGGGAGATTTGGGTTTCCGAATCCCAGGAGCGCATGACGGTGGCCATTCGTCCTGAAGACCTGGATGAATTCATGCGGCTTTCCCAAAAACACGCAGTGGAAAGCACGGTGATTGGGCGCTACACCGATTCCGGAAAACTGCATATTTCATACGACGGTAAAACCTGTGCCTATATTGACCTGGATCTGCTCAAGCACGGCTTTCCCCAGTGGGAATTTGAGGCGGATTGGATTTCCCCGGAACAGCGGGGATTGGTTGAGCCGGTGATCGACAGGCCGCAGGATTACGGTATGTTGCTGCTGGATATGCTGGCACGGCCCAACATTTGCTCGACGGAATGGATTGTCCGGCAGTATGATCATGAAGTTCAGGGCGCCAGCGTTATCAAACCGCTGGTAGGCGCCGAGCGGGATGTCAATAGCGATGCCGCCGTAGCGCGGCCGGTGCTGTCGTCTACTAAGGGCCTGGCCTTCACACAAGCCTTACTGCCGGCCTATTCAGCCATTGATGCCTACCACATGACCACCTGCTGCATCGATGAAGCGGTCCGGCGGCTAATTGCCGTGGGCGCGGACCTGGATCACATCGGTGGAGTGGATAATTTTTGCTGGCCCAGCATTCAGTATCACCCGGTCGACAACCCGGACGCTAAATTCAAGGCCGCTCAATTGGTACGCGCCTGCTGGGCTTTACGGGATATGTGCCAGGCATACGCGATTCCGCTGCTCTCGGGCAAGGACAGTATGTATGTGGATGGCCACTTGCCCGGTCGTTATGGTGAAATGCACAAGGTCTCGGCACCGGAAACGCTCCAGTTTTCAGCCATCTCAGTCGTTGAGGACATCCGCAATTGTGTATCGATGGATAGCAAAATGCCGGAAGACTTAATCTATGTGCTGGGGATCACCCGCAACGAGCTCGGTGCTTCGGAATATTATGCCCACTTTGGTGAAATTGGCCTGAACGTGCCCCGCGTGCAGGCTGATAATTTTTGGCCGGTTTATCGGTCTTTAAGCCAGGCGATCTCCCGCGGGTTGGTCGCTTCAGCCCACGGTATCTACCGGGGCGGTCTGGGAGTGCACCTGGCGATGGTGGCCATGGGCGGCCATTTAGGGATGCAGGTTAGCTTGGACCGGGTGCCTGCAACGAGCGTAAATAATGATGCGGCGCTATTGTTTTCAGAGTCTGCCGGTCGTTTTATCGTTACCATCGATCCGAGCAAGCGCCAGGATTTTGAAAAACTGTTCGAGCCCACAACCTGTGCCTGCATCGGATCGGTCACTGCTTCACCGCAATTTGAAATCAACGGTCTTGGCCAAAAACCCATCATTTCAGTTGCTGTGAGCGCTCTGAAAGCAGCCTGGAAAAAACCGTTTGGAGACCTTATTTAGGCAAAGCGCATAGGGCATGGCGCATAGCGTAAGCAAGCGCCATCTGCTTTTTTCGCACTCAGCAACTCTATGCCCTATGCTCTCTGCCCGATGCTTTTGAATGGAGCCAAACTATGCGTGACGTTAAAGTGCTGATCCTATCCGGTTACGGATTGAACTGTGACAATGAGACCGCCCATGCCTTTGCGCTGGCCGGTGCCAAAACGCAGTTGGTGCATATAAATTCGCTGATTAACGGTGAGGCCCGTCTAGAAGGCTATCAGATTATGGTCTTTATCGGCGGATTCAGCTGGGCCGACGATCATGGCGCTGGTGTCGTGCAGGCTGTGCGGCTCAAAACCAACATTGGTCAACGCATTCTTGATTTTGTTGATCGCGGAAACCTGATTCTGGGTATTTGTAATGGATTTCAGGCGCTGGTGAATTTTGGTCTGCTGCCCGGATTCGACCAGGACTATACCCGGCGCTCCATTGCATTGACCTTCAATGATTGTGGCAATTTCAGGGATCAGTGGGTCTTTCTAAAGACCAATCCAGCTTCGCCCTGTGTGTTCACCCGCGGGATCGATGCCGCGGAGTTTCCGGTCCGCCACGGTGAGGGTAAGTTTTATGCCGACGAAGACACCCTTGCAAGGCTACTGGCAGATAACCAGATCGCTCTTCAATATGCCCGGCCGGACGGGCATTTGGCCGATGGCTGCTTTCCGTATAATCCGAATGGATCCTTGCACGACATTGCCGGTATCTGTGACCCGACCGGACGAATTTTTGGCCTGATGCCCCATCCCGAAGCCTATCACCACTGGACCAATCATCCGGATTGGACTCGTACCCGCGAAGCGTCCCGGCGGCAGGGCCGATCATTAGCAGACGGCCCCACAGTCGGCATCCGTATGCTGCAAAATGCCGTTGATTATGTCCGCTCCGGTTAGGACGGCCATTACCCTTAAATCCTTCCCATTAAAGTTTTTTAATTTCAAAATTGAAATTCAAATTCGTATGATCGACTACAATCTTGTCTTGCCGGTGATCAAGCAGATGTTAGCCCGGGTTGATTGAATTGCCAATATAACTATAATATATTGAAATCAATATAAATTTTGTATTGTTTCGCTTACGGCACAACATCGGCTCCGAATGTCGACAAAGATAGGCGAATGACGCCACCATACGCAAAAAGCCCTGAAATATTAAATGAATTAATAGTTATAAAGTAATTTAATAATGATTTGTCCGTTGATTGCGGGAACTTTTGCGCTTGGGAACTGCTTGGAATCGGCCGCCTAATCAGATCAGTCAAGGATTAACCTATTGAAAATAATCGCTTTATGATTTAATCCATTTCCTACCAGAATCACGCCCCGGATTTTTCCAGATGTTGCCGGCAAGGACCTGCTGCTCACCACCTCCCAGCGCTTCGTCAAAGATGGTCGCGCCCCCAAAATTTGCAGATTTTTGTTTTTTTCATTTTCTTTCGTTTAATAAAATAATTCAGTAACTTATATATTAAAATACCGTATGGCGGATTGTCCTTACAGTAGACGAAATCAACATGGCACAAGTTTTGAAACAAGAATGCGCAGCCATGGAAGGGAGTATCGCATTGCAACACAAAGAATCCGGACTAACTGCATTTGAACTGGCAGTGGCACTTGCCATCATCGCCATCATGGCAGCGCTAACATTGCCGCCGTACATGCAGTGGCGCCAGAAGGCGCAACTGAGCGGTGCGGCCTCCAATCTGGCTACGGATCTCGAAATGGCCAAAACCCAGGCTATTCGGGCAAATAGGACCGTAGTGGTTGATTTTGAAACCAGTAATTACATACTTTTTGTAGACAGCGGCGATGGCGGCGGCGGTCCGCCCAACTGGAATCGGGAAGCCGGGGAGGAGCTTTTACTCGAGCGTGTTTTGCCGCCCGGCGTGCGAATTGATACCGGCAGTCTCAGTTTTCCGACGGTCAGCGATAAGACCCGCTTCAACAGCCGTGGTATTCCGGTTGATATTGTCACGCCGGAAACCATATCGCTCGTACAGGGCGCCAATAACCGCCAATTGACGATTAACCGTCTGGGAAATATTGACGTTCAATAGCACGTGAACACCGTTGTACCCGGACAAATGGGCTCAGAGCGCTGATGCCAAAATATCAGGCAGGCACGACCACAGGGGGGTAGCAAAAAGATTGAATCCGAAGCAGCATAAGGTGAACGCGCCGGCAATGGGTCGCAGGTCGCGTTTCTGCGGGCACCATACGATTTATCGGGATTCGAAAGCCGGATTCTCATTGGTTGAGCTTATCATGGCCATGGGAATTTCGATGGTTATTTTACTGGCTATTTATCAGGTGTTCACCATCACCAGCAAAAATTTTACCACTCAGAATGTAGCTGCGAACGCCCAACAAAGTCTGCGTACCGCCATTGGCCTGATGGCCAGAGATATCCGCGCGGCCGGCCTCGATCCCATTGATACGGATAATTTCGGTTTTGAATACGCTGCCAGCACCAAAATTCGCATTACCGCAGATGGCACGGATGGTTCGGGTGTTTTCAACGGGGATGTCGACGAGGCCAATTTCGAACGCATTACCTATGAATTCACAAGCCATCAAATTGTGCAAACCCTGTATGAGGGCACCGCCAGCCAGAATCCAGCGCAATTGATCGGCAATATCAACAATCTACAATTTGACTATTTTGATGCCAATAATAACGATTTGATCGATTATGGCTTGAGCCCGCCCCAGGTTCCGGCGGATGACCTAAACGATATCAGAACGGTTGAAATATCCATTACGGTCGAAGAACCGGCTGGAAATGACGAACCCATAAGCCGTACACTCACCCGCCGAGTGGAATGCCGTAATATGGCTTTTAATTAAAGGTATCGCTATGCACTCAAACCATTTTGTCAGATTGAGACTGCCAACGGATATGAGCGGTTTTACGTTTGTTGAATTGCTGGTGGTGCTGGCAATTTTTACGATTGCGGTGCTAGCGATCGCGGCCATGCAGATAACCTCGATTAATACCAATGCTTCAGCACGCATGTCCGGGGAAGCCAGTGCGCTGGCGGCCAATCAGCTGGAAGCCTTGATGGCGTTGCCTTACAACCATAGCGACCTGAATCCGGCCTCGAGCCCATTCGAGGTCGTCAGCGGCCCGTACACTGTCAAATGGGAAGTTATGCTATTCGATATCGATGGTGATCTCACCAATGACAGCAAGACGATAACGGTGACCGTACAATGCGCCAATCGAAATGCGAAGGATGTTTCGATTCAATATATTAAACCGGAAGTCTAAATGCAGGAAGGCGGTTTTATGATCAAGATGCAGCCAGATAATGAAGACGGATATATGATCGTGGTGGTGATCATGATCGTATCGGTGCTGTCGGTGATTGCCACGGCCGGGACGAACAACTCGATTACCGAGCGTCGCTCGGCCACCAATGAGCAGATTTACCAGCTGACATTCTATGCAGCGGACACCGGGCGCACCTATGTGGTCAAAAAATCGGATCTCTACCATGAAGACAACATCACCGTCGGCCAATCGCTGGCGTTTCCAAATAAAGATAATCCGGACGCTCAATACACGATCAGCACCAATGAATCGTTTAACGGCGAGGTGGAATACCTGGGTTCAGGGCTGACGCCGCGGGGATCCGGATTTGAAATCGGCAAATTTAAGGCACACCGCTATTTGATCAACAGCACAGGATTTGGGCCGCGGGAGGCCAATTCCGAAATTGAAGCCGGATTTTACCGGGTGGGATTTTAACCATAATCAAACTTTGACGATGGGCATTATGAAAACAAAATATATGATCGCAGTCACAGGGTTGGTCTGTTTTTTAGGCCTGCTATTGACCTTTAACCAGGGGTATACGAGCGATACGTGTATGTTTGCCGTTACCGCCGATGATCTGCCCCCCAATATCGTTTTTTTGCTCGACAATGGGGCTGAGATGAAGCATGCGGTCCCCCATGTCGACTATGACAGCAGCATCGACTACACGCCGAATGTCGACACAAAGGTCGACGTGGTGGCCAACGACGGTTCCGGCAACGGATTTTTCAATGACAATGGCTATGGTATCTTTCAGCATGGGGTAGACTTCTATCTGGTGCCGGTTGATGCTGATCTGTCGATGGATACCGCAACCAAGCTTAAAGAAGACGATGACGGGTATGATGAAACCTCTGCCTGGACGATTAACGACCAACAAGTTATCTTACCTACGGAAGCGTCATCTGCAGTAGACGAGGCGGACATCATCGACAATGCCGGAGCGTTTCGCTATTCCAAAAATTACCTCAACTGGCTGTTTTTTTACACAACAGCGCAAGACCTGGACAACGACGGCTCTGTTGAGCCCATTTATGACGGCGCCGCCCTGCCCGATAAAAGCCGCTTTTATTACGCCAAAAAAGCACTGCGGTCTGTCGGCAAGCTGTCGTCCAACAAGGCCCTATTTGCGATCTACAATTTTACCAGCACACCCGAGGGATCTTCCAACGTCCAGCCGCTGGGTGAGGTGGTCGCCTCCCTGGGGGACACAGCGGAAGAAAACGTTTTGGATTCGAACTACATCAACAATATCAATAATATGGGCACGGTCATCTACTCACCGCTGGCAGAGGGTTTGGCCAGAATCGGCGGCTATTACAATTCCAATTCATCCGGCGAGCCCGATACCACCAATTATTGCCAGAAAAATTTCGTGATTGTGGTCAGCTCCGGTATGTCTTCCGAAGACACATCCAATAATCTAAGTCAGACCAAACCAAGCGATCTGGACGACGATTATGATCTGGACGGTACCGATGGAAAAGGTGAAAATGACCTGCCCGGTCAGGGTTATCTGACCGTCGATGGGACCCGCTATACGATTAGCACCCACATCAACGGCTCGACCTATCTGGATGATGTGGCCGCCTATTTTTACGCCAACGATATGCGCGTGGCCAATGACAAAACCGACGCGTTTCAGAATGTCATGACGTACACGGTGGGATTTATGGCTTCCCCGGCCAGCCGCGTGTTTTTGATCAATACGTCCAACAACGGCAACGG
>JASFIV010000210.1:0-8367 GCA_050122475.1 Desulfobacterales bacterium | reverse complement strand
TGGCCAGATAGCGGATACTTTCCATCAGCGGAAAATGCTCGGGGGTCACGGTTCTTAAAAAGTTCACCCACAGGCATCCCGCCACACCGGCCATAAAAGAGCTAATGCCGAAGGCGTACATTTTAAAACGTAACAGGTTGATGCCCATCAACTCGGCCGAAATATCGCGGTCGCGGATGGCAATGAAGGCGCGCCCGACCCGCGTCCGGAAGATATTGCGCGCCGCGGTCACGCAGATGACCACCACCGCCAGGGTCACAAAATAGAACTTAAATTCATTGTCCAGGGTAACACCCAGCACAGAGGGGGCGGGCAAATTGATGCCCCGAATGCCGCCGGTCATTGACTCCCAGTGCACGAAAATAAACTCAAAAATAACCTGGGCGGCCAGCGTGGCGATACACAGATACAGCCCCTTCATTCGCATCGAGGGCCCGCCGACGATCAGGCCAAAAAAAGCCGCAGACAGACCGGATAACGGCAGGCACAGCAAGAAGGGTACCCCCAGCCGGGTCGTTAAAATCGCTGCGGTATAGGCCCCGATGCCCACAAAAGCGGCATGTCCCAGGGAGATCTGTCCGGCAAAACCGGTCAGGATGTTGAGCCCCACCGCCGCCACAATGGCCACCCCCACCAGGTTGGCCATGTACAGCCAGTAATTGCCGGCCACAAAGGGAAATATCAAAAGGGCCGCAAACAGGATGCCCAACCAGAAACGAACCGTCGGCGTTTTAAAAACCGCTTCATCTGCGACATAGCTATCTTTGAAATCTCCGATGCGCATACGTTATTTAGAGCCTTTCGATTTCTTCTTTGCCGAACAGACCGTAAGGTTTAATCAGCAGAATCAGCACCAGCACAACAAACGGAGCGACATCTTTTACGCCGCCGTGAAAATAAGGGTCCAGGTAGCCGCCGGCCAAATTTTCGATGATGCCCATGATAAAACCCGCCAGGACGGCGCCGCCGATAGAGTCCAGGCCGCCCAGGATAACTACCGGAAATATTTTAAGGCCAATATGCCCCAGGGTGGGATGCACGCCGCCGATGTTGCCGATGATAATACCGCCCAGGGTGGCGGCAACAGCCCCGAACGCCCATGAGAGGGTAAACATGGCCTTGACGTTGATCCCCATCGAAAAGGAAGCGCTCTGATCTGCGGCCGTCGCTCGCATGGCGATGCCGACTTTGGCGTATTTGAACAATAAGGCAAAAACAATCACCACCACCACCGCCAGCACGAAGCCATAAAAAAGGTTGGCGCGCACGACGATATCACCGATAATCAGCGGGGCCCTGGGCACAATCGCCGGAAAACTACGGAAATCAGATCCCCATACCATTTCGGCAACGCCCATCAGAATGGAGCTGAGACCGATGGTAACCATGACAATGCTGATGGTGGGCTGGCCGAGCATGTGTCGCAACACGAGGCGCTCGACCATAAAACCCAGCAGGGCGGCACAGCCCATCACACCAATAAAGGCGGGGATGGCCGGCAGCCCCAGATAAACCATAAAGGTATAAAAAAAATAGGCCCCGATCATCATGAATTCGCCGGTGGCGAAATTGATGATGCTCGTGGCCTTATAAATCAGGACAAAACCCAGAGCGATTAATGCGTAAACGCCCCCGACCGCAAAACCGCTAACGAGCAGCTGAAGGAATATGTCCATTACGCGCCTTTTTTTCTCCCAGGTAGGCTTTGATGACCTCCGGGTGCTGTTGAACCTCCGCGGGTTTTCCCTCGGCCAGCTTCTGGCCGAAGTTGAGAACCAAAACCCGATCCGAAATATCCATAATCACTTTCATATCGTGCTCGATGAGCACGATCGTCATGTTATGCTCTTCATTGATGTCCAGGATGAAGCGGGCCATATCTTCGGTCTCTTCGGCATTCATGCCGGTGACCGGCTCATCCATCAACAGTATTTTCGGTCGCATGGCAAGTGCGCGGCCCAGCTCGACGCGTTTCTGAAGACCGTAAGCCAGGGATCCCACCGGCAGCTTCCGGATGGCCTCGATTTCCAAAAAATCAATGATTTCTTCTTCGACTTTGCGTCTGAGCGCCATTTCCTCCCGATGGGCCGGCCCCCAGTAGCACAAAGATGCCAGCAGGCCGGTTTTCAGATGGCTATGGGCGCCGAGCTTGATATTGTCCAGGGCAGACATGCCGCGATAAAGTGCGATATTCTGAAAGGTTCGGCCGATGCCCAGGGCCGCGCGCCGATGGGCGGCCAGGTGGGTAATGTCCCGGTCTTCAAAAAAAATCTGACCCTCGTCGGGATGATAAAAGCCGCTGATGCTGTTTAAAATAGATGTCTTGCCGGCGCCGTTGGGTCCGATGATGGCGAAAACCTCGCCCGGGACGACTTCAAAGCTGACATCGGACAAAACCTGCAGGCCGCCGAAAGATAAAGAGAGGTTCCTGACCGCAAGAAGGCTCATGCGTTCTGTATAGCCTATGGCGCGGCGATGCGCAAGGCTGGAATAGCGACCGGGCTAGAATCCGGAAAACGAATAGAAAACAGGCAGGATGAGAAATCGTGATTACAGATTCAGCGCGCAATGGGCGGCACCCAGCAAAGAGGCTCTATCGTTGAGAATCACCCGTACCGCAATTTTTTTCATGAAATCCTTAAAGCGGCCTTTGGCGATAAAAGCGTTCATGAAATCCGCGGTTTCGAGCGCGGGTATGATTTGGGGGGGAATCCCGCCGCCCAGGTACAGACCACCGGTGGTCATACCGGTCAGGGCCAGATTGCCGGCAATGGATCCGAAGATCCGACAAAACCGTTTCAGCGCGGCCCGGCAAAGCGGGTCGTGGCCGTTGATGGCGTTTTCGGAAATGACGCGTGCGGGATCGGTGGCACGCATGGCCTGCTGGATTTCGAGCGATTCGGTTATATCTCCGCCAGATTTGAGCCAGTCATAAATATTGACCAATCCCTGGCCGGAAAGGACGCGCTCTGCACTGACATGGCCGAAGCGGGTCTGCAGGTACTGCCACAGACCAATTTCAGATTCATCGGCGGGGGCGAAACCGGCATGCCCGCCTTCAGAGGCCACCGGCCGGTAGCGGCCATCCACAAAAACCAGCAGGGCCAGGCCCAAACCGGTTCCCGGCGCCACCAGGCCGATATTCTGGTTTTTGTGAACTTTTACGCTGTTGAGCGCTTTGAGCTCCCGGTGAGTGAGCAACGGGATGGCCAGGGCGGTGCTGCCCAGATCGTTGATCAGCTGCACCTGCTGCCAGCCGAAGCGCTTTTTCAGTTTTTTCTCCGAAACCTCCCAGGGCAGGTTCGTGGTGCGGGATACACCGTTGATCACCGGTCCGGCGATACCGAAGCAGGCTTTTTTGATCTTGGCCGGGTAGCGGGCGAGCATTTGATCAATGATCACCTCGAGGCTGCGTGACTGACGACTGGAAAATTTTGCAGTCGCCCGGGGCACAGGGCGTTGCTTACCGGCAACAAACAGCCCCAGACGGGTTTTGGTGCCGCCGATATCACCGGCTAGCACACAGGCCTGTTTTTTTACCGCTTTGGTTTTGGGTGTCGGCATCGCTCAACAAGTCCGTCGTAATAGATTATTGGGGGGGTCGGGGAGTTTTTCTTAAATCGATCACAGAATGAATCATCCGCGACTTCATCGTGCAAACTCATGATTAAGGGAGCGTAGCGAAAGAACAGATTTCAAATATAAAATAATGAGTTAGACACAAAATCAAATTCGCGCCCATTGGTGGCTTTGGGGTTATGGGTTACTCCTGGCCCGGCGCAAACGGACAATCCCTGTGCTGTACCAAACCTTTTACGCATCAGATGCCCGGCTCATCACTTTGCATCTTTTTCTTTTCTGAGGTGAATCAAAACACTGTATAGCCCCTTACGCTAGAGCTCATCAAGGTTTTCAAACACAGCTTCTTCGAGGATTCTAAATTCAGGAATCGACCAGCGCGCATAAAGTTGAGCGGGTTGTTCCGTTTAGCCCGTTGAGCCCGCAAGGATTTGAATGTGGTTAAATTTTATCTTCAACCGGCAAACCGGCTAAGGGGCTCAACCGAAGCTTGTTAGTAGCATCTGAAGGCCTCTCGTATGGCTTCCGATACCAATATCCAGGGTGTTTTGTCCAGCTTATCGGGATGATTGGACAGATAGTCTTCGACAACCAGCTTAACCTCTTTTATTTTAACGCCTTTGGGGATGCAAATCTTTTCCGGCTTCACTGTACCGTCATATATGGCTCGATAGGCAAATGTAACACCCGAGATAAATCCCAGACCATATCCGTAAAGTTGCGGATCGCTGCTTTCGATACAGGCCAAAAGATTATGGCCGCTGTTCATGGGGCCGCAATCGGCAGCCCCGGCGGTCGCCGGCACCAGGAAAACAGCTCCGATTATCAGTATTGAGAGCGACTTCATACAATCCCCTCCTTTCCCCTTTTATTGCCTTGAAAGGGTTTTGAATAAATTCTGATGCACCATTCATCAGAAAGGGATTTTAATAGCGTTTGTGAAACGATGTCTACCTTATATAAAGGTTCAGGGGGCGGGAAGCAAGGAAAAGGTTGCGCTTTGTAGATCACTGGCCGTTTGCTTCTGGTCACTGGCTGCTGGCAACTGATCCTCTGAAATCTTCTATAAGCAGGGAGTGAGAAACAAGGGAAAAAATTGCTGACACCTGGTTGCTGCGGCGTCGCTCGACAGAGCAAAGACGGAACACCTGAACACTGAAACCGTGAGGCCGTCAGCAGTTAAACCGCAACGCGAAACCCGGAACTCGGAACTCGCATTTATGGTCGAAGCACGTTGAGGAATCAAACCCCGTGGAGAACACCGCTCAGCGGAAAAAGGCCATTTATGGACAGAAATTGCTAGGGTCGTTGCACCATCAACGACATAGACGTGGCGGTCTGCCCCCTGCTGGCGCGTTGGGAAAGAATTTCTCTGAAAATTTCATTTTGCTGGTTGTCCACCCCGCCGACCTCCACCCACTGCCCGAATGGCACTGTCAGTTCCGTCTGGGCCCCGAAAAAACGGATAACATCATCTTCGCGGTCGTCATAGGCGATGCGTGGAACAATTCTTAAGATGACATTGTCGCCGGTGATTGTCGGTGTAATTTCAAACCCGCTTTCAACACTTTGCCATTCGACCGTTGCGCCGCCCGGGGCATTCTGTCTAATAAAAGGCGAACTGTTTTTATACGGGATCTCTTTACCGGTGCGGATAAATGCCGGGCTACCGGACATGGCAACCACAAAAGCTTCGGAGTGGCTGCTGCTCTGGCGCTCATGGCTTCTGGAAAAAATGCGAGTTCTGTCTTTTTTGCGGCCCCCATCATCAATCCTGCGGTCATCGCTGGAATACCGTCCGCGAACGGCGTGCGCTTCTCGATTGCTGCTGTGGCCGGTATAAAATCGTACGCGGATGCGGACCTGTTCAACCGGAGTGTCAAATTGCTCGAGATAGGCGTATACGCGTCGGATCGCCTCGGCGTTATCCACGATAACCAGCGAATTGACCCGCTGACTGACCGTAACGCTACCGTCATCCGAAAGCAGGCTCCGGACAACCGGAACCAGCTCCGCTGCCTGTCGATACTGAATTTTGATCACCGCAACTTCTTTTGCGATCGAAATGCCTGAGATAATTACAACCGCCAGAACCAGTCCAAAAACGCCAATAAGCTTTATGCTCATTTTTTCTTTCAAAATCATCATCGCCCTTTATTTCTTTGACTGTAAGCTAAAAAAATTTTATCATGCCCCTCGCTTAAGATCAAACAGGTTTGGCTGGAAGGCTGGGAGGCCAGGAGGCTGCAAAGCCTTGGTCATTTGCGCCTTTTGACTTTCTCTTATTCAGGCTTGCTGGCTGTATCGCTTCAACGCTTTTCAGCTATTCACCGGGCAGAGTGCTCATGCAACAAACCTTATATACAATGTAGAAATACTTTTTGAGGGGGCTATTGTGTTTTTGGAACTATTAAAAAAAAGACGAAGTATCCGAAAATACCAGGACCGGCAGCTGGATTCAAAGACGATCGATCAGCTGGTGGAGGCGGCGCTGCGTGCCCCGACATCCATGGGTAAAAATTCATGGGAATTTGTCGTTGTGACAGAGCCCGATTTACTGCAAAAACTGTCCCTCGCAAAGCCACACGGGGCCACATTTTTAAAAAATGCAAAACTGGGAATTGTCGTCTGCAGCAACCCGCAAATAAGCGATGTATGGATCGAGGACGCTTCGATTGCGTCGGCTTTTATCCATCTGGCAGCTACATCGCTTGAACTGGGCAGTTGCTGGATCCAGATCAGAGAAAGAAAACATGACGATCGGCAAACAGCCGAAAACTACATTGCGCAAATCTTAAACCTTCCTGCGCATATTAGAGTGGAAGCCATCATTGCCATCGGTCATCCGGCTGAAACCAAGCCGGCGCATTCCAAAGAATCGCTGCCCTACGATAAAGTGTCGCTTAACACCCATGGGGAGCCATATTCACGGCTCACTTAACTAGACGCTGCCAGCAGTGCAAATGTTTTTCTACCTGATTCTTCAATGAAATTTAACGCGATCCGGCTGTAACGCAGGATAGATCGATTTTTCGTTTGACTAAAAACCGGATTGAAAAATATAATACGGTTATCGAATTGATCCCATATTATGGAACCATTTTAGCTGATTATGGTTGATGAAAAACGATACCTGACAGCCCAGGAGCTGTTAAATGATTCCTTTGAGCTGGGCCTGCGTATTTTCAAAAGCGGGTTCAGGCCCAGTTTTATTATCGGCATTTGGCGGGGCGGTACGCCGGTGGGCATTGCGGTCCAGGAAATACTGGACCATCTCGGCGTTAAAACCGATCATATCGCTATCCGCACCTCTTCTTATTATGGAATCAAAAAAAGGGACAAAGAAGTCCGCGTCCACGGACTCGAATATGTCATCCGGCAGGCCAACTGGGAAGACGGCCTGCTGATCGTTGACGATGTCTTCGATACCGGCAGCAGCATCAAGGCTGTCATCGAGGCCCTGACTGCAAAAATGCGCCGCAACCTGCCTAAGGACATCCGGGTCGCCACGGCCTGGTTTAAGCCCAAATATAATCTAACTGATATCGTTCCGGATTATTACATTCATGAGACCGATCAGTGGTTGGTGTTTCCCCATGAACTGGAAGGCCTCACCCGTGAAGAGATATTTAAGAATAAATCCGGGATGAAAAAGCTTTTCGAGGATGCGGGTCTGGTATAAGCGCAGAGATCCCGATGTATCAGGTATTCTGATTCGAGCTTTGGTTTTGACAAAAAAATATCATCCCTGCAATAATATCATTGTTTTCTATCAACCAATAATGTTACCATTAATTTGACCCATAAAGCCTGCCCTCTTTTTTCGTGGTTTGGCGTTATGGTTAGGCTATCTCGGTTGTTCCATTTTGGGCGACTGGGATAGCCTGTACTTTTTGGACCTCTTGATTTCCGGCAGCCGGCGGATGAGAAATTTTGTTTAAAGTAAAAGGAGGTTTCATTTGGACATCATTCGCAAGATATTAAAACCCGTTGTCTGGATGCTGGCGTTCCACCTGCTGATGCTATCCGGACCCTATCACTCCGCATGGGCGGCAATCATCAGCACAGAGGCAACGATTGATTTGGATCGTGCAGAGCGGATGCGGAACCGCTTGAGCAATTACCTGATGCGAGAAGATATCAAAGCTATTCTGGAATCCCGGGGCATCGAACCGGCAGAGGTTCAAACCCGAATGGATAGCCTGACAGACACCGAGCTCGAACAAATCGCAGATCAAATTGATCAGCTTCCGGCCGGCAGTGGCTTTTTTGAAGCCTTTCTGATCATTATTTTTCTGGTTTTTGTGGTTCTTTTATTCACAGACATCGCCGGCTATACAGACGTATTTCCTTTTGTTAACAAACAGGCGGCAGCAAACACGTCCCGTGCTCCGGCAGCTGTTAAAACCAGCGAACCGGCTCAGGCTCCTCCTGCCCAATCGGTTTCCGGTATCAATCCTGAGACGCCTTTAATCGTTCTTTTTAATCCCAACTCAAATGATCTGACCGCCAATGCATATGAAAGGCTTGATCGTGTCGCGCTCTTTATGGTTAAAAATCCGCAAACAAAAATTAGCGTCATCGGGTTCTCGGATGCAACCGGCACGTCATCCTATGATCAAATGGTGTCGGAAGTTCGCGCCAATACCGTCAAAAATTATCTGATTGCAAAAGGGGTTGCGCCTTCAAAAATATCAACTGCAGCCGGCGGTACGCACGCTGCAAGCAACCCAACAAACAGCCGTGTGGTTATTGAATTTAAATGAACTTGCTGCCGTTCGGTTAATG
>JASFIV010000209.1:0-8457 GCA_050122475.1 Desulfobacterales bacterium | reverse complement strand
GGTGCTCTGCCTAGTTGAGCTAGTGGCCCGTGGTAGCTGTTTTCTATGATCGGAAAATTTTGGTAACAAGTTCGCCTCCGATTGTCAAATTATTTTTATATCATTAATTGCTGTCTTATTTTGACCTCATCGGATCCGGTGCGAACCAATCCGATTCTTCATCATCTGTTCGGCAGAACTCAAATAACGCATAACCAATAACGGATAACAAAAGACGCCACAGGCGTCTATTATCGCCGCCAGGGGGGGCGCTCTCTTTTTCTTTTGTGTTTTTTACGGCGCTCTTTTTTTCCTTTCCAGACCGTATCTTTTTTTGGCGGTTTCGCCGTATTGCCGTTCAAACCGGCAACCCTGTCCAGATTGACCGCAAAGCTGCCACTCACCCCTGGCGATGCTGCTTTAGAAGGCTGGGTCTGTTTCTGGGTCCGCGGCTTTTCTTTGGGCAATGGCGGGCCACTAAAACAACCCGTTGGTATAGATGGCGCCAGAAAAAGCTCTTCGCCTATTTGCTGAAATAAAACACCCTGCTCAACCGAGGCCTGCACATGAACACTGAGCATCACCGGCTGTGAGTCGCTGCGTTTTCCCATTCGTTCTGCCAGATCCGGGTTGGCGGATAAAACCACCTGTTCATATCCACTGGGGAAAATGCCCTTGTGCGCCACAAATGGATATGCCCTTTTACGGACACAGGTGTATAAAAGCTTGGGCAGTTGTGGTGAGGCATTGGGCCGGGGCAAATGCTCCCGCTGTTTAGCACGAATGCGGTTGTCTAAGATTTCGAACGGGGGATCTGGGATGCTGTACATAATTTCATTTAAATGGAATCGGCGCACATGCTTCCAGCCTTTTTCTTCGTTGAGAGCCTTTAGCAGTTGCTTTATTTTAACGTAACCTTGCTTGTCGAGAACCAACCCGAACTCATCAGGTCGGCGTTCAAGGATGTAGGCAAGATATTTTGCGAGGCTCCGGGGTGTCTTTGTTTTTACCATATGCATTCTTGACCTGTATGGTTCTATCTGATATTTTTCATAACCATCAGAAATGTCAACTTTTTTGTTAGCCACCGCCGTATTGACCGGATCATCCGGTCATCGGACCGTGCTGGCTGGACTGAGATGTGGACCCTAACATCCGGCAACGGTCAAGGCAAAGCGTGATACGTATTAGCGACTGAAAGGATGCCATTCGAATGAATCTGTCCAACTCTAAAAAATTGTATGAGCGTGCGGTAAAGCTAATTCCCGGAGGGGTTAACAGCCCCGTGCGGGCCTGTCAATCGGTCGGCGCAGATCCGCTTTTCATCGATCGGGCTGAGGGCTGTCTGATTGTTGATGCTGATGGGAATCAGTATGTTGATTACATCGGCTCATGGGGGCCGATGATTTTAGGGCACCGCCACCCGGCGGTGATTGAGGCTGTTACCACCGTGCTGGAACGCGGGACGAGCTTTGGGGCGCCAACTGATCTTGAAGTGCAGCTCGCCCAGATGGTGATTGATGCCGTTCCTTCGGTAGAGATTGTACGCATGGTAAATTCGGGCACCGAGGCAAGCATGAGCGCAGTGCGACTGGCACGCGGAATTACGCAACGGGAAATAATCATAAAGTTCGATGGCTGCTACCATGGACATGCCGATACCCTGCTTGTTGCCGCAGGCTCGGGTGTCGCCACCCTCGGTATTCCAGGCAGTCCGGGAATACCGGATTCCATCGCCCGACACACGCTGTCACTTCCATATAATGATGTGGATGCCCTAGCACAGGTGATGGCTGAAAAAGGCGATTCGGTCGCCGCTATCATTGTCGAGCCGGTGGCGGGCAATATGGGATTGGTGGCACCTCAAAAAGGCTTTCTAGATGCTCTCAGACAGATGTGTGACCGTTACGGATCCATCCTTATTTTTGATGAAGTCATGACAGGCTTTCGCGTGGCCTACGGCGGCGCTCAAGCCCTATATGGCGTTTATCCGGACCTGACCTGTTTTGGAAAAATCATAGGCGGTGGACTGCCGGTGGGTGCTTACGGCGGGAAACATGATTTGATGTCTCAGGTTGCACCGCAAGGTTCCGTCTATCAGGCCGGAACGTTGTCCGGTAATCCAGTGGCCATGGCAGCCGGTATTGCAACCCTTGAACAAATTCAAAAAGACGGATTTTACGAAGCCCTGGACCAAAAAGCAGAACAGCTATTATCCGGACTTGAAAAGGTTTCCCGAAAAGCGACCATCCCCGTGCAGACCCAGCGGGTCGGCTCTATGCTGGGGTTCTTTTTTAATGACCGGCCGGTTCACAATTTTGATGATGCCAAAACCAGTGACTTAGACAAATTTTCTGCATTTTACAGCGGGATGCGCCGAGAGGGAATTTACCTTGCGCCCTCTCAGTTTGAAGCATTGTTTGTTTCTGCTGCGCATCAAACCGAGCACATTAAAGCGACCCTCGATGCAGCCGAGCGCGTCCTGGCTGAGCTTAACTGATAGCGCCAGATGAACCTGACGATGGTTGCGGGGTTTGCCTCGCTGAATCTTACGGTACCTAAATTTAATAATGATGAAATGATAGCCAAGGAGAGCGCATAAATGGAAGATATCAGTTCTCAGGAAAATTTAGTTGAGACCTATTTACAAGACAACCAGAAAGAGCAGGCCGTTGCGTTGCTGTTTGATTTGATTGCCCAATGTGCTGAAGCGCATGATTTTGCTAAAGCAGAATCACTGCGCGAAAGGCTTTTTGAAGTCGATTCGATGGCATTGGATGAAATTGTCAAATCTGCTGAAATTATTGAGAATGCTCAGTTGAGCGCAATGGACGAGGCGCACCTGGAAACCTGGTCTCATTTGTATAAACATTTGACAGAGGAAGAATCGATCGCGCTTTACTATGGTATGCAATCGACGGTCTATGAACCGGAGCAGATTATTTACCGGCAGGGCGAGCTGAATCCGAATCTGTATTTCATAAATGCCGGCCGGGTAAAACTATTTTATCATAAGGATAAACACGGCATCCTGCTGAAAACATTGGGACCCGGTGATCTTACCGGTGAGGATACCTTTTTTACCAATTCGACCTGCACGACCTCTGTGATGGCCCATTCGACTGTTAAATTAAATTTCATCGATAAAACCGTCTTGCAGAAATGGAATACAAATGCGCCCAATCTGGCCAATAAACTGCAGGATTACTGCACCGGATTGGAGCCCATAAAGGATTTGCTTCAGAAAAAGGAGCTCGAACGCCGAATTCACCCACGGTATGCCATAGCCGGCAGCGCAGCCGTTCAAATCCTGGACCAACAAGACAGTAAGGCTTTTAAAGCTGATCTTTCAGACATTTCCGCCAGCGGCGTATCCTTTATCATGAATACCTCGCCAACCGCGGCCGAATCGCTGTTGGGGTGCCGTCTGAATTTAAAATGTAGCTTGCGTGGATCTATTCCTGAAATACGTATCGATCAGGAAGGCTGCATTGTTGGCGTGCATGCCCAGCTGTTTAATGAATACTTTATCAATGTAAAATGGGAACAGCCGCTTGAAGCCGGATTGATTGATAAGATTAAGGCCTATGGGTAGGGTAGTAAATGTATTGATTTATATGCAAATATTTGCCATAATGGATTATATCGTTTGCCAAAACGATGTTCACCAATACGGAAATGTGGCATCAGCAGCAGTTCGCACAGCGTTTGGATAGGAAAACATCACCATCACAACTATCATCACTGCGATCGGCCAAGAGGGGGGTTGATAGACGGGTGCAAGCCCGTGCCATAGTCAATGGTCTTTGCGCGTATTGTTCAGAGGTTTGGGCCTGAGGGCATAACCGGTCGATGATCGGTCGAATAGCGAAATGGTATTCAACGGATTCAGACCGGTTTGCGCTGGGAGGAAGAAATGGAGCCGATGAACTTATGGCCAAATTAACCCCCAAGAATAAATCTGCACATCCACATTTTTTGCATGCCAGCCCAAGCACTGGGCCCTCGTCTCTGATTGATCACTTCAAGGGTTTCGCCATCACCACTGACCGCCACGGTCGGATTGTATTTGCCAACCAGGCGGCAATGCGGATAAGCGGTTTGAGCCAGTCTGAAATCATGGGACGATCGCTTGACCTGGTGTTTGATTTGACGACCGAGC
Source organism: Desulfobacterales bacterium (assembly GCA_050122475.1). Lineage (GTDB taxonomy): Bacteria > Desulfobacterota > Desulfobacteria > Desulfobacterales > JAHEIW01 > JAHEIW01. The sequence continues at coordinate 4,316 of JASFIV010000209.1, read as the reverse complement.
AGGAGTCTGCGATCGCACAATGTCATGACCACAAAACAACTCTGACTCTTGAAACAACAGCTTTCAGCAAATCAGGATCGACCCTTACCGTCCAACTCTATGTTTCAGCCCTTGATCCAGCTTCAGCCGATAGCGGACTGGCTGTATTTGCAGTTGATGTTTCCGGGCTCAAGCGCACCATTGCAGAACAGACGCAACTGGTTACCGCAGTCGAACACGCGGCTGAGTCTATTATCGTTACCGATCCCGCAGGGATTATCGAATATGTCAATCCGGCTTTTGAAAAAATCACCGGATATTCGCGCAACGAAGTTATGGGTGCCAATATCGACTTGTTGGACAGCGGGCAGCATTCTAAAGCCTTTTTCAGTACGATCATCGATACCCTGCAACGGGGAGAAATATGGCAGGGACGAATGATTAACAAACGCAGAGATCATTCACTGTACGAAACCGAAGCCACTGTTTCTCCGATCAGAAATAAAGCCGGATCCATTACCAATTACGTCAGCGTTCAACGGGATGTTTCCCATGAAATTCGTCTGGAAAGGCAGCTGCGCCAAGCCCAGAAAATGGAGGCCATCGGCACTTTAGCTGGCGGTATAGCGCATGATTTTAATAATCTCCTCATGGGAATTCAGGGCAATATTTCACTGTCTCTTTTGGATATTGAACCCAATTCGCCTTTCGTTAAAAATCTAAAAAAGATTGAACAATACGTCCAGAATGGCGTCGATCTCACCAAACAACTGCTGGGCTTTGCCAGGGGCGGCAAATATGAAATCAGTTTGCTCAATCTGAATGAATTGATCAAAGAGCAAAATCTCATGTTTGGTCGTACCAACAAGGATATCATTTTTAAAAATGAAGCCAAACCGGACCTCTGGACTGTCGAAGCGGATCGGGGGCAGATCGAGCAGGTGTTGATGAACCTATATTTGAATGCATTGCAGGCCATGCCCAGCAGCGGGACATTGACCACTCGCACCGGAAACGTTACCATTGATCAAGACCAATACAGTCCCTATTATGTCAAAGCCGGCAATTACGTTAAAATAATGATCACAGATACCGGCATTGGAATGGATGAAGACATCCAGCAGCGCATCTTCGACCCATTTTTTACAACCAAAGAAATGGGCCGCGGCACCGGGCTCGGTTTGGCTTCGGTTTACGGTATCGTTAAAAATCATGAAGGCTTTATAAACGTTTTTAGCAAAAAGGGGCAGGGGACCAAATTTGAGATATATTTGCCGGCTTCAGGCAAGGCCGTGCCGCCTGCTAAGAAGGCCAGCGAAAAATTCGTTAAAGGCCGGGAGACGGTTCTGCTGGTCGATGACGAGGATATGATTATTGATGTCGGTACGCGCATGCTCAAAAAGCTGGGCTATCAGGTTTTTATCGCCAGAGACGGCAAAGAAGCCGTCGAGATATTCAAAAAGCACCCGCAAGAAATTGATCTGGTCGTTCTGGATATGATTATGCCCAAGATGGGGGGCGGTGAAACCTATGACCGCATTAAAAAAATCAAACCGGACGTGAAGGTGTTGTTATCCAGTGGATTTAGCATCAACGGTCAGGCCTCTGAAATTTTGAATCGGGGATGTAATGGTTTTATCCAGAAACCCTTTAATTTGCAAAATCTATCACAGAATCTTAGGGCTATATTGGAGGCTGAATAGACCCTGCTTACGGATGTTTTTTAACCAGCCGCTTATCTTACCCTATCCCGCCAGAATAAAACCACCACGGGACGCTGCTCAATCGGCCATTTGGGGAGAGCTCATCGATGTCTGAAAGCAAAAATTGTATCCCGCAAAACGTGCACAGAATTCATCTGATCGCCGTTTGCGGAACCGGAATGGGTGCTCTGGCTTGTATGCTTAAAAGCCAGGGATTTGACATTTCCGGTTCAGACCAAAAAATCTATCCCCCCATGAGTGATTTTTTACGGGAACAGGGGATTCATGTCATGGACGGCTTTGAGGCGACTCACCTTTCCGATCGGCCGGATCTGGTGATTGTGGGTAACGCTGTTACCCGCGAAAATCCGGAAGTCCGGAAAGTGATGCAAATGGGGATTCCTTACTGTTCCATGCCCCAGGCATTGAATCGATTTTTTGCTGAAGATAAAAAAGCGCTTTTGGTTGCAGGCACCCACGGCAAAACGACCACCGCATCTATTTTGGCTTGGATGCTTTATAAAGGCGGAATGGACCCTTCGTACATGATCGGTGGTATTTTGCAGAACTTTGACAGCAACTATCGGCTGGGAGATGGGGATCCGATCATTATCGAAGGCGATGAATATGATACGGCCTTTTTCGACAAGGGCCCCAAATTGATGCACTTTCATCCCGCCATTACCGTGTTGACCAGTGTGGAATTTGATCATGCCGATATATTCCGCGACCTTGATCATGTTCAAGCGATCTTTAGCCGTTTTCTGATGCAACTCAAATCCTCAAGCCTGCTGCTGGCCTTTGATGCAGATGAAAATATCCGCCGGATCATTTCCAGCGCCAGTTGCCGAATCGAATTTTATGGCAGTGATATGGATTCAAAATGGCGTCTGGGTGACGTTCAGATTGATGCGCCCTGGAGCAGCTTTGAAGTGCTGCGAAGGGGACAGCCATATGGCCGTTTCAAGACCCAGATGGTCGGCCGGCATAATTTGTACAATGCGTTGGCGGTTATTGCCATCGCAGATGATTTAGGCCTGTCACCTACTGATATCGGTGCCGCGCTTGAAACCTTTGAAGGCGTTAAGCGTCGCCAGCAAATCCGCGGACGCAAGAATCAAATCACCGTAATGGATGATTTTGCCCATCACCCAACCGCAGTGCGGGAAACCATCGCGGCGGTTAAGTCATTTCATGCGCCGCGACGTCTGATAGCTGTTTTTGAGCCCCGCACGAACTCAAGCATGCGGAATATTTTTCAAGATGTGTATCCGTTGGCCTTTGATTTTGCCGATTTAATCTGTATCCGCCAGCCGCCGCTATTGGAGAAGATTCCCGTTGCCGAAAGATTTTCTTCCCAAAAGCTTGTTGCGGAGTTACAACAGCGCGGCAAGGATGCCCATTTTTTTGCCGATACCGATGCCATTGTCGAATTTCTAATCCAGCATGCTGTCCCTGGCGACCTTATTCTGGTGATGTCCAACGGGGGCTTTGACAATATCCACCAAAAGCTGCTTGACCGATTATAATCCCACTGCAATATTCAATTGACACTGAGCCGCTGTATCCATTACGGTATCACATCTTCATACAGCAGGTGGATCAATCAAACATGAATAACGCTCAATTTCGGCAGATTATTGCAGCCGAACATGGGTATCAAACCCCGGTTCGACAGCGTCTGCTGGCCAATCACCTTCCGGGGTGGCCGGAATTCGTTTTTTATTCCCGCATTGCCCTGGCCTTTCTTAGAGAAGGTCTGGCGGGGCGCCGCGGAACGCTCAACAATGAAAGATGGCTGCGCGCATCTTTGAGTTGTATGAAGGCTGCCGAATCAGCCGGTGGTCACCTGACGGTCTCGGGTCTCGAAGGACTCAGTTACCATAAAGGCCCGTTGGTCTTTATCGCCAACCACATGAGCATTCTGGAGACCATCCTTCTGCCGTCATTAACCCTGCCTTTCAACGACGTCACCTTTATCATCAAAGATGAGTTACGACACTATCCTGTGATCGGCTGGGTGATGCAAGCCCTTGATTTTATCGCCGTTCACCGCAAAAATCCCCGTGAGGATTTAAAAATCGTCTTGAACGAAGGCCAGCGTCGAATTCAAAAAGGGTGCTCGGTTGTTGTTTTCCCGCAAGCGACCCGCAGCACGACGTTTGATGTGAAAACATTCAACACGCTGGGTGTGAAATTAGCCCGCAAAGCAGACGTACCGGTGATACCGGTTGCACTCAAAACAGATTTTCACGGCAGCGGCCGCTGGTTAAAAGACATCGGACCGATTTATCCGGAACGCCCGATTCATTTTAAGTTTGGCAATCCCATTCCGATCGTCGGCAACGGCCAGGCCGCCCATCGGCGTGTGGTTGAGTTTATCATAAAAAATTTAACCTCCTGGGGCGTCGCTGTTCGGTCTCATTCGGATCAATAGCTCCTGGCGTCTTGCTCCCGGCTTCTGGCTTGAAGCAGGGAATCAATTGCTTTTAGCCAGCAGCCAGAGGCCAGTAGCCAGCAGCCAGGAACTGAACACTGATACCTGAAACCCGTTTCTAACTGACACCTGAACACTCTCCAACGTTCGAATATCAATTGACATCCCCTTTGATTTTCGTTAACCTTCCTCAATTT
>JASFIV010000208.1:0-8477 GCA_050122475.1 Desulfobacterales bacterium | reverse complement strand
AAATGAAAGAAGGCCGCGGGCCCATTATTATGGACACCGTCAGTGCTCTGGCCGAGCTTGGCAAGACCATGGACAAAAAAGAGCTCAAGCATCTTGAATCCGAAGCCTGGGAAGACTTCTTGGATATGACCTGCGGGCAGGCCAATCTGTGGTGCGCCACCGATACCGAGCCGGAAAAGAAAAATTCCGAGGTTATGCCCACCGAGCCGTATCTGCTCGGATCCCACTCCGGCTGCTGTGGACTGTGGACCTCCGGCCCGGATTACGACTGGGTACCGGATGCTTACAAGATCAAGGCCGACAACGGTAAAGTCTACAACCGCATGACCACCGTCAACGGTCTGTTCACCGCCGGTGACGGCGTAGGTTGCTCCGGTCATAAATTCTCCTCTGGTTCGCATGCCGAGGGACGCATGGCAGTCAAAGAAATGGCCCGCTATGCCAAGGATCATGCCGACTATTCACCAGCCATCAGCCAGTCGGCCGATGAAATTGTCGACCTGGTCTATAAACCGGTGCGGACCTATCTGGAGCATTGCGCCTACACCACCGCCGACGATATCAACCCCAACTACCTCAAACCCAACGGTATGATGTACCGGTTGATGAAAGCCACCCATGAATACGGTGCCGGAACGGCTACTTACTATCAGACGACCTCCAAGAACCTCGAGATCGTCATGGATCTGCTGGCCACCATGCGGGAAGACTGTGAAAAACTGGCGGCCGGTGATGTGCACGAATTGATGCGCGCCTGGGAGATTCAGCACCGCATCTGGACGGTTGAATCACACCTGCGCCACATCCAGTTCCGTAAAGAAACCCGTTATCCGGGCTTCTACTATCAATCCGATTATCCGGGCCAGGATGACGAAAACTGGTTCTGCTTCGTCAACTCCAAGTATGATCCCAAAGAGCAGAAATGGGATATCTTTAAGAAAGATTATATCAAGATCATTCCGGACGCCTAATGGATCAGATCAGAAGCAGACGAATCAATATTAATTAACCAACAGATGCCTCCAGGTGTCATCTGACACCTGGAGGTTTTTGTTGTAAGCGCTCGTTTAGCGATCGGTCGACAAACATTCCTTAGTGCGCTACTCCCAGTTTTTAGGCTTCAGTCGCCTGGTTCAGAAGTTACCGGCTGTTGGTCTTTGGCTACTTTTTGCCGGCCAGAAGCAAGCAGCCAAAAACCTAAAACTCTGAACCGATCAACCCTGAACCCGGGGACTGACACCTGAACACTGAAACCTGACACCCAATTGGGACTCAGTGAAAAGAAAATGAAGTCTCAGTGGGGAAAGTTTGCCACTATGAATCAAACATGACAAAAAGTACGGAGGGAAGTATGACTGATGAAAAAGCAGCTCCGGCAAGCGGAAGCATATTGGTCGTTGGCGGCGGAATCAGCGGTCTGACCACGGCGATAGAAGCTGCCGAAGTGGGGTACGAGGTTTTCCTGGTCGAAAAAAATCCGTATCTGGGCGGAAGGGTTGCACAGCTGAATCAATATTTTCCCAAGTTGTGCCCACCCACCTGCGGCCTGGAAATTAATTACAGACGGATCAAAGATAATCCGCGAATCAAAGTTTTGACTTTGGCGGAAGTTGAATCGGTTTCCGGCGATCCGGGCAACTATGAGGTGACGGTTAAAGTCAACCCCAGATATGTAAACGAAAATTGCACCTGTTGCGATGCCTGTGCCGAAGCCTGTCAGACGGAAATTGACAGCGACTATGATTTCGGGATGCGAAAGGTCAAAGGCGCATATTTGCCCTTTGAGATGGCCTTTCCAGCCCGTTATGTGCTTGCACCCGAGATCATCGGCACTTCGGATGCCAGCCGTGCCAAGGAAGCCTGCGAGTATGACGCAATCGATCTTGAAATGGAAGCCAAAACCTTGAATTTGAATGTGGGGGCCGTTGTGTGGGCCACCGGCTGGCAGCCCTATGACGCCGCCAAAATCGATAATCTCGGTTACGGTCAGTATCCGAACATCATCACCAATATGATGATGGAGCGACTGGCGGCGCCCAACGGGCCGACCCGGGGTAAAATTCTGCGCCCTTCGGATAACAAAGAACCGCAGAGTGTCGCTTTTGTTCAGTGCGCAGGCTCCCGTGATGAGAATCACCTGCCTTACTGCTCCTATATTTGCTGCATGGCGTCTTTAAAGCAGGCCACCTATGTGCGCGAGCGCTACCCCGATGCCAAAATTTACGTCTTCTATATCGATCTGCGGACGCCGGGCTATCGCTATGAGCGCTTTTATGAAACCATCAAAGAGGATGAAAACATTTTCCTGATCAAGGGCAAAGTGGCTGAGGTCAGTGCCGATTCGGGCACACAGAATGTAACGGTTGTGGCTGAAAATGCCGTCACCGGCGAAAAAGTCCATCAGGAGGTTGAGATGGTGGTTCTGGCAACCGGCATGCAGCCGACTGTGGCCACCGACAAGCTTCCGGCCGATTTGACCTACAATGATGACGGCTTTATCGTCAATGACTTTGAAAAAGGCGGGATGTTTGCAGCCGGTTGTGCCAACAAGCCGGCTGACGTGGTCTCATCCAATCAAAATGCTACCGGAATGGCTCTTAAGGCGATTCAAACCCTGGTGAGCAGATAGGAGGAAAGTCAGACATGGATAAAAAATACGGTATATATATCTGCGAAGGTTGTGGGATCGGGGACGCCGTCGATATTGAAAAACTGGGCGATGTTGCCAAGGAAGAAGGGTATGCGGTCAAAACCTGCCCGATTTTATGCGGTCAGGCCGGGATTGATCTCCTTAAAAAAGATATCGCCGATGAAGGCGTCAACACCCTGGTGATTGCCGCCTGCTCCCGCCGGGTTCTTTATGATGTTTTCCGTTTTGACGGCTGCATCGTGGACAGGGTTAATCTCAGGGAGGGCGTGGTCTGGACCCATCCTCGGTCGAAATTTCCGGCGCCCACTGAAGAACAAAAAGACGACGAAAACTTCGTCGATCACGTCCAACTGTTGGCTGAAGACTATTTAAAAATGGGCATGGCGCGGGTCGAAAAAATCGAGCTGCCAGAGCCTTATCTGTTGGAAACGCTCAATAAAAAGATCCTGGTGATCGGAGGCGGTATGACCGGGATATCCGCGGCCATCGATGCTGCCAAAATCGGTTATGATGTCACCATTGTTGAAAAAGAAGCCTATTTAGGTGGCCATGCCTCTAAATGGCGCAAACAGCTGCCCGGTGCATACCCCTATGAAGCGTTGATTCCGCCCGCGATCGAAACCAAGATAAATGACCTGCAGAACTATTCCAATATTACGGTCAAAACCGAGACCGTCGTAGCGCGTATCGCCGGGGAACCGGGTGATTTTTTAGTAACCCTTAAAAAGCCTGGCGATAGAACGGAATTTGACGTCCCGTATCCCTTGCCGGATGAGATGAAGCTCGATGAGAAAGGCCAGGAACTGGATGCCGAAAAAATGCATGAAGCCTTTATGGAATACAACAAGGGCAAACAGGACATATTGCAGCTGGATCCCAATGGTGAAAAATTCGGTGCCATTATTCTGGCAGCCGGATGGCGGCCCTATGAGCCTAAAGACGATGAATTTGCCCATCTGGGGTATGGCGAAATTGCCGATGTGGTCACCAACCATCAGTTTGAAGAGATCGCCGCCGCCGGTAAAATCATTCGGCCCTCAGACGGCAGAGAGGCCAAATCCGTTGTCTTTATCCAGAGCCCCGGCCAGGGTGATGACAAGGACTTTGGCTATGCCGGTGCCGTGACCAGCCTGGTGGCGCTCAAACAGGCCAAATATCTGCGCGAAGATTATGCGGACGGTAAATCTTATGTCTTCTACCAGCATATGCGTGCCGTCGGTTTGACGGAAAACTTCTACAAAAGCATTCAGCAGGACCCGGGCATCTTTCTAACCAAAGGGGAGGTCACCCGCGTTTCGACAAACGGCGGGGGCTTAATTGTCGAAGCCGACAATACTCTGTTGGGTGAAAAGGTTCAGGTCAAGGCCGATATGGTGGTGTTGGGGACCGGTATGGTGCCGGTAACTGCGGATGATCCAGTGATCAACCTGGCTTACCGCCAGGGCCCCGGATTTCGCGACAACGCGCTCTTTGATGAGTATGCCGATTCGAATTTCATCTGTTTTCCCTACGAAACCCAGCGGACCGGCATTTATGCTGCCGGGGCTATCCGGCGCAGCATGACAACCGAAGAAGCAGTGGAAGATGCCAGTGGAGCAGCTTTGAAGGCGATTCAATGTCTGGAATCGGTCAGCCGTGGTGTTTCGGTTCATCCGCGATCCGGCGATATGACCTTCCCCGACTTTTTCTTCCAACGTTGCACCCAGTGTAAACGCTGCACGGAAGAATGTCCCTTTGGTGCCATTGATGATGATGAAAAAGGCACTCCCAAGCCGAATCCGGCGCGTTGCCGCCGCTGCGGCACCTGTATGGGCTGTTGCCCGGAGCGCATTATCAACTTTTCCGATTATAGCATCGACAGCATCGGATCGATGGTCAAGGCCATCGGTGTGCCGTCCGAAGACGATTTTGATGAGCCGCCGTTGCGAATCCTTGGGCTGATCTGTGAAAATGATGCCTATCCGGCCCTGGACATTGCCGCGCTCAACCGGCTAACTTATTCAGCCGATGTGCGCTTCATACCGGTTCGGTGCCTGGGATCGGTCAATGTCATCTGGATTAAGGATGCTTTGGCCCAGGGTATGGACGGTGTGTTTCTGATGGGCTGTAAACACGGCGATGATTACCAGTGCCATTTCGTCAAGGGCAGTGAGCTGGCCGAAATCCGCATGAAAAAAATCGGTGACGCCCTGGCGAGTCTGGCGCTCGAGGAAGAACGTGTGGCCCAATTCCAGGTGGCCATCGATGAATATGATAAGCTGCCGCAAATCATCGATGATTTTGTGGCCTCTGTCGAGGAAATGGGCCCGAACCCCTTCAAGGGATTCTAAGAATTGAATATTGAATATTTTTTGAAATAAAGCCTGAAGAATTGAATGACGCAAAGACCATATGAATTGAAATCCTTAAATCTTCAATTGTCAATTTTCATTCTTCAATTGCTTAGGGAGGTAAGAACATGGCTGAACCTTATGTTATTGAGCCTGATTTAGATTTTATTAAAGAGGTTGGCGCCCTGGGGGGTGAAGATCTGAAAAAGTGCTATCAATGCGCAACCTGTTCGGTGGCCTGTGCCATTTCGCCGGATAAAAAACCGTTTCCCCGCAAAGAAATGATTGCCGCATCATGGGGTTTAAAAGACAAGCTGGTGGGCAACTCCGACATCTGGCTATGCCACAACTGCGGTGATTGTTCCACGCGTTGTCCGCGGGAAGCCAAACCGGCCGATGTCCTGGCAGCCGTGCGGTCGTATGCGGTCGAGAACTACGCTCAACCCAAGGTGCTGGCCAAGGCCTTGAAAGATCCCAAGAAACTGCCGATCCTGCTGGCCATTCCCGCAATCCTCTTTCTGGTTGTGGGCACCATTACCGGGTTGTTGGATTTTACACCGGATATGAGCGAAGGCATCAAACATTGGAAATTTTTCTCGACCTGGCTGGTAGACATGACAATGCTGCCGGCGGCTATTTTTGCGGTGGCGGTTCTTGCTTTGGGCCTCAAACGGTTTTTAGGTGATATCCACCAAAATGCGCTTCTTGAGGGCAAAACTGATAAAGAAAAGATCGAGATCCCCGGATTTATCCAGGCCTTGATCAAGGTCATTCCGACCATCCTGTTGCATCGCAAGTTTTCAGATTGTACGGAAAATAAAGACCGCGAAATTGCTCACTTATTGACCTTGTATGGCTTTATCGGGCTGTTTATCGTGACCAATATTTTCTTTGTGGTCATGTATGGATCCTATTTGCTTCCCAGCGGCCCGCTGCATGGTCCCTGGTCCCAGATGAATCCGGTCAAATGGCTGGCAAACATCAGTGGTATAGCGCTGATTGTCGGAACCAGCTTGTTGATAAAAAATCGCCTGGCCAAAAAAGATCAAGTTTCCAAATACTTTGATTGGTACCTTGTCTACCTTGCCTTCGGGCTGGGTGTGACGGGTATGGGCGCTCAGCTGACCCGGTTGGCAGACTGGGCTTTTATTTCTTTTGCCACCTACTTTGTTCACCTGGTTCTGGTGTGGGCATTATTTGCCTATCTGCCATTTTCAAAGCTGGCCCATCTGGTCTACCGCACGGTGGCGATGGCATATAATGAGTACGCAGGCCGAAATTTTTAATTTGAAAAGGCCCTTTTTCCGCTGAGCTGCGTTCTCCGCGGGTTTTAGCCCTCACCGTACTAAATGTACGCCTCAAGCTAAAACCCTTGTGCAGCCTTGCTCAACGAAAAAATTGCGCATTCCCAATTATAAATTTAAAAATAATAAAACAAAAGGGAAGCAGATTCTGCTTCCCTTTTGTTTTGGTTTCATGTTCAGGGTTTTGGCTGCTTGCATCCTGCTTTTGGTAGTCGGACTGCGACGAGCTACTTTCGGACTGAGCTCGAGTCTAAGGCAGCCGGGTCGTGCCCAACCGCCACTAACCTCTGAACCTTTGAACGTTGAACTCTGGAACCTGAAAAATGAAAAAAGGGAGCGCACCTTGCGGCGGCTCCCTTTTGATTTCTGCGCAATTTTTTAGATGATCAAATCAGTCTCCGGTAGCAGCTCCATGCAGCTTGATCTCAACTTTGTCAGTCAGGCCCTCGTAGTATTCGCGCAGAATTTCAATGACTTCATCACGTCCAAAGTGGTCCGGCAACGCTTCGCCTTCTGAGAGCATTTTGCGCAGCATGGTTCCGCTGAGCAAAACGCGGTCTTCTTTTTCATGCGGGCAGGTTCTCAGCGATGCCATGCCGTCGCATTTGTAGCAATAAAAGGTCCAGTCAATTTTCAACGGTGTGCAAAGCAATGCTTTGCCTTCCTCTTCAGGAGACGGGATTTTGTCAAAAATGGTCTGGGCTTCGAACATACCGTAAAAATCGCCCACACCGGCGTGGTCGCGACCGATGATCATGCGGGAACACCCATAGTTTTGCCGGAAAGTAGCGTGCAGCAGGCCTTCTCGCGGGCCGGCGTAGCGCATATCCAGTGGATAGCCGCCCTGGACGACCTTATCTTCGACGAAATAATTTTTAACCAGGCTATCGATGCATTTGACGCGGACTTCAGCCGGAATATCACCCGGTTTAAGATTGCCGACCAGAGAGTGGATATAAACACCATCGCATACCTCAACGGCAATTTTGCACAGATATTCATGGGAGCGATGCATGGGGTTTCTTAGCTGTAGTGCGGCCACTTCGCTCCAACCGCGTTCTTCAAACATTTTACGGGATTCTTCCGGTCGCATATAGACGCCGGCATACTTTGTGGGATATTCGGATTCAGTGAGCACCTTGACCGGTCCGGCCAGGTTTATATCTTTTTGCTCCATAACCATCTGAACCCCCGGATGATCGTCTTTGGCGATCTTCCAGAACTCCTCAGCCGTGGCGGTACCTTCGCCCATGTAAACTTTTTCGCATTCGTATTTTTTATCGGCCTCGGTCATTTCAAATTTCTCGGTAACCTTCATGGTTGCCATGATTTCATCGCCTTCCGGGTCATAGAGGGCAATCTCATCACCTTCGCTGATACCGTCCGCATCTTCTTTTGAAGCCGATAAGGTCACCGGAATGGGCCAGAACGTCCCGTCGGCCATCAAAAAATTATCGCATACCCCTTTCCAATCCGCTTTGGTCATAAAACCGGTCAACGGGCTGAAGCCGCCGATCCCCATCATGATCAAGTCGCCCTTTTCACGCGGTGAAACCGTAATCTTTTTGAGGCCCTCAGCTTTTTTCTTCTCAGCTTCCAGCTCTGCGCCTTCGAGCAGGCAGCAGGTTAGTCCTTTTCCGCCATGAGGTGGAATTAATTTAGCCATTTGTTTTTATCTCCTTTCAATCTGATTTTCTCGTTTTATAGTGACTGTCGAAAAAATGTTCTGATATAAAAAGATATTGATTAATAGGGATGACCGCTTTTGTCAAGCGGAATTCCGCGCTTAAAGTAAAGAACTTACGATAAATTGGTACTGCTTTGCGAGTAACCTTTGAACGCCTGCAAAAAGCGGCTTTTTTTTGATTTTTAGCTTGATTCAGGGTTCATCCCGCGGTAAGGAAAACGGGACAAAATCCCGCCGGCCAAGACGTATCCATCACAATCTGTATTGCAGTGCTAAACAGAGATTCTGTTATTTCTGAAGACGGAGTATTGATTATGCCAGAGGTTAGGTTCTCAGCGGAGCGGCGACGGCAAAAACGGTTTAAAGCTGCGGAAGGTGCATTTGCGGCCCTGGTCGATCAGGAAAGCAGGTTGGGCCAGATTAAAGATATCAGCATCCGGGGCCTGTCGTTTCGGTATATTGACAGCAATGAAAAGCTTGAAAGTGCCAAAGAGCTAAAGATCATT
>JASFIV010000207.1:0-8486 GCA_050122475.1 Desulfobacterales bacterium | reverse complement strand
AATAAATTCAGCGGCTTATCAAACATCAATTTTTTATGTTCAATTTCAGTTAGATAACAAGTTATGAGCAGGTTATAAACAAGTTATCAACATTGTTTTCAAGTACTATTATTCTTCAATGATTGTTACAATCTTTGAAAGACTTCCGAAAAGTTGTGATACATATTTTCAATGGGAGACTATGCGCTTTTGCCGGTTTTGTCTAGTTATATGTCTGTCAGGGCAATTGGGTATCCCTAATCAGCGCTCTTTTGCGGACCTTGCCAAGCGAAGTGCGGGGAAAATCTTCACAGAATGTAACGCTGCGCGGGCATTTAAACTTGGCCATATGCTCCCGGCAATAGGACAACAGGTCTTCGGCTTGCAGGCTGGCATCTTTTTTAGCGATCACAAAAGCATGCCCGACTTCGCCCCAGCGTTCGTCGGGCACGCCGGCCACGGCAATATCTTCAACGTCCGGATGCTGTCTTAAGATACGCTCAACCTCGGCAGGATAGACATTTTCGCCGCCGGTAATGTACATATCACGAACACGGTCCACCAGAAAATAATAACCGTCTTCATCCATGCGGGCCAGGTCTCCGGTGTAAAGCATTCCGTTACGAATGGTTTCTTCGGTTCGGATTGGATCCCGCCAGTATTCTTTCATCATAATGGACCCGCTCACAACGATCTCACCAACGTCTCCGGGCTGCACTTCATGGCCGTATTTATCCACGATATTGACTTCAGCATGAAAGACCGGTCGCCCCACTGTCCCCGGCTTTCTGAATGAATCTTCTTCCGAGGCCCACAGCAATATTGAGGTTTCGGTTTGCCCCATCACCTGGCGAAACACCAGGCCGGCTTCCCGACACTGTTCAAACAGCTCAGGGGTGGTTTTCTCGCCGCCCCCGGCGCATACTTGCAGGGACGATATATCCCCTCTATCTTTAGAATCGACTTTAATAAGAGCCCTATATACCGTTGGAATTCCTAGAAATTTAGTAATATGATAATGCTCGATATCCTGATATACTTTCACAGGATCAAATTTGGGATGGATCACCAGAGTGGCCCCTTTATAAATGGTTGGCGCAGCTTGAATAAAGAGGCCGCCGGAATGAAAGAGGGGCAAAATGACGAGCATGATGTCGTCAAAGTGCAGTTTAAAGAATATGTCGGCATTCAGGCAGTTAAAAAATGTCTTGCGGTGACTGAGCACAGCCCCTTTGGGCCGGCCGGTGGTGCCCGACGTATACATGATGACCTGGGGCTCTTCGGGATCCCTCGGGCCCAGGGAGCGGGTTACAAAAGGCTTTTGATCGGAGAAAGTGGCTGAGGTTGAGATGTAGTCTATAATCGGAGAATCAGCCGGTTGTTGTCCAACTGATGACAACGAAACCGACGGTCTGGTATCCTCATCCATATCCAGCTTCCGAACGGTATCGGTATATTCCTGACCGAATACAAACAAGCGCGGGCGGCAATTCTTGAGAAGGTATTCCAGTTCCGCAGCTGCTAAGCGAAAATTGAGGGGCACGAAAATGGCACCCAGTCGGGCGCAGGCCAGAAAAAGCTCGATGAACTCAGGGCAATTGTTTAACATCACGCCAACCCGATCGCCCTTTTCGATTCCCAGAGACTGCAGCCAGCAACTGGCCCGGTTGGCCCGTTTATTCAGCTCGAAATAGGTGATTTTTTCGTCTTTGAAAATAATGGCACATTTCTGAGGATGCAGGTCCGCCCAGCGTTGCACCCACCAGGCAATATTCATTGATCGAATCATACGAAACTCCGCAATGCTGAATTTTTTTTAGCGTCTCAAGGATTATTCTTATGTTATAGTGGTTGTCAAAAAGGCGTTGACGCAACCCGACGGGAGTATCTTTTTTTCAAAGCTGTCTAAATCTCAGCAAACCGTTACATTAAGACCTTGTGTTCACCGAAACGCCATATTCACTCCGCATGTATCAGAAATATTCAATGATCCAAATAACGACTTTCAATCGATTTAACCAGGTTGGTCATGGTCACGTAAAAAGGCGTTGATAAACCGTTGGCGCGCGCATAGGCAACCACTTTGGCGCCTAGAAAATCAATTTCGGTCGGTGTTTTGTTTTCGATATCGTTGCACATCGAATCTTTGTGGACACCCACCTTTTGCAAATACTCGAGCGCCTGTTGCAGGTAGTTTGCGCCAAGGTCATAGCCCATTGATTTGGCCACCGCAAGGACTTCCTGAAAGCACGCATCGGCGATTTCACGGGTGGGCGGATATTGTAGCGCCTCCTTTATCGTCTGCCCTGTCACGGCACAGATGGATGCCAGGGTGCATTTCATGACCATTTTTTTCCACACAAATAATTTTATATCATCGACAAATGCAGTATCCAATCCGCAGTCTGTAAGCGTATTGGCCAGCCATGTGCCTAAGTCCGTATTCTGCGGCGACAAACCGCCAATATGATTGGGTCGATTGAAAAAAGTGACGTCTGCCTCGCCAGCATTCTTTAAGGAAGCACCATAATTTAACGACATGCGCAGCGCAGATTCCCGGCCGAATCGATCCGCAATGAGATCTTCAGGCCCTAAACCATTCTGGCAGGCAATTATTTTCATACCGGGCTCAAACACATCGTGTAAATCATTCAGAACCTGCTCCAGATGAAAGGCTTTGGTCGTTAAGAAGATAGCGGACGGCCTGAATTTTTTGAGGTCTGCGATTTGACTGGAATAATTATTGACCGGAACATTCCAGGTGATTTCACCTGAAATCTCAAGGCCTTTTGTCTTTAGCGTTTCGTCCAGATCCGGCGAGCGACCGATCAGGAAGGTATCGGGTAATTTGCTTAAAAGCGCCGCGGCCAAAACCGACCCGGTCGCCCCGATTCCCAAAACTGCCATTCGATGTCCGACCAATGCAGACCTCCCTTATTTATCTCAAAAAATAGATTTTTGATAATCACACATGGACCATTAATCTGTTTAACAGAAAAAAAATCAAGCATAAAGTGATTTCAAACATGAAACGAACTGCATCATGCCGGAACATATCGCTGCGGGATTGCCCTTGTTTGTGAAATAAATTTATCATTGAATCGTTAGCAATGAAACGCGAGCATCCAATGAAATAAAACATAAAATATTGTAATAATTAGTTAAAAATCTATTTTAGTAAATGAATATCATTTTTTAAATTATAATCATATTTATTCTTGACAATGCTACATGAAAGAAATATTAGGATAACTTTAATGACTTGTAATTTTTATTACAGCATGTTGTGGATAACATCCGAATTCAAATTGACAGGGGGTGATGACAAACACACAGTTTCTGCTTCGTTCTTCAACATCTTAGAATAAAAGGAGGGGGGAAAATGAAAACTAAACCGTCACGGATTACCCTAATCTTCTTTGTTTTAACCATCTTTTTTCTTGCCATCTGCACCATCCCGGCATCCTCAGCAGCTAAAGAGCCTGTTATTATCGGATTTATCGGATCTTTTGACAGCGACAGCGGTAAAAGTACGTTGCGCGGCGCAGAGATCGCCATTGAAGAGCTGAATGCCAAGGGCGGCATTTTAGGAGGCCGCCAGATTAAATTGGTAAAAGCAGATACTGGTCAGGATGTCACCGAGGGCATCAAGGCCTATGAATATTTAAACGAAAAAGAAAAAGTCGATTTTATCATCTCGGGTTGTATAGATGACGTTTCTCTGGGGTGGTTGCCACGCATGGCAGAATATAGAACCCCCACCCTCGATACCTGGACCTCATCCTATCTGGCAATTGAAAAGGTCCGCAATGAATATGAAAAATACAAGATGTACTTCATGAATGTGCCCAACGACTGGGCCCTGGGAACCCAGTACGTTGATTTTGGCAAAGACATTCTCGCCCAAAAAATGGGCTGGAAAACATCGGTTATCATGCAGGAGGATACCGCCTATGCAGCTGGTGTTTTTGAACTAATCAAAGATGCCATTTTACCCGAAGCCGGCATTCAAATGGTGGACCATGTTGTCTATGACGTCAACACAGTTGATTTCAGCCCCATTTACAATAAAATCACCAAAACCAACCCTGATTTTATCTACCTTATTTCTTCTGTTAAGTGCGTCGTCCCCACGTCGCAATATGTAAAACTGCAAGTTCCGATTCCAATTACGGGCATCAATGTCGCAGCAGTCGGTGAAGAATATTGGACCGACACCGGAAAAATGGGTGGCGGCATGTCTACGCTGATGCCACCGCCGACGCTGGGTATGGATATGGATCCACGCACCGCCAAATTTATAGAAAAATACAAGAACAAGTATAAATCCCGTCCGGTCTTTCCGCATTTTAACGGATTCAATGCCTACTACGGCATTTACAATGCCGTTAATGCAGCCGAGCGCGCCGGGGGCTTCAAGCCGCTGGATGCCTGGGTTAAGGAAATGGAAAACGAGGATCTTAAAATTTACAAAGACGGCAAGCTGTGGCTGCGTTATGCGTATTGGAAACCGGGCGAGATCGAACCGCGGACTCAATTGGCGTGGCCGCACAACATTAGATTTGACATCTCTCCTCCCATTGAAGACGGAATTCCGTCGCTGATTGTTATTCAGTGGTATCCGGACGGATCGGTCAAATGTGTTTACCCACCGAAATATGCAAACGGTGAATTCGCCGTGCCGCCCTGGGCAAAAAAGAAGTAGGACACGAACGCCATCCGATAAGGATGCGGCAAGCTGATCCTGGAACAAGGGAAGCGCCAAGCGCTTCTCTTGTTCCGCTGGTTCATGTGGAATCTTAGTGATTCATCATTCCCTGTTTTTTGAGAAATATCCGCAAAAAACGGCATGCAGATGAAAAACCGGTACTGCAGGCAAAGTCTTGAGGGTAGCTTCTCGGAAATCAAATATCTTCGCATCGATCAACAGGATGACCCGCAGACGGTGATGCTATCATGGGCGGTATAATTGTTCAGGGTTTTTTAATCAGCGGTCTTTACGCACTCGTTGCAGTGGGCTTTACGATGATTTTCAGCGTCGGGCGGGTGCTGAACCTGGCCTACGGCGTCTATATCATGATCGGCGGTTACGTCTATTATGTTCTGGCGCAATTGCTGGAATTGCCGAAGATCCCGAGTTTTTTCTGTGCGGCATTGGCAGGGGTTGCTTTTGGACTCTTAACTTACCTCGGGTTGGTCCGGCGCCTGCGCGACAATCCCATTGCTGTTGAAATTTCCACCCTCATTCTGGCCGTCGTCATGCAGGCGGTGGTCATCATTATTTTCTCACCGGCTCCCAAAGCCATCTGGCCGATGATTCCCGGCGTGATCCGACCATTTGGGGTCCCGGTGACCTGGACCATATTTCTGGCTATGATCATTAGCTGGGTTATTTTGGGCGCTTTGTTGGTGTTTGTACATAAAACCGCGCTCGGCAGAGCCATACGAGCCGTCTCAATGGACACCAAAGGCGCGCTGGTCGCCGGTATTGACGCTGAACGCATCAACATGCTGACCTGGGGTCTGTCCGGCGCATTGGGAGCAATTGCCGGTGTCTTTTTTGCATCTTACACCCAGCTGGATCCGACCATGTGGGTGTTTCCCCTGATCATTGCTGTCGCTGTGGTCATTGTCGGTGGAATCGGCAGCATTATCGGCAGCCTGATTGCCGCGCATATAGTTGGATTTCTGGAAACCGTTACCACCACCGTTATTGCACCGGAATTAAGGGGTGTTTTCACGATGATGTTGATCATCGTCATTCTGGTCATAATGCCAAAAGGTTTGCTGGGAAAAGAAGAAATTTAAAGTGAAGGGGGCGTTTTGAAAAAATCGATCTCCTGGTGGCTATTTTTTGCTGTTGTGATGGGTTTGATTCCGCTTGTCAGTTCCAGCCATACCCTTCGCATTTTTATCTTTGCCAATTTTCTGGCTATTTTTGCCATGAGCTGGGATGTTCTTTCGGGATATACCGGCTATATCAGTTTCGGGCATCCCTTCTTGATTGGCATTGCCGGATACACCACCGCTATGCTGACCCATCATCTGGCAATCCCGTTGTATGTGAGCATACCGATTGCGGTGCTCGCCACAATGGTTGCCGGTACGCTGTTTTTCTTTCCGGCCTTACGGATCAGAGGCACCTATTTTGCGTTGGTCACCTTGGCATTTATGGAAGTCACCTACCATCTCATGCAGGTCGTAAAGCCGGAAATAACCGGCGGAACCAGAGGCATAACCGGCCTGCCATTGCTGGCAACGGGCACCGTGCTCAACTATTACTTTTCATTAACGGCCATGTTTTTGATCGCCATCGGTCTGTGGTGGTTGACACGATCAGATGTGGGCCTGGTTCTGAGCGCCATTCGCATGGACGAAGGCGCGGTCAAGAGCGCCGGCTTGAATACCTCCAAGTTTAAGCTCTTTGCCTTTACACTCAGTGCTTTTGTTGCGGGCATCGGAGGGGCGCTATACACCCATTATCTGGGATCGATTTCACCGCGGGGAATGTTTGACATTAATTTTCTATTTACCATTTTAGTCGCCGCCTTGATCGGCGGTGAGCACACCATTGTGGGACCTATTTTGGGGGCCTATTTTCTCACTTTTCTGCTTGAATACTTGCGACCCTATGTTCCGGGCGCCTGGCGTTTCCTATCTTACGGGCTGATTGCTTTGTTCATTTATAATTATGCGCCCAAGGGCCTTTTCCAGATCGTGCAAACCGTCGGCAATTTTATCGAAAGAAGAATTCTGGGGAAAAAGCAATATGGCGACCAAATTACTCGAGGTTAATTCACTGACCAAGAAGTTCGGCGGTATCTTTGCGGTTTACGAATTGAGTTTCTATGTGGCGCAAGGTGAATCGCTGGGGTTAATCGGGCCCAATGGTTCCGGCAAGACAACAACATTTAATCTCATTATGCGAGAGCTGAAAAAGGATGAAGGTGAAATTTATTTTGAAGGCCGGGAAATTTCAGCCTATCAGACACATGAGCGCGTTAAAATGGGTATCTCACGTACCTATCAGATCCCCAGGCCTTTTAGCGAATTAACCGTTACCGAAAACATCCGCGTGGGTATCATACCGGATGCATTAAGGCAGACCATCACCTCAAATCGGCGTTATGAAGATGAATCCAAAATCGGCGCCAGCGTTGGATTAACCGAAAACGATCTGCACATGCAGCCATATAGTCTATCCATGGGAAACCTGCGCCGGCTAGAGCTGGCCAGAACCCTGGCAACAAAACCCAAATTGTTGCTGCTCGATGAGGTGTTTGCCGGACTGACGGTCGGTGAGATCAGCGAATTATCAGAGCTGCTTAAACGCAAAAAAGATGAAGGGCTGACTTTTATTATTGTGAGTCATGATTTGAAGACATTGGCGCCGCTTGTCGATCGGGTGGTGGTGGTCAACTTCGGCCAATTGATTGCCGACGGATCTTTTGAAGATGTCATTGCCAATCAAAAAGTCAAAGAAGCCTATCTTGGCAAATAAGGGCAGCTCGATTTGAATTAACGATGGAATCGGGAGGTCAATAATGGCTTTGCTTGAGGTAAAAGACCTCAGCGTTTTTTACGGCAAGGCATGCTCGCTGAGCAATGTTTCGCTTTCTGTTGAAAAAGGAGAAGTTGTCGGCATCATCGGGCCGAATGGTGCCGGCAAATCGACCCTGCTGGATTCGATCATTGGGTTGACCGACTGTGAGGGGCAAATTGTTTTTGACGGCAAAGATCTAAGGCAGCTATCTGCGACCGAAACCATTCGCAAAGGCATCGGTTATGCCCCGGAAGCACGCAACCTCTTTTCCTTCATGGCCGTAAAGGACAATCTTCTGGTGGGTGCCTACCGCGCCAAAGACAGCAAAGAAAAAAACCTGCGGATGGTTTTTGAACTGTTCCCGATCCTTGAAAAACGCCAGAATCAAGAGGCCAAAACATTGAGTGGCGGAGAGCAGCAGATGCTGTCTTTGGGCCGAGCATTGATGACCAATCCCAGACTGTTGCTGGTTGACGAACCGACGATCGGCCTGGCGCCGCTGGTATGTTCCGAAATCGCCGGCGTCCTGCAGGAACTCAAAGAAAACAGAGGCATGACCATTATTATTACGGAACAAAACGTGAATTTTACGCTGACCCTGGCAGAGGAAATTTATTTACTGGAAACCGGCCACATTAAAATGAAAGGCAAGCCCGAAGAGTTAAAACAAGAATCATACATTCAGGAAACCTATTTCGGAACATGAAGGATCAACTATCGGTGCGCTTAAAATTTCTATTTTATATGTAATATTTTATTCAACTCAGATTAAATAATGTAAAATTTTCATATTTTATAATATACTATAAATATTATATTTTATACTTTTTTGCGAATAGAATTGATATTAGTTTATTTTTCTCTTGACATCTGTATATGTATTTTTTATTACAATAAATAGCCCGTAATGTAATTATTGTTACAATCGGGTGTCAAAAAGGAGGGATCAAAATGGAGATCAAGG
>JASFIV010000206.1:0-8510 GCA_050122475.1 Desulfobacterales bacterium | reverse complement strand
CCGATATTGGTTTTACCCTTGTGAAAGGAAACATGTTTGTTGACAAAATCCCAGTTGACCCAATCATTGCGAATGATCTCATAACAGATGGCGTTGGCCACCGCCAGATCGGTCTGGGGCTTGAATATGATCGATTTGTCGGCTGCCTGGCTGGTGCGGGTGGTGCGGGTGGCAAAATCGATAATCTTGACATGATTTTTGGCTTTGCGGTTTGCGAGCATTCTGGAGAACAGCACCGGGTGCATTTCGGCCATATTGTTGCCCCAGGTAATGAAGACATCGGCGTGATCGATGTCATCATAGCTGCCCATGGGCTCGTCCATCCCGAAGCTGGTTAAAAACCCGGTAACCGCACTGGCCATGCACAGACGTGCATTGGCTTCCAGATTGTTGGTGCCGATACAGCCCTTAAATAGCTTGGAGGATACGTAGCCGTCGGTTATCGACCATTGCCCGGACCCGTACATGGCCACCGAGTCTTTGCCGTGGCTTTTGATGGTTTCCTGCATCTTGCCGGCCACCAGATCCAGGGCTTCCTTTAGCGGTGTTTCCACCATTTTGCCGTTTTTGCGAACCAGGGCCTTGGTGATGCGATCATTGCCATACAGGATCTGGACGGAATGATAGCCTTTGACGCAGCACAGCCCCTTGTTGACTGTGCAGTTGGGATCGCCTTTGACAGCCACGGCGCGATCACCGGAAACACCGACCAGAAGACCGCATCCGGTGCCGCAAAACCGGCAAGGCGTCTTTTTCCATTCAATGGCTCCTGAACCGACAGTATTCCAGGCGCCGAAACTGATTCCCGGAAACAGCACCGCAGCAGAAGCGACTGCACTTTGCAGAGCTGCGGATTTTATAAAATCTCTTCTGGTAATGTCCATTTGCTTGCTCCTTTTGTGTGTTCTCTATTGATCCGTATGGCCAAACGTCATCCCAAGGGACTCCAGTGATTTTATAGATTTGAGTTTTTCCTGTAGTTTTTTTTCGCTCTCCTCATCCGGCGTATCGGTCACCAGAATCACTACCTCTTCATTTTCGGCCGGTGTTACCTCGCAAAAATCCAGGGCGGCCAGATCGTTGAGCAGCTGCTCTTTCGATCCCGATACGGGGTATGCCAGATAGCTAAAGACCGGCATGAAAGCTCCTTATTAAAATGTGTGATGTGGGTCTCCATGAGGACCCGGTTCATACTGGCAGGTGGTTGATCAACAAAACGATTTACCCCTGAGGGCGTTTCAAGCGATTGTTCGATGTTCTACTTAAAATTAAAGTGAGCAATATTCGTCAGTTGTATCGTTTTATGATATTGTGAGCTTTATTGTAGATTGAGAAAAAAGAGCCTATTACAGGTTTGATTGATTTTTAACAGCAGAGCGAGGAAAAGAAATTGACTTAAGTCAAATTATTCATACTAAATTACTATGAAATAAATTTGAAAGACCAAGCCAAAATTGTGAGGGACTTTCGAATGGATTAATTCCAGGAATCGTGGATTCGTTGATGATCAAATTACAATTTTTAGCTGCCAAAAAACCGTAGGATATATTTAAATGCCACCATAAGGATCACACCGCCAAGCATGAGCTTTATCCAGCGTGAGGGCACATATTTTTGCGCCCGGGCGCCCAGGTACATTCCCAGCAGGCCTCCTGCGCCGAACAATATGCCCAGCAACCAGTCCGGAGCAGCCACGGCTCCGTTTATCGGGATGAGGCTGTAAAATGTTACACCGGCCAGCGATGAAACAAAAGTTCCCAAAAGCACCGCACCGGCAATGGCATACACCGGCAAACCAAAAAAGGTAATCAAAAACGGTGCGATTATAGAACCACCGCCGATACCGTACACGCCGCCGATAATCCCCACTGTTAGGGCCAATCCGAGCAGTTTGGCGGTTGCAAATGAATATGTGGCACCTTTGAAGTTGAAGCGGGTGACTTTCACATCGATTGACGCTTCTTCCACGCGATCGGTGAGCGAGCATTTGTCTTGGGATGGAGATACAGCTGTTTTATTGTTTATTGCTTCTTTCAACAGCTTGAAGGCTATCAACAATAAGACACAGCCGACAAAAAATTTAAACGTTATCGGGTCCGGTAGGTAGGTAATGCGCAGGTAATAGCCGATTAAAACACCGGGAATAATGCCGGCAACAATTAACAACGCCACCGGCCAGACGAAGCGGCACTCCCTGGCATAACGATACACGCCACCGGGGGTGCCGGTCACATTGAATAAAAAGTTGGTGGATGTTACGGCAGGACTCGTAAATCCCAGGGCACTCATTTGAAACGGCAACAATAAAAATGCGCCCGATATACCTCCCATTGAAGTGAAAAAGGATATACCAAAAGCAACCAGCGGCGGGATTAAAACAAAGGTCTCGACTTCGGACACCGGAAATGTAAATTGCAGAAATTCCAGATTCATTTAAAAATTCCGGTAAAAATTTGATCATCAGCGGACAGGCATTGCGTTTTTAACAATTTGTACTTTTGAAGCAGCTCCTTGCCTTCCTTAGACAAGCGCGACCCCTCTTTGCGATCGGTGTAAACGATGCGGGCTTTCATGTGTTTTTCAGTTGCCTTGATTTTGCTCCAGACGGCTTTATACGACATTTTCATCAGTTTGGCGGCCTGATTCATCGAGCCCGTCTGATCAATATGCTCTAATATCTTAGCCCGGCCCTCACCAATAATGATGTTGTTGTCGGTATCCACAATCCACTGGCTTGACCTTAATTTGAGCTCTCCCATAATACTAACCTTGCTTGTGGTTTAAGAAACTTTAATCTAACCACTAAGAACACGAAGAACACAAAGGTTAAAAACTTAAAACAGAAAAGATCTCTTCGTGTGCTTTTTCCCTTCGTGGTTAAAATATTTTCTCAAAGAATTAAATATATACAATAAGCTTGCAGATTATTCTGATTCCTTTGATACACGAAATCTAACGCTGGTTATCCGCCGATGGCGCGCATGGCGCGTCCGCAGGCATTATCATGCCCCCTGGTGTTTAGCTGGTGGCCGGAAGGTTTTGCAGCCACCGCCTTGCTGAATATGTCGATGATGTCGTTTTGGCTGGCCCCTTTTCTCAGAGCAGCTTTAATATCAATTTCTTCGTTTGAAAACAGACAGGTCTTTATTTTACCATCCGCCGTCAGTCGCAGGCGGTTACAGGAACCGCAAAAATGCCAGCTAATGGGCGCAATGAAACCCACTTTACCGGTCGCACCCGGAAGCTTGCAGAGCCGCGCGGGTCCGTAGGAATCGGTGGCCGGTTCGATTTGAACACAATCAATTTGATGGATCCTTTTCATAAATTCTTCAACCGGCACAAACAATGATTCATAGTCACCATAAGCCGTGCTGTTGGTGGGCATCAATTCGATAAAGCGCACATGGTACGGTTTGTTGCGGGTTAAGGCCGCCAGGTCTTCGATTTCATCATCATTGACGCCGCGCATGACCACGGTATTGATTTTGATGGGATACATCCCGATGATTTCGGCGCGCTCGATACCGGCCAGTACGCGCGGCAGCCAGTTGTAACCGGTAATTTTTTCAAAGCGATCCGGTCTTAAGGTGTCCAGACTGATGTTGATTCTGCGCACACCGGCTTTAAACAGGGGCTCGGCCATTTCGGTCAGATATACGCCGTTGGTCGTCAGAGCGAGGCTTTTTAAACCGGCCAGCTCGGATAACATCCGGCAAAACTCGATCACGCCCTTACGCACCAGCGGTTCGCCGCCGGTGATACGGATTTTAGTAATGCCGGAAGCGGCTGCCGCCCGGGCTACTTTAAGCATCTCCTCATAGGTTAAAATCTCAGAGCGCTCCAGATGCTCGCGGCCCGAAAACGGTGTGCAGTAATAGCATTTCAGATTGCAGTGATCGGTAATCGAGATTCGCAGGTAATCAATTTTTCGTCCATAGCTATCAACAAGTTTCACTGTTTTTCAGCTCCATTTCTCTGGCATGAATAATGAAAGCCTCACGCAAAGCCGCAAAGAATTTTTAAATTAAGAAAATCTTTTAAAAGGGATTTTATATAATTTGATAATGCCTGGGATTAAGTTGGCCTTTTAGTGTTTTCTTGATAATGATTTTGTCTTTGCGCCTTAGCGTCTTTGCGTGAGAAAAAATCTTTTACGCAGTTTTCCCAAACGGACAATGGGGATAAGTGCAGTTTTCACAATCCTTGCACAGTCCACCGTGGCCCAGAAACGCCAGCTCTTTTTTGCCGATTTTTTCCCCGGCCAAAATGCGCGGCAGCACCAGATCCAGCACGGTGATGCGGTGAAATAGGCCGCAGGCCGGCACTCCCAGCAGGGGCACATCTCCAACATAAGCCACTAAAAACATGGCGCCGGGCAGTACTGCCGCCCCATAGTACATCTCACCAGCCCCGGCGGAACGGATGCCCTGGCGGGTGACATCATCCGGATCAACGCTCATGCCGCCGCTGAGCAGCAGTAAATCGCAGCCCCGGTCCAGATGGGAGCGGATGGCCTTTTGAATCCGGCCGGCATCATCCGGCGCAAAGGCCACCGCCGCCACCTCCGATCCCAGCGTCTCAATTTTTTCAGTCAGTATCGGCTCAAAGCGGTCTTCGATCAGGCCGTTGTAAATTTCATTGCCCGTTATGACCAGACCCACTCTGGCTTTGCGAAGAGGATTGACGGTCAGCACGGCCCCGTTCTGGCGGGCAATAGC
The DNA here is from genome assembly GCA_050122475.1 of Desulfobacterales bacterium. GTDB lineage: Bacteria > Desulfobacterota > Desulfobacteria > Desulfobacterales > JAHEIW01 > JAHEIW01. The sequence goes on along the minus strand of JASFIV010000206.1, from coordinate 3,792 downwards.
AGCAGCCCTTTCGATGGGAGCCTTTTTCATGATGAGCGGTATGGCACGGGTGGCGGCGACCAGTTGACCTTTTGTGACGAGGGTGTGATTGTGAAGGGTGGCGCACATAACCTCATCAACCATGTTAAAGGCCGCCAGAGCAGCAGTATCAACGCCAAACAGCCCATCTTTTCCGGCCAGCAACTTGATTTTACCCTCCCGCGGCTCGTTTTTCCAGACAATGCCGTCACCGGACAAGGCATCGGCTAATATGGCGGCGGCCTGGTCCTCATGGATTTCGTCATCCTCTAAATCGATAACATAGAGGTGATTTTTGCCCATTTTCTGAAGGCGACACAAATCATCATCGCAGACCGCGTGCCCTTTATGAAAAGCTGCGCCTTTGAATTCACCCGGACGAATTTCGGTCAGGTCGTGGGCTAATTTAGTTCCAACAGCATCTTTGAGCTCGATTTTTTTCAGCATGGCGTCACTCCGTGTGTTTGCGCAAGGGCGGTTTTTATAGAAAGCAAAGACTTCACCACGAAAGCACGAAAAGGCGGAAACACGAAAAATAAAAATATTTTGGTTTTCGTGCTTTTATAATTTCGTATTTTCGTAATTAAAAATTTTGCTAAACTCCATGTTTGGATCATTTTGGAAAAAAACTAATAAAAATTCGTTTCGATTTTCTTTGCGTCTTGGCGGCTTTGTGTGAGGCTGTCCATGCCCGCCTCGCCTTGCTCGCATGGCGGGCGGGTTCCCGGTTTCCGGTTCATATCCGGCCAGGTAACCTCGCTGGCATTTGAAAAATAGCCGCCCTGGGCACAGGGCTTGCAGAGCACTTGGCCGTTTTGAACGACTTCACGTTGATCGCGTACCACCTGGCCGCATCTGCTGCAGGGAACCTTATAACGGGTCGGTCCGGGTAGATCACAGTCATCGATTTTCACCCTGACTTCCTGTACCCGAAAAAGAACGCTGTCGGGCATACGTTTGTATGCTTCCAACTGCTGAGGGTGTTTTTCAGCAATTTCGGGTGCATAAGCACTAGCCAAACTGCGGGCCTCTTCCGTAGAGACCACCCGGAAGGCCTTACCGGTTTCCAGGTTGACAAAGGTGGCCGCCATAATGCCGTAATCCATAAATTTGAGTGAGCGCCGTCCCAGTTTAACACCGGTGACATGGGCCACCGCATCGGCGGTGCAGCGGTCCATCTCCACATAGACAATCAACTTTTTAATTTGATCATGGCGCTTAGGCTCGTCCAGTCCAATCAGCCGACAGCCCAGCATGGCCATGCGGACCCCCACCACCTGCCCGGGGCAAAGGTGGCCGTGGGCGTTGGCTGAACTTTCCAGCAGTACTTCAAAGGTTTCCATGTCAGTTCTTCTTCCTTTTTCAGATGTCAGAAGACAGAGGTCAGATGACAGATGACAAGTGGAAAAAGTAGAAGATGAAATATCTTATCTGTCTTCTGTTTTCTGTCCTCTGTCATATGTATTCCAGAACCTACAGCGTGGCATATGTTAAAACTAACATAACAGACGGCAAAAAAAATTTAGGAATCCAAAATTGAACTCAGAACTAAAGTTTTTCAGTATGCTCCATAGCTTCTAAAATTCTTTAAGTACTTGATCTAAGTCAAAACTGATAGCAATGCCCCAAACGGATTCTTTTTGACGATCACGAACCTTCAAAAACTTCATTCACCCAGCCCAAGGCCGCAATCATGTTCGGAAAACCGATGGTTGTCAATGATAATAAAACGACGTGGACGATTTCTTCCTGGCTGGCACCTGATTCCAGGGCCTTGCGAGTTTGCGACATTACCGCTCCGCGGGAATTGGCGCCGATGGCAATACCCAGATTGGCCAGGTTCTGGTATTTTTCCTCGAGCGGCCCTGACTCCCGGCAGGTCTTGCCCAACTGCTGATAATCTTTAAATACTTCCGGAAATTTCGATGAGAACTTTTCGTAAATTTTAGGAAGATACATGATCGCTCCTTTGTAAGAAATTTCGAATTAAGATCCTCATTACACCCGGAGCGAATTTATTTCAACGGGTTTTTCTGAATTCTGCTGCATGGGATCGTTTTCAAGAACTGAACAAACGACCCGATAATTTTCGTTCAAAAACGCTGTGGTTACTTTTGCCAGATTCCGGTAAAACGGATTTTCTGCATTTTCTGAAATGCTGTTAGCAAATTCCGGAACCCAGGCCATCAGGTGATCTTTCAGAAAAGACTTTTGTTTTTGAATAAAACCGATGGCTGTTTCGGTGTCCGATTTGGAAAAGGCTTCGATTTCTTTGAAAATCAAATAGTACATGAATTCAAGTTCAGCACTGATGTGGTCGGGTGCATCTTTAAACGTTTTGGCCGTGTCCAGGCCTGCTTCACGGTATCTATTTTTTACATCCAGGGTAGAGTCACCCATCATTTTTCTTCCCTCTTCTAAATACACTGATCCGTATGGTGCCGCGGACATCTCATACGGGCCGACAAACAGTTTTGAAAAATCGACTTTTAATGGCTCAAGATCGACACCGTCTTTGAATTCTTGGCGCATGTTTTGGACAAACTTGACCGCTGATTCAAATACATTCGCCATGTTGAATTCCAGGTTTTCCAATTTTTCAGGTAACTCCGGATCAGGCAATAAAAAGCAATCGCTCAACAATCGAAATGCCGTCATGCGTGACGATTCGTGGTTGAAAAGATTTTTTGGTTCCATGTTTATCCTTAAATAAAAAGCAATTGATTGGTGCGATGCCGACTGCAACAGGAGCCGGCATCGCACTGGATGTGTTTTATGTTTATTCAGGCACTTCAGATAGTTTCAGGTTGCGTTCCCCTAAAGTGTAAATGAACAACATGGCCGACAACGCCGCGACAAAAACAAACACCTCCCAGATTGTGGGCCAGTAGCTCACAAACGGGGGCTGCCCCTCGGCCTTGGGACCCGTTGGCATCACCAAACCGCTGAGTACCATCTCCAGGCGACCGGCAAGCATACCGACCAGGAATAAGACAGCGGATGTAATTTTGCCCCAGGTGGCCTGTCGCACTGCCGGCATGGCGATCAAGACCAGCGGAATGACCAACCCCACCCACAATGCCAGGTGGTACCATCCTGAAGTCAGCATATGCCTGAATCCGGCAAATTCAACTGCTGTCGCCGACACACCGCCCACGATCGTTCGCCAGATGAAAAATACCAATGTCAAAACCATAACAACGCCAAATAGCTTGCTAAGGTCGTCGTAAAGCGTTCTTTCGCCTTCGCTCAAAGGTATCTTCGCAAAATGATGGTAGGCCAGACTGAATAGCAGCACAGCTGCCAGCGCGCTACCAAATCCGGTCAGCGGAAAATACATGGCCAAAAAATTTGCGTTGAACGCAGGTCTCGCATCCGGAAGCCCAAAGAGCCAGCCCAGTGCGGTGGAGGTCGCTATCGCCACGATGAGTGTGAATACACCAAGCCCTTTGCTGACCCCGGTCTTATGCATTTTGCGAAATGATAAGAGCAGCACAATCAAGTAAAGCCCATAGAGCATACCCAGCCACCACAGGGGTGAGGCCAGGTTTGGAGATATTACGTAATAGACGGCGTTCCAAGGCGATCCGAGATGTAAGAACAGGCACGTAAAAGAAGCTACCAATACGGCAATTTCTAAAAATGCCGTCCGTTTTTCAAGGGGCTGATATCGCTTGATGCCAAAGACCACCGGAATGGACGAAACAAAAGCAAGTCCCGTGCTTGTCAGCGAGAAAAAGACATAGGCTGCGATGGGCATGGTCCAAACCAAAA
>JASFIV010000205.1:0-8514 GCA_050122475.1 Desulfobacterales bacterium | reverse complement strand
TTAAAGGAAATACCGCCTTCCGATCCCAGCACCGAAAAGCCTTTCAATACCTCTTTGAGCTCATCCTGTGTTCTATCTCTGGTGCTGAAATAAAGTTTCTCGACCTCTTCAACACCAAAATCCGGTTGGGATTCAATGAATGCTGTAACCCATGCTGATAGGTTCAGTGTAATTTGATACTGGGCGTAATTTTCTAACTTGTTTCGTATGTAAGCACGATCGTCGGGGTGCCGGCTTTGTCCAAGCATCAGGATATATAGGCTATGCCATTCGACGAGACGCCAGTTGGCCAGAAACTCACGAATTTGCTGGCGCGGTATGGAGCCTGCGATGCGCTTGATTGATGAATAAGGCGCTCTGCCCACTTCGAGATACGCTTGATCGCGAATACGCGGGTTGCTGTTGGCTAGACGCTCTGCGAAGAAATCAATGCGGCGTAAGCTACCATTAGATTTTTGCCAACTATCAGCTTGCAAGATAATTTCTCGGACGAACGCCTGATACTCTCTATCCGCATATGCGATGTACCGCCATTCATCACCGGAGTCCTTTTTCCCAAACACGGCAACATCTTTCAGATTGTTGCTGAGCATTCGCCGATCGGCCGAATTTATAAAGGCATTGAAATCATCACCATCAATCGCCCCTTTTAAAACTTCAACAGCGTAAAACGAATACGGTTTTCCTATCTTTTCCCTTGCTAAGATGACCGACTCTCTCTCCTCAAGCACATCAGCAAGCGTGATTTTTGGATAGGGAACGCAAATCATGCAAGCGCTTGCCACAGGGGCATAAATGGTACCTGAGAGAAACGCCACGCAAATGATCAGCGATATATTCCTCATTTTCACCGAATCTTTCATCTAAATATAAGCTAATAGGTGATGATATGCTAAAGAATATTATGATTCAAAGCACGTGAAAGATAAGCATGGTATTTAAGAAAGCATCTGGCAATTAACCAGGCGCTTACTCCTTATAAGGTTCAATATCGGTGGCTTGTATCGAATATCCGATGTCCACTCCGGCCGAGCCATCAACCAAATAAAGATCTTTAACCATTGATTTTACTGATATTTCACCACTTACCCAGACCGGCTCATACATCGATTTGACCCTGTAACCTTCCTTTTGAACTATGTTTACGTGAACAATCTGATTGGGGGGCGGAGGCGGAACATGAATACAGGCCCCAATGTAAGGCACCAGAAGAAATTCTTTTACCTTGGTATCAGACATTTCCAGCGGCAGGAGATAACCCGGTATGCGCACCCGTTGACCGTTGAGTTCCTCTACAATAGCCGTTCGGAGTTGATTTCTTTTGGCCATCAACTCATTAATATCAATGCCGGATTTTCTCAGCTCCGGAATGACTTCGTCGATTTCATTGTAGTATCCTTCAGTTTGCGGCCCTCTCTCTGGCAGGTTATCGAGTGTATTGAAAACCCAATAGACCATGTTTTTTTGTTCCTCGGTTAACTTGGCCAAAGGATCTTCAGATAAAAGGTTCGCAGGCACTAAATCTTCCCACGACAGTTGACGAAACTGTTCAGCCAAAGTCTGAAGATAAAATAGCGTGCAAACCATGATGAATAATGTTTGAATGACCTTTTTCATAATACGTTCCTTATTTCATATTCGTATCGTCATACCGTCTGCAAGTGAGTAACGATAAATTTGATACCCTGGTATCGTGCCAATTAAACAACCTGCCAGACAAACGATCCCCATCAGTATAACTTCGTACGTTGACAATCCGCCAATGGCAATAAATAATCCGAATCTGGTTATGATCAATGGCTGGCTTACAAATAAGAGTCCGTATAACAAACCAACACCCGCGATGACGCCCAGGAAGGTTAACATGGCGGATTCACCTACGATCAGCGAAAACACATGTAGCGGTCGCGCCCCCACCGATCGTAAGATAGCCATCTCTCGGCGGCGTTCATTAAGACTGGTCATCAACGCAATGAGCATGCCGGACAACCCGACAATCACAACAAAGCCGGAAACAGCAAACAACGCATTTTCGGCAACACCGATAAGATCCCATAATTCCTGCAGGGCTACACCCGGCAATATGGCCAGGAGCGGTTCCTGTGAATATTCATTCACGAAACGCTGTACACTAAAGGCGGCAATACGTGACTTAAGCCCAACAAAAAAAGCGGTTATTGCCCTTGGTGTCAGGTCCATATTGACAACTTGATCCGAAAAAATCGAATATCCGGGAAGAGGAGCACCGTCTTTCCAGTCGATATGAATTGCTTCAATGCCCTCCAGGAGAACATGTATCGTCCGGTCTACTGGTGTTCCGGTCCTTTTTAAAATACCGACCACTTTAAACGGTTTGTCATCGTGCTTGATAAGGCTGACCTCTCCGGCCCCGTGTGCAATGATTATCGGATCGGCAATGCGATAATCTAAAGCTTTGGCAACTTCGGCACCAAGCACCGCATCAAAAACCCCCTCGAACATTTTCCCACCGGCCATTTCCAGTGGGCGTCCGCCGGCAAAGCGGAAAAATTTAAAGTAATCGGTATTGGTTCCCATTACCCGATAGCCTTTGTGAGAATCCCCCAGCGATATGGGAATGGTCCATTTGATATTCGGATTCCGGGCAATTTCCTGATAACTTTTCCATGATATATTGTTTGTTGCATTACCAATTCGAAATACGGAGTAAAGAAGAAGCTGTACCGGTCCACTCCGAGCCCCTACAATCAAATCGGTTCCCGATATGGTATTGGCAAAGCTTTTCCTTGTCTCTTTTCTAATTCGCTCAACACCTAACAATAGGGTCACACTCAACGCAATGGATACAACGGTCAGAATCGTTGTAAACTTGCGGTTGCGCATGCTTTTAATGGCAAGACCAAACATGGTTTTTAATCTCAATTATCATCGCGTTTGCAATTTTAGATTTTGTTAATGTCAGCAAGCCGAATCGTCTGATCAAAAAGATTAGCAAGGGTTGTATCGTGGCTAACAAAGATTAAGGTCGTCTCTTTCGGGTCGCATTCTTGAAACAACAGCCGTATAAAAGCTTTACGGTAGTCGGTATCAAGAGAAGATGTGGGTTCATCGGCGATAATTATTTCAGGAGCACCAATCAGCGCTCGGGCAGCGGCCACTCGCTGCTGTTGTCCCACACTCAATTCATTTGCAGGCTTTTTTATGACCGATGGGCCATCCAGACCCAGACTTTTCAGCAAACGTATGGCTTCCGCTTTGAAACCTGAAGATCGAGCTGCGGCTTTTTCTCGCCTGCGCAAAGAGAACTGGCACGGTAATGTGACATTTTCAATCACCGATAGATAGGGAATCAGGTTAAACATCTGATAAATAAATCCGATGTGGTCCGCGCGGAAGCGGTCCCTGTCAGCACCGTTTAATGCACTTACACGCTGATCGTTTATGGTAATAGTACCTTTCTGTGGCGTGACAACGCCTGCGATCAAGCTGAGCAGAGTACTCTTGCCGCTGCCGCTTGGTCCTTCAATAAAAATCCGCTCTCCTCGTTTTATCTGCAAAGCGTCAATTTCTAACAATGGGTCATGGCTATGCCATGAGAAGCGAAGTCCTGATACATCAATTGCCAGGTCGGGATTATTTTTTTTGGGCATTTTCATTCGAATATTTAGCAACCATTCATGCAGGCTGGATCTAATTCTTAAAAAGGATTTTCTTTTTTGTTGTGGTCAGTTCAAAAGCTGTTTGCTTGTTGCCAGTCAATAACTGAACCTCAATGTGCTCAATGCCGGAAAAGATGCTAAACAGCATAACCTCAACGTACGCAAGTTTTTCCGGCTTTTTGCATACAAAATGATATTCGGCCTTAAATTCGCTGTGGCGTTCGTGCTCATCCCCATGCTGATGCTTCTCATGGCCCTGTTTCTCAGCTTCGTTGCCAGCGTCCCTGCTCATTTCATCATGTTCATGCGACTTGGTCTCATCAGATTCGTGGCTGGAATCATCGTTGATATCGGTATGAACCTTGGATTTGACCAGTCTGCCCCCTACACCTGAGGGAAATGCAAAAAGTTTCTCTCCGGTTCCAAGCTTTTTGATGGCCGCCTTCACGGCAGCCTTCTGTTCTTGGGTACGTGGCTGGTGTTCAAAGCCCACAATATTTGCAGCCGGGCTGATGAGTTCAATATATAATTCATTTCCTTCAAAAGCCACATTCATATGAGCAACGCCGTGTTCGTGAGCTTCATGATGGCGATATTCCGCGGCTTGAATATTAGACAGATGATGTCCGACAGCGCAGACAATCGCGAATATGCTTAACAATATTTTTAGACATCTTTTCATGGTTTACCTCACAACCCAATTGACCAAAACATCAGTCATTCTTCACTCATAAGATACAAGAAACTTTGTCATATGTGTTTAACACATAGCCAAAAGTGATTTAAAAGACAGGTTCTTATAAGGAATTGCGAATAGGTGGGGCCCGGGGCTCGATCTGCATTGGGTGGGTCCTTGCCAAGAAGGTATTTTTTATCGATGCAATTTTATCGGTCGGCTTATTTTCTGCGATAATGGGCTCCATGCCGGCATCATACAGCTGGCTGGTTGCCAGAAAATCACAGATAGTACAATTTAGCTCATGATCTTCATCTGCAAACGTAGAACTATGTTCGTCATAATGTTCTGAGATTATATCGTAATTTTCCGAATGGCTGTGAAGGGCAGGATGGAGCAACGGCATCCCCACTGCAATAAATAAAGCTGAAAATAAAGGCAGCAGGCTGAAAGAAATCGTATCCGTTAATTTTGTTAACATAATATGATGAGATATCTTATATCCATTTAAATGATGCTGATATTATTAAAATGAAACCACACCCTCAATAAAGTGATAATATGGTGATTATTTTTCAATTTATCAAATATTTTTAAAATTGTTCGATTAGCTAAATTTTGATTTTCAGACAAAAGCGCTAAGTTGGCGGTAAAAGAAATTAATGGTGAGGTCGCCTTTGTTGATCCTTTGGCAGAAAATTGGTCGGCTAACCTGCGTGAGGTGGCCAACAAATTTAAATCAGCCTTGAAGTAGAAAAACTACGATGATGACCTTTATTATATTTCATCAGCCAATGTGACCCATTTTGGCTTGCCAAAAATTTTACCTTTCGTGCCTGATGGTAAAATTGGGCTGGATTGGAAATAAATTGGATATGAGGATGTAATAGTTAATTTTGGTGTGCAAATTTGACGATTATGACCGGATCAATTATCGTAGCTGAATTTCCTGAAACGGTAAATCGCGAGCACGGGCCAGGCGTCTGAGGTCTTCTTCCAGCGTTGATTGCTGGCCGTCTGATGACGGAACGCTGATGTTTTTATCCCCGACGACAACAATTTGAATTTTCTGTGGATCCAGAAGTTCACGGGCAAGCTGCTGCAGGTCATCTGTGGTTGCGCTTAAATAGGCATCCTGAATACGTTCGAGGGTATCGAGCGGTTCCTGTCGCAAATGATAACGCCCGTAGACATCTACCAGCTCTGTTTTGGTATCCACGTTAAAAACAAAGCTATTGAGGGCATCCAGCCGCTTTAGCTCTACGTCTTTTTCGGGGATCCTCTCCCGCAAAGCGTCCATCAGCTTTAGGGTTTCAGAAATCGCTGCGGTGGTCTGATCGCCTTTGCAGCCGATGTAACCCAAAAGCTGACCAGCCTGCCATTTATAGGTCTGGTAAAAGCCGGCCGAATAGACCAGGCCCAGATCATCCCGCAAACGCTTGTACATCAGAGAATCGTTTCCGCCAAATACGTTCATCAACAGACTGGCTTTCCAGTAATCCGGGTGGGTGCGTTTATAAGCCGGCAGGCTAAGAATAACCTGCGATTGAACCTGCCCGGGTTTGTCGATCAAGATCAGAACAGGCGGGGTCTCGGCGGGGTCTTTCAAATCGCGCCGGGGTGCCTGATCCTTCGGAAAGGCCTGTAAAAAGCGGCTCAGACCGGTAACTACTTTGTTTTTATCGATATCACCGGCAATCGCAATGGTCATGTTTTCAGGCACAAAATAGCGCCCTAGGAAGTTGCGCAGATCCTGCGAGGATATATCCGGAATGGTTTTCAGGCCTGCGAGTGGATCCCGGCCGTAGGGATGGTCCTTGTAATGCCAGATGTTGCTTTCCCGCATGGCCACCGACATGGCGTCACCGCCCTGTCTTTTAAGCGCTACGAGCTCCTGATTTTTGGCGGCTTGCAGGACAGCAGGGTCAAAACCAGGTCGGGTCAGCACGGCCTGTAAAAGCGCCAAGCCCTTTTCCCAGTCCGCCTTCATCACCGAAAGACGCACCGCTGTCTGCTCCTCGTTCACTGATACACCCAGCTGAATGGCGTTTTCGTCCAGTACCAGTGCCAGCTCGCCGGGCGACAGGTCCTGTGTGCCCCCGCGTACAATCACGTTGTTGAAAACGTCGGCCAAACCCGTCTTTGACTTGGCCAGATCAACCGAACCGGCCTTTAACAGGATCGTCAGATCGATCAGGGGCAACTCGCTGTCCTGCAGGTAAAACACTTTGACTTTTTCAACATCAAATGTTTCGGCCCGGGGGTATTTTATTTTTTGCGGGTCGCGTCTGAAGGAAAGCGGATGTTTCCAGCCGTTGGGCGTCGGAAAATTGGATCTGTTTGTAAGATCGCCCTTGTAGGTCAGATTGGCTGCCGCGCCGCTGCTGATGTTTCGAACTTCAGTATACTGCGCGGGTGGTATGTTCGGCTGGCCACCGGGAATAACATAAACCACGTTTTTATTGTCGGAGTGAACAAATTTTTGCGCTGCTTTTTGAATGTCTGCGGGTGTCACGGCATCGATTCGCGCCAGATATTCATCCAGGTACCGCCAGCCGACCTGCACTTCAAGGGTTGCCAGCGTGCCGGCCAGACTTTCATTGCTGCGCATGCGATCCAAAAAATCGCGTCGGTTGAGTTTTTTGATGCGCGCCAGTTCACGGGCTGATACCGCTTCGGTTTTAAACTTTTCAACTTCAGCAATCAGCAGCGCTTCTAGCTTCTCGCAGGCCGCTATATAGGCCTTTCGCTGCTGATCTTCAGCGAGCTGGCCGGATGCTATTTTAAACGCTTCGGGCTCATTGGGGGATCCGCCGACGATGAGCATGCCGCCAAAGCGGTTATCCGGATTATAGGCCCAGGCCTCTACGGCCAGGCCCTGGTTGACGATATTCTGGGTCATGCGGGCGCCACGTCCGTGGCTTAAAATCATGATCATAGCATCAAGCGCATAAAAATCCGGCGTTCCCATGCGCGCGCCGTGATATCCGATTCTGACCAGCGGCGTTCGTGCGCCCTTTAGAAAGCGAATATTTTTGCGCGGCCCCTGCTGCCGGGGTTCCTGCGTCACCGTTTCAGGGGCGCTTTCTCCGGCTCGATAGCGCGCGAAATACGTTTTTGCTAGCTTTTTGGCCTGTGCCACGGTCACATCGCCCACCAGCACGCAAACCGCATTGGCAGGGTTGTAATACCGCTGATGAAATTCAATGGCATCCTGGGTGCTGTATTTTTCCATATCGCTTTTCCATCCGATGGTAGGGTTGCGATAGGGATGGGCGGTATAGGCGGTTGCATTCAGGTCCAGCCAGGCAGCTCCGCCGGGGTCGTTGATATAGCGGAAGGCCCACTCTCGCTGAACCACCTCTTTTTCAACATAAAATTCGCGCCAGGACGGTTCAAAAATCTGTTCACTGACAATCGAAAACCACTGCTCCAACATATCCGAGGGTACCGAGGCAATATACTGGGTCTGATCTTTAGTCGTAAACGCATTGATGCGAACCGCCCCGTTTTTACCCAGCTGGGAAGAAAAAGCCTGGGGCACATAAATCTTTTGGACCTCTGCGCGTAATTTTTCCATCTCGGCGCGTTTTTCCCGGATCAATTTTTGATCGGGAGACCGTTTCCGCTGTTCGCTGAGAATACTTTGATAGGCAGCTTCGATCTGCTGCTGCAGCTTGGCGTCTTTGGCTACATCCAGCGTGCCGAAATTTTGGGTTCCTTTAAACATCATATGTTCCAGTAAATGGGCAATGCCGGTCCGGCCGGTTTCTTCAAGGGCGGATCCGGCACGGATGGCCAATCGAACGGCCACCTGGGGCGTTGCCGGTCGTTCGACCACCAGAAACAGCATGCCACTTTCAAGTTGAAATTCTTTGACGTCGAGCCGTATATCAACCGCTGAATCAGATGCCAGGCAGGTTGTTGCGCTCAGAACCAACAGCAGCACATACGCTATAATGGAATGGATTTGATGCATTAGTTATCCCTTTGTGGTTTAATTAGTCATTCAACCTTTTTAGTATTGTTTCACTATCGACCCCATGAACTCCTGAGTCATGGGATTTTTTAGATCTAAAACGTAATGGTCAAAATCGATTTGTCAAAACACAGCACACATATTCGGTCCTTTTTACCGGATGTGAATGGAATTTATAACAAATTTTCACAAAAATCCAATACACAGCCCCAAAAAAAACG
>JASFIV010000204.1:0-8623 GCA_050122475.1 Desulfobacterales bacterium | reverse complement strand
GACTTATGAAAAAATATGGCGCACCATCCGTAAAAAAGGCATTTGCCATCCTCAGTGCGATTTCCTCTTCCAGACAGGGCCTGGGGGTGAGTGAACTGGCCAAAAATCTCAAAATGGCCAAGAGCACGGTCCATGGGATGACTTCGGCCCTGGAAGAGTTGGGCGCTGTCATGCGCGACCCATTGACCAAAAAATATAAACTGGGCTTCACCCTGCTCGAAATTGGTCGTTCGGCATATACCCAGATCGATCTCCAGACATCAGCTCGACCGGTTATGGAAAACCTGATGGAAAAAACCCAGACGTCGGTTTTCCTGGGCATCCTGAACTGGGACCATGTGACCATACTGGATATTGTCGAGTCGAGTCAGGATCTTAAAATTACCGCCCCGGTCGGCACCACCATACCCATGCTGGCCGGAGCCGTGGGCAAGGTTTTTTTAGCCTCTATGGATCCGGAACAGGCCCGCAAAATTATTGAATCCAAAGGATTGCCGCGCTTTACGGACAATTCGATCGTTGATACAGCGCAATATTATAAAGAGTTACAGCAAGTCAGCGCACAGGGATTTGCTGTTGATGACGAAGAATATATTCTGGGTGTCAGGGCAGTAGCTGCACCGCTGATGGGATTGGGGCAACTGCGGTCGGCCATCTGGATCGTCGGCTTTAAGGCCAGTCTTGACGAAAAAAAGATGCAAACGCTCACCGGTACAACCCACCAGGCTGCTCTCGAGATCAGCCGCCGCATCCAACAACAGCTTGTTGCCCAGCAAAACAGAAATTAATGGAAGACTAATGATTTTACCGTGACTGGAAAAACCTGACCTCCCACCAAGGGCTCACCGATATCAACCCAATCACCATCTGCAAGCGTTAATTCGTCTATCGTCAGCAAATTACTTTTTAAATCCGTTTCACGCCGAATCACATTGCCAACCCCGCACGCAATATCGGTTCCAAATATCAAAATAATCGGTAGGCCGTTTTTGATGGAGTTGGCAAGAGACGCTTCAATGGACCTGGCAAATAATTCCAGCTGAGGATAGGATGCGCGAACCGGGTCCTTAAAGTATAACGCTACTACGTCCTCTCCCTCAGCGCGATCAAATCTGCGGAAGGCGGCATTTATCTGCGATACCATATGTTCGAAATTTAAATTGGATGAATCGAAATCCACCCGAATGACCGGGACGTTTCGGAGCGGAAAGGTCAACTGATCATCCATAAAGCACGAACTGCCGGATATGGATAAGGAATAGGCACCGGCACCAATGACAGTGGCTCTGATTTTATTGGTCGGTTCAACAACGTCTGCCGCTAATCGGGGTGTCAGGGCGTTGATGTGGTCGGCCAGAACTTTACCGATATCATCATAATGGTTCAAGCCACCGTACATCAATTCTGCCACCCCGCCGGAAAACGAATATTCATCAATGCGGTCGGGGAAATGTAGATCATCGGTCAGCATCAACTGCCGGGCCAATGGTGATTTTGAGGGGCCTGTGATCACCTCGAAGAGAACCTTGCCAAATGCTGCGGCGATGCGTTTGATATCGGCCTTTGAAATTCGATCCCCGATCTTGTGATTCAGCCCCAAATATTGCATCGCCAACCGGGCAGGCGGATCGATGCGCCAGATTTTTCCATTGGATCCGACGCCCAGCAAACGCCCGCCAACGGAAATACAGCTCGTTGACAGGGTTTGCCCATTTTTAATGACCGCGATGTTCGACGTTCCGCCACCAATATCACAGGACAATATGGTCTTATCATCCGCTTTTGAACGCGCTGCCGCTCCGGAACCCATGGCGGCAATGAGGCTCTCAAAATTGGGGCCGGCTGTTGCGGCCACAAATTTTCCGGCATCATTGGATAGGGCTTCGGCTATTTGGCGGGCGTTTTTTTTGCGCGCAGACTCGCCGGTGACGATGACTGCACCGGTTTGGATGTCTTTTGGTTGAATCCCGGCATGCTTATATTCAGCTTTAAAAAATTCGGTTAACTTATCAATATCAATCGTTTTATTATCCAATATGGGTGTATGAATAATGCGGCCTTCATAGATGATCTGTCGTTGCCGAATCTTAAAGCGTCGGGTGGGAGAACGTTCATCTTTTTCCAACAAAAGCTTGGAAAAAACCAGATGACTGGTTGAACTTCCCACATCCACGCCAACCGAAAGTATGTCTAGTTTGTTTGGATTCATGTTCAAAGATTCAGGGTTCGGGGTTCAAAAGTTTCAAGTCTCTGGCCGCTGGCTTTCTGTATCTGGCTATTATCCTTTCCCTGCTTCATGCCAGATGCAAGCAGCGAGAAGTCAGAAGCAAAAATTGTCGAAGCCAATACCAGAAAATTTGCGTATTGAAGGTATTAGTTGTCTTTAGACTGATTAGAGCCCGAGCCTTCGCCCAGACCGGCGCGCACGCGTTTGCGCACACCGGAGGCCCCACCTGGCCGCCAGTCTTTGAATGACTGGAGCGCTTCATAGCAGTGTAGCCTGTCCATATTCTTTAGGCGCGCAACAATCTGAGTCCAGGCGCATGGGGTGCCCTGGCCGACTTCGCAATAGCCTCCTTTGGAACCGCCACACGGGCCGTTAAACAGACTTTTGGCGCACCGTGCAACCGGACAGATGCCACCGGTATGAATGAGTATACAATTTCCACAGCCTTTACATTTTTCGGTCCATGAGCCCGGCTTGTCCGATGCACCCAAAAAGGTGGTATTTAATGCCGGAATCACCGGCAATGGCTCAAGTTCATCGGCCAGGGTTTGTACACCGGCACCGCAGGCCAGCGACAACACCGCATCGGTACCCGGCGGTATTTCTTGATAATCATGCACCAGGTCCCGTTCGCATTGCCTGAGAATACAGCCGACCACAAATTTAGGCGGCGGGCCCTGATAATGTCTTATCTGAGAAAGCTCGCGACTCAGTTGTTCGGCCTCTTTTTCACCACCCGACAAACAAACGGTCACACAACTGCCGCAGCCTAGTATAAGCACCTGTTTATAATCCTTAACGGCAGAGACAATTTCTTCCAGCGGTTTTAAGTCTCCAACGATCATTTAATTCTCCTCATGCCTAAATTGATCGTTACAAATCAGGCATTTTTTTCCGAAGGAAGCAATTTGGCGGCAGCCGCATTTTGCCGGTGCTTGGGACAGAGCGCTTCACCGGTTGAATTCAGTTGGCGGTCTATTTTTTGCTGAAAGGCCGGCGAATAAAGCACTTCACCGCATACCCGGCAATGGATCAAATCAAGCGAAATAACATTATCCCATTCGCTGACCAGCAGATGCTGAAACTCGATGGCATCCTGGGGGCAAACCCGCCAGCATTGACCGCATCGTGCGCATTTGGTCATATTGTGTTTGAGTGTCCGCCTACCGTCCTGATCGACAAAATCCAATGCCGATGCCGGGCAGTTTTCACAGCATGCCAGACAACCATTGCAGTTATCATTAACCCTAAAGTAAGGCATTAATTTTCACCAATATATTTCTGTATTCGATGAATTTTATAACTTTATATTTAAAGGCATAGGGCATGGAGCATGGGGCATAGGGTGAAATACCACAAAGCCTAATTTCATATTTCAACACTATGCGCTTTGTCCTTTGCTTTCTGTCTTAGTCAATTAATATTTGGTATTGCAGAGAACGCAGCCCAGCGGCAAAAAGGGCCATTTAAAAATCAAAAACCTAGCCGCCGCCTACGAGCAACATTATCTTAACCCGATCGCCGTCTTTCAGCCTCTGCCGGGCCAACTCGTCACGAGGCACAAATCCTTCGTCATTGAGCATCACCTGAATGGTCATATCCAGTTCTCCGCTGTTGTCCAGCAGGATTTTGCGTGCCTTGTTGCCGCCTCGCTCAACAACATTCGCTATCAAATCTGCCACGGTCCCGTCAGCCATTTCCAATTGGGTCTTTTTGCCGATTAATTTTGAAAGAGACGGCAACCCGAGAGATTCTACCTTAATTTTCAAAATGGGTACCTCCAATAGTGTCAAAGCTGACTCAAGTCGCAGAGAACAGAACTAGAAAGTTATCGTCGAGTTGCTTTGGCTATTTTTTCGGCAGCCTGCCGCACGCGACCGGTACTGACCTTACTCGCTGCCTGATAGTCAACCGCCTTGGCATAACAGAACCGCACGCATTGCGGATCGCCATCGCATAAATCGCATTTAGAAACGCGGCTTCGCCCGGAATTCCAGCGCATGGCACCAAACGGACAGGCTGCAACACACATTTTGCAGCCGATGCAGAGGTCATGGTTGATAGCGACGCTCTCAAGTGTGTCATCACGGTAGATGGCATCTTTGGGGCAGACTTCCTGACAGGGGGCATCTTCACACTGCTGGCAGCTCATGGGCACATAAACCCCGATATGCTCCCATTTAACAACCTGGATACGGGACAAAGAGGGGTTGCTGACGCCATAATGACGCACCGAACAAACGAGTTCACAGTTTCGGCAACCCGTGCACTTTTCCGGATCTATTGTCAGTAGTTTCTTGTCCATCATTTTCCTCTTTTATTCACCCGCCGCATCACAGATTTAAGCGATAAACATCCTAAATTGATTGTTCACTTCAATGAACGTTTGTGTCGATTTATCATATCAATCAAAAATGTTTTGTCAAGCAATAATGCCACAATATATCCGATTACCTGTTTTGAGAACACAAAAAGAATATGTCATACAAGAAATTTCGTTCATCATCATGAACAATTAAACGGGCATTTAAACGGCAACTATTAAGGCACCGGTCCCCTCAGCCAGTCTTTCCAAACATAAGGTCTCCAAGAGCTTTTGCCAGCTGCCCTTAAAATTCAGACTGCGAGCCGTTCTTATAACCCTTGAATGATGCGCCATGGCGCAACAATTTCCTTGACAACCCTCCGCGGTTCATATAGCTACCACGGAGTAGCTATTTCATAGCTATGTTGCTTGCATACAGACGACCCATAAATAGGGTTGCCAAATTATGTACAATCGCTTATTCAGAAATGTTAGGAAAGGCGATTCTCATCCAAAAACCGCTCGGAGTTGCATGACACCGTTATCCCGCAGCGGTAAAATCCGCAGCATCGTTTCCAAATAAACGCTTAAACCTGTTTTCTTCCGAATATGGGAGGAAAAGCCCACAAAAAGGAGACATCTCATGAAAGGTAAACTGTTCTTACTCTGTTTTGCACTGGTTGCTGTGTTTGGTTGGATGATCCCAGGGCCGGCTGTTTATGCTGCCGAGCCGATTGTGATCGGCGTCCCCACTTCCCTGGGTTTTTTGGAAGGTAAAGAGGCGCATAAGGCGGTTCAAATCGCCGTCAGCGAAATTAACGCCAAGGGCGGTGTCAATGTCGGTGGTACCAAACGGCTTTTAAAAGTCGCAGCAACCGATCTGCGGGATGCGGCCCCCGGCGTTCCCGTACCTGAAGCTTTGCTGGGTCTTGAGAAAATCATCCTGGAAAAGAAACCGGCTGCCATTGTCGTGGGGCCATTCCGTTCGGAAGCGCTAATGGCCGGAATGGACATCATTGCCAAGTACAAAGTGCCGATGCTGGGCACGATTGCGATGAGCCCCGGTTCCGAAAAAAAAGTTAAAGAAAACCCGGAAAAATATAAATATATTTTTAGAACCTGTCTAAATGCCGTGCATCTGGTAAAATATCTGGCTGGCAATATGGCTCTGATCAATAAGGAATTCGGGTTCAACAAAGTTTTTGTCATGCATCAGGATGTCGCCTGGGCCCGGGCAACAGCAGGATTTGTCAAAAAAGTATATTTTGATAAGACCGGCTGGGAAATTTTAGGCATGGAAGCATATCCAACAGGCACGTCTGATTTCTCATCCGCGCTTATGAAGGCGCGAGCCAAAGGCGCCCAGGTTATTATGGTGATATTTGATATGCCCCAGAGCGGCGTACTGGTCAAACAATGGAAATCCATGAAAGTACCTGCTTTGATGGCCGGATTTATTTCACCGCTGGCCGGATCAGAAGCCTGGAAAACATTTGATGGTAAAATCGGCGGCGTTATGAACAGCATTTTTGAGCTGGGCAGCGCCATTTATTCGCCGAAAGTTCCCGCCTCCCAGGAATTTTATAATAAATATAAAAACACGTTCGGCAAACCCATGCAAGGCGGCCACGGAATTGCACCTGCTTACGAATCGGTCTATATTCTGGCGGAAGCCATTGAGCGCGCCGGCAGTCTGGATCCCGACGCCATCGTAGCGGAATTGAAGAAAACCGACCGCAAAGGTGTTATGGGACGCATTCGATATGATGAGGGCAACCAGGCTGTTTATGGTACAGACCCTGCTGAAAACGCCATTGGCCTGGTATTTCAGTGGACAGAAGACGGGCAGCGCAAAATCGTGTTCCCGGCAGCCGTTGCAGAAGCCAAAATCATACTGCCGCCCGGTTTGAAGTCTTTGAAATAGCCGGTTAATCATCATGTGCTCGTGCTGGGCGCGATTGAAAGATTGATCGATATACGAGCAAACACAGTGGCGCAATGAACGCAAAGCGTTCATTGCGCCAAATATGTTCCTGCCAAAAATTCAACTTTTTAAGCCGCAACAGAAACAACGGTTTAATCAGGTTTCTGAATAAAAAGGGAGAAATTGATTTAATGTTCATTGGCACGGTGGTATACGCTGTGGTCAACAGCGTTATTCTGGCGTTGTTGGCAATTGGTTTTAATTTAACGTTCGGCATCAGCGGTGTGGCGAATTTTGCCTATGGTGCCCTCTACATCATGTCCGCTTATCTTAGCTGGATGCTGCTGAACCTGTTGGAGCTTCCGTTTCTACTCGCAGCTATCATCTCAATATTGATTACCACCGTGTGCGGTGCGCTGATGTACCGCTTTGTGTTGCTGCGTGTGCGGGGCCAGGCGCTTTCCGAGGTGATCGCAACATTTGGTATCGGTCTGGCCATACTGGAATTGTTTCGCTACCTGGGCTTTGTGGGCTTTGAATATACCCTGCCCGTATTTATCGACCACAGCTTTGTAATTTTCGGCGCTTACATCGATATGCAGCGTATCTTAATCGTTATTATCGGAGTGGCGCTGGTCATTTTTCTGTGGTTCTTTACCCACCATACTTCCCTGGGACTTGCTTTCAGAGGAATTGCCCAGGATGAACGCACGGCCCTGAGTCTGGGAATTAATTCAGATCGAATCGCAACACTGAGTGTCTCCTTTGGAGCCGGCCTGGCCGCCATCGCCGCCACCATTATCATTCCACTGGGCAGCATCGCACCCAGCGAAGGATACGAGGTATTAATCAAGGCCCTGGCAGTATGCATTATCGGCGGTTTGGGCAGTACCGGCGGCGTCATTGTTGCCAGCTTTGTGATTGGTTTTGCCGAAAGGTTCACGGACAGTTATATCAGCTCCCACTGGACCATGATTGTCAGCCTGGCAGCGATATTGATCGTACTGACCATTAAACCTTCCGGCCTATTCGGCAAACAAAAAGAGCTTGAGGAGCGGATATAGAATGAGGAAGGCGGAAGGGGAAATGCGGAAGGTGGAATTAAATTCAAAGCAGCATACTAAAGAACATTCAAGCTTCTGGTCTCTGCGGCAAACAACCGGAACTTAGGAATCGAAAATTAAAAGGAAGTCGGAATTTGGAATGGGGAACGGGGAATTAAATTCACAGCAAAGACGCAAAGAGCGCATTGATCGGGGTATCAAAGCCCGGGCAAGCGACATCTTTGCCCTTTCGTCCTGGCGCGAAATGCTCTATCTGGCCGCCCCCAGATTGATACCCATTGTCGGATGCCTGGTGCTGCCGCTGGTGCTTGGCATTTACTGGCAACGGGTATTGCTCAATGTCGCTGTTTTTGCGTTGTTGGCCATCAGCTGGGATATCCTGGAGCAGAGCGGCATGATATCGCTGGGACAGGCCCTTTTTTTCGGAATGGGCGCCTATGCCGCCGGCGTTTTGAATCACTATTTCGGCTGGTCGCCCTATTTAACCATCCCCATGGCTTCGCTGCTGGGCGGATTGATCTGCACGGCGGTTTTGCTTCCGGTGCTGCGCTTGAGAGGCATTTACTTTTCCATGGTAACCCTCATCATTCCCTTGATGCTCGTGCGCATTGTCGAAGCCACCAAGATCTTCGGGGGCACAGAGGGATTAAGCGGAATCACCCCGCTGGCTTCAAGGTGGATTGAACTCTATGTAATAGTCGGCGCCCTGCTGGGGGCCCTGTTCGGCTTCCGCCGCATGATGGGATCAGACTATGGTCTGGTTTTAAAGGGCATCAGCGACAACGATCGCTCGGTCATGAACGCGGGCATCAATATTTATTGGTTTAAAGCGCAGGCGTTGTTCATCGCCAGTGCCATCGGTGCTTTTGCCGGTGCATTTACCACCCATGTGTATATGTTTGTCGGCATGCCGGTCTTTGCCCTTGATTATTCTATCCTTCCCATTGCAGCTGCGGTTGTGGGTGGCCCCGGCACCTTGGCGGGAGCGACTCTGGGCGCATTTATTCTGGTGCCGCTTTCAGAAATCCTGCGCGGTATCGGAGGGCTGCGCATCGTGTTCTATGGGTTGTTTCTGGTTGTATTTATCGTTGCCCTGCCGGAAG
>JASFIV010000203.1:0-8626 GCA_050122475.1 Desulfobacterales bacterium | reverse complement strand
TCATCCATAGGCAACACTTTTCTCCACGCCATAGAGCACCTCCATGGCGTTATTATAATGTGTTACCTATGTTGCCGGTTTAAGTGTTACCTATGTACCCGGTTTGTACCCTAAACCTTGAACCCCGAACCCTGAACCTTATATATCATATAAATAATGGCACACATTACACCCCTCCGGCGGCGCCGGCATCGCTTTGCGGGCGTCCTCCATCACCTTGGCCCGATTTCCGCCGCTGCCTCCGATCAGGCCGTTCATAACGAAGTTGTCATATTTTTGAACCCTTTCCTGGAATTTTTTGCGATAAAATTGGCAGCTTTCCGCTTCCCATAAATCCATTAAATCATCGTCCGGAAGCTTGCCGTAATGCACCGATGGCATGGTCACCTCTTTTCCCAGAAAAGTCGTCGGTCCGCCCAGCGCCAGGTTAATGCAGGGTGCCACCGTGCCGTCATGCCGGACAAACAAGGAATCCCGCGGATCCTGCTCGCAAACGGCCAGCTCCTGGGGCATAAACGCAAAAGCGGTGGTTTCGATATTTAACTTTTTGGCCAGACGCCGGGCTTTGTCCAGGGATTTTTGCAGCCGGCGAATTTCTTTGGTTTCCTCGGAGGCAAAAAGACCAAATCCCTTGCCTTCCTGACCGCGGATGACATCACATTGCTTGAAATTAACCTGATCCACCCCCAGTCGATCAGCCAGTTGCACGATGTCTTCCATCTGGTGAGCGTTCATATCCATCAAAACAAAATTGATCATGGTTTTCGGCAGGCTGCCCTTACGCAGTCTGGCAATATTGGCCACATTTTCACAAACTCGATCAAAATCGGATCCTACCCGGATTTTATTGTACATATCAGCAGTGGCCCCATCCATGGAGATGCAGATCCAGTTTATGCCGGCAGCGAGAATTTTTTTCAACTTTTCCTCTTTGAGCAGCAGCCCGTTGGATAAAAAGCCGGTCTCACACCCGGCCTGTGAGGCCTCTGCAATCCACTGCGCCAGATGGGGCTGAAGCAGGGGTTCTCCGCCGCCGGTAAAATCAACCGATTGCACCCGATCCAGATAAGGTTTGATCGCCGCCCAGATCTCCGGCGTCATAACGCCACGGTTCTCGGCTTTCTTGGCAATCTCCCTCCAGGGGCACATAACACACTTCAAATTGCAGGCAATCGCCGATTCCACCTGAAAGAGTCGCCAGGGCCTCTTTTTCAACGATTTTTTTTCAATCACCTGGTCGCGTAAGGACGCCAGACGCCGATCCACGTAATCCGGCCAGATCAACGCTGCCGTTGAGAACCATTTTCCAACCCGCTCCAGCCAGACCTCGCCCGGCGGCCCGGCCGCAGCTTTTAGAACTTTTTGGGCGATTCGGAAACGCGGCTCGCCGCAAATGTCATGCGGACAGAGCCCCGGGCGCTCTTCTTCCCGAAAAGCATGCTCTTCAAAGGCGGTCGACACCGTCCCCGGATAGATATTAATGATATCAATACCCTTGGGCTCCAGTTCCAGACGCATGGTATTGGTCATGACGGCCAGCGCCGACTTGCTGCCGCCATACACGGCTACTGTTGGAATCGGCACCCGACCGGCGCAGGATAAGATGTTGATTATCCGACCGCTGCCCCTTTTTTGCATTTCCGGCAGCAGGGCTTTGAGCAGCATCAGGGGCGATACGGTATTGACTTCAAACAGATGGCGAATGTTTTCTTCGGTGGCCTCTTCCATGAGGGCAAAATAGCCGACCCCGGCATTGTTAATCAAAACATCAATATGGCCTAAAGCCGCCATGGCTTCATGCGCCAGCCTGGCAGCCTCACCCGGTTTTGACAGATCGGCCGTGATCGCGACTGCACCCTTCTTTGGCGGTAATTGGGATGTCAGATCGGTTAAGGCTTTGTCAGATCGCGAGGTGATCGCCAGCCGCGCTCCCCGATCAGCCAGCAGCTTAACCAGCGCAGAGCCCAATCCACCGCTGGCGCCGGTAACCAAAATATGTTTGTCTTCAAATGTGTATGGCTTCATGGAGGTTAGTCCAAGTGAGTTGAGCTATAATTAGGAAGATAGGATAACCATTACCACTATAAAAGCAAACCAAACTTTATATCTCAAAAACTGATTGATATGCCTGGTGTGGAGATATATAAACACATAACCCCGAAAACACCCCGGTTAAACAAGGAAAAATGTTTAACTGGGCAAGCGAAATCTGGAAAGCATGAAATAGAATTTTTATTTTTCGAGTTTTCGTACTTTCGCGATTTCGCGGTAAAGTATCTCTTTAACATAGAGTCGACGTCTCTTTATCGTACACATGAAAAATGATCGCATCATATGGAAGCATGAACTTCGCCAGGCCGATCAAATCGTTAAAATACTTTTAGATGATCAAAAAGTACCTGTGAATTGGCGAATCATTCTGTTGCCCGTTTATCTGTATCATCTATTCAAATACAGAAATAATCTGCGCTTTACCCGAAAAAATGTATTGTACACCAAAAGGCTTGCGTTTGAAGCTGCAAAAAACATCAGCCAGGGCAAAGATCGTGCCTGGGAATTCCGCCAGATTGAAATTAAGACAACGGATGTTCTAAATAAAGAAAAGAAAGGCTTTTACACCGAAAAAATCAGGCGCCGACAGTTACCTGAAATCGATTACCTCATCAACCATTACCACGCGCTCTTCGATTCAAAGCAAACAACCTATTCTGCCATTATTAAGGAGATTTTTCCTGCAAAAGGTCAGTACCTGGCCCACCTAAGTTCCCTTCTAAAACTGGAAGAAGATGTGCTTCAGGCGTCCATTACCTCCATGCGCAAGGGCACCAAAAAAGACCGCCGGCAATGGTTTGAAAAAGTAAGGGAAACGACCAAAAAAATCCGTCGGGCGGAAGCTGACAGAATTTACAAGTAATTTTTGTCAGGTTTCAGTTGTCAGTATTGTTTGCTCCTGGCTTCTCGCTTCTTGCTTCGACTCGGCTGAGCCCATCGGCCGTGAGCTCAGGGCCGAACGGCTCGTCGCAGGCCGGCTTGAAGCAGGCAATCAATTGCCGGCAGCCAGCGGCGAGAAGCAAGAGAACAAAATCCCATGCCCTTATAGTTTCTTGGACAGCTTTCCAATATCAGCCACTTGTTGCCTTTGAATGAGAATCGAACGATGCGTCAAAAACGCCTTGCCACCCCATTTTTCCTTAAAGCGGCGAATGCCGGAATGAACGCCAAGGCCCAGGTTCATCGCCTGTTTTCCTCTTGATTGCGCCAGATGCACCATTTCGTTAAACAGAATATCAGAAGCGCCCGGCACGGCTATTTCTGCGGAGCGAAAATTAAACTGATAAAATGCATAGTGTGCCGATCCCAGATCGACGATGGAAAAAGCAACCAAACGATCCGACTTGCGGGCCTCGAGCAGATATGCTGATGTTGACTGCTTCATGTAGGTTGAGACCTTTTTAAAGATATGGATCTGCGCAGCGCTGAGATCCTGTCGTCTGACAAAATCTTTAATGATTTCTTTATGCTCCCTGCCAAACCGGCCAACCTCAATTTTCAGCTCCCTTTCTGCTCTCCGCAGCATATAGGCCACATCTGCTTTCAGCGATTCGAGGGGCAGGCTAAGGCGATAATATTGATCTGCAGGTTGGGTTTCAGCGCCTTGCGGCAGACCGGACAGGTCATCGGCCACCAGGGTGATGGTTTGGGGATTGAACCGTTCACAGGCCGCCGGGTATACCTGTGCGAGCTTCTCAGGATGGTCTGCCAGGGGATATCCAATGAAGATGAGATGGTTTCGCTGCAGATAACACAGATAGTCCTGAAAATAATAAGGCGTGCCGCCGGAAACTGCCGTCACGTATTCGATGAGATGCTCCGGCACGTAGGCGTGCTGATAGATATGATCGCTTTCTTTGCGTTTCAGCATCTTAAGGCTGGGATGGGGGTGAATATAGGTTGCTGACTTCTGCCGCTCGCATGCTCGCGGTGATCGATTCTATTTTGGCAGCCGTTTCCGTATCCGCCGTGCTGCCCAGCGTGCGGTGCGCAGCGTTCATAACGGCCTTTTCAGCCGATTTGAGCGCATCTAAAAAGGATGAATACGCCGCAGCGGTTTGATAGGATTTCGTTACCAGCGACGTGTAGTCTGTGCCGGGTGCATTCAACAGATGACCATAATGATCGATGAGCAAATCAATTTCATTGAGCTGTTGCTGTCGAATATCATCTGAATAAATGCCGCCGGGTACAGAAGCCACCAGTTCTTTTGTCTTGGCATCGATTTGCGCCATAACCGTATCTTTGGGGACGTCTTTTTTTTTCATGTCCAGAGCGGCGTCCAGCGCCATCTTCTTGGTAAACATTTGATTTTGGACAAAAATCTCCCTGGAATGCTTCAGCTTGACATAATTAAGGATAAAAATAACCGGAATCATGATTTCCCAAACTGTCAGCGTTTTCGGTTTGATCAAGGAAAGCGCCAATGTCCGGGCCATGGATTGTTCTTTTTCCAGTATGATTTTATATTTTTTGTAATAATCCTCGGTCAAGATTGCTCCTGTGACATCCGCAATCAGGTTTGCCGGTTGCCGGTTTAGCCGGTTGTGCCGGTTGAAGCCGGAAAAAGGTATAATTTTATGTTTTTGCCGGCAAACGGGCTAACGGGTAACGGGCACAACCCAAGAGCTTTTAATGTATTTTTAAGATGACTATTAGAAGACTTCTTCGATAATCTTCCCCCGTCTCTCCTCAAGTTGCTTCTGCTCGGCTAATATCTTTTCTTTGAGTTTATCGCTTTCACCGAGTTTGGCAAGCAGCTCGCGGTCCACTTCGGCCTCGGCCGCTGCTAATTGATCAAAAAATGCCTGAAGATTTTCCCGGGTTTGATAGGCCGCTTTAATCAGGGCATAAACGCTGTACCCCTCCTCTTTTAATAGCTCTCCGTAATGCTCGCTAAGCAATTGAATGGCCGCTACCTGGGCCTGCAGCAGCCCCGGGGTATACAAATCAAGAGAATTTAACCACGCCCGGGTTTCGTTTTCAACGTGCGCGAACACATCGGCTTCGGATTGACCCTGCGCAAGGGCCTGGGCGGCATCGAGGGCCTGTTTTCTTGGAAACAAGAAGTGCTCGGTATACTTTTTCAGGGCGCTGCCGCGACGCAGGAAATCAATGATAAACATCCCCGGAATGATATAATGCCAGACGGTCAGCGGCCGTGTCACGATTACGCCCAGGGTGACTTCGCGGGCCAGCTTTTCTTCCGCCATCAGAATCATTTTCGGTTTTTCCATACAGCGCTATCCTTTGAATGGCAAATTATGGGACCAAGGCTTTATAGTCGTTGTGAAAAAAAACGTTCTGATTGCAGGACGTTTTTTTACTACAACCACCATGTTGGGGCGAAGCTGAAAGCGAAGACCAATTATGCCGCCACCCTTTTTATCGGAACATTGTAACGACAAGCGGTATAAATCACCAGAAACAACTTGTCAAACCAGAAAAAAAGACCCGGTAAGAATTGAATGGCGGTTAAATGCAAGATGAGGCATTAAAAAGAAAGGCGCCCTTCAGAAAAGAGCGCCTTCAAAGTTTGTGATCTCAATTTATGATTTAGTCCGGCAGAATCGGCGGTGTTATAAATGTGCCCGACCACAGAATCCAGGAAATAAACAGGGTCCAGATCGCATTTGCCGTCTGCGATATCCAGTAGGCAATTGCCGGTCGCCCGCCGCCGACGGTCACCAGCTCTTTAAAGTCGGTTTCCAGTCCGATGGCCACGAAGCAAATCGCAAAAAACCAGCTGCGATAGCTCTTACAGGCCTTGGAGACGGCTTTGGCAGCCTTGTTTCCCATTGTAGGCTCGATGAAAAAAGAAACAAAGAAAGAAGCCACCATAAACCCGATGACGAATTTGGGGAAACGATACCACACTTCGCTAAATCCGGGTTTTTCAACGCCTTCTTTTTTCTCCAGTGAAAAAGTCGCCCACAGGGCCATCAAAAATGCCACCAGCCCGATCATCACGTTCTGGGCCATCTTGACCATAGCCGCGGCATTAACTGCGGCCTTACTCGGATTGCCGGCCTTGTCACGCAGGATTTCCCCGGCGGCAATCACCGCACCGGTGTTGTCGATCACCCCCCCGACCCAGGCGCCTCCCCAGTTCGTGGGCAAATCCAGCCACACGGCAATAGGCGGCATCACCAGAATCAAAACCACCGCGCACACCAGCACCCAGGCCACCATGTAACTGACCTCTTTGGGATCTCCCTGCACAGCACCGCCGGCCGCGATACTGGCGGAAACTCCGCAGATGGCATTGGCCGTGGCGATGATGCTGCTGAAACGCTCCGAGACCTGGAATTTGCGGCAGATCCAGTAGGTGCCGAACCACACCGCCGTAGCCACCAGCACCGCCTGCAGCACGCCGAAAACCCCGGCTTTAAGCACCACCGAAAACATGATGGTCGCCCCCATGCAGACCAGGCCGATTTTGATAAAGAACTCGGTCTGGCCGGCGGCTTTGAGGATTTTGGGCACCTTGAATATGTTGCTGATAATCAGGCCAATAGCGAGAGCAAACAGCACATAGGAGATACCCCATTTGTTGATAAAGGCCTGTTTGGATATGACCATGGAAACAAAGGCGATAGCAAAAATAATGATAAAACCCGGTATGTAATTCTTTAAGTCATATTTCATAAAAATGCCGCCGATAAACGTAAGAACCCCCATGGCGATGCACAGAAGGATAGTTGTCCCTAAGGTGGACCACCCCTTGGGGAAGGCCGCCGACAGGCTGGTCCATTTGGCAAGTTTAGGGGTTGCAGGCAGTACACCCCAGAGCGCCAAGAGCAGAATAAACCAGCCGATAAAACAGGCCCACCAATCCTCGTTTTGCAGCACCGGGGTCCTGTCCTTTCCGTTACTCATTTTTTTGCCTCCTTCTTTTGGTTAGCTGTGTGGCAAACAAACATTCCAAACTGAGTGTCAAAGCTTTAAAAAAGTTTCATTCTAACAAACCCAACCTGAAAATGCCCGGAGCTTCACCTCCTTTCAACCTAATCATTTTTAATACGGTGTTGCTTCCATCTGTCCTGCTTTATACCACAAGATGTTGTATAAAAAGCATCCGTGAAATGCAAGAGGAATTATGGACCAACTTGAAGGAAAGGTCAAGGGTAAGGTACCTGTTTAGCGTCAGACAAGAATATAATTATAATTCTAATTGGTTATACACTTAGGCCGAAGATAAGGCCATGCCACGGGTCACATAAATATTCGCTTATGATTTCAGAAGGTTTAGCGAAAATCGATATCTCCTTGACACTCAGCCGGGTCTCGCTTATGATCGCTGCTCAAATTTTAACACATCCAAACCCTCAGCCAGCTTTTATTTGCCCCCAACGCATCTGGATGGTATGCGGTGGTTGATATGGGTTGACCGTAGGTGGCGGTAATGAGCGGTTTTGAAAGGAGTTACGGGTTATGTTGCTTTATATTGTGCTATGCCTGATCGGATTCTTGCTGCTTTACTTTGGGGCTGAATGGCTGGTTAAAGGCTCCTCCAGCCTTGCACGCAGCCTGGGGGTCACGCCGATTGTCATCGGTCTAACGGTGGTGGCCTTCGGCACATCGGCCCCCGAACTGGTGGTGAGTCTGATTTCGTCCATAAAAGGCAAAAGCATGATTGCGGTTGGCAATGTGGTCGGCAGCAATATTTGCAACATTGCCCTGGTGTTGGGATTATCGGCACTATTTAATCCAATCAAAAGCGATCCGTCGGTGATCAGGCGCGATATACCCATCATGCTGGCGATTTCGCTTTATCTGCTGGTCCTATCCCTAAATAATACCCTTGGTCGCATCGAGGGTGCCACGCTTTTTGCAGGGATTATCGCTTATACCTTCATTAATTATTATCTGGCCAAAAAAGAAACCCGGGAAGCAGGTGGCGGTGAGATGACCACAGCGATCGAATCCGAATTGGAAGAAATCGGTTATATAGCGTCCAGATCCAAACAGATTTTACTGGTGGTCGTCGGCATTGCCGGTGTGGTAGGTGGTGCCCAGATGGTGGTCGAAAGCGCCGTTTATATTATGACGGAATTGGGGGTCAGTGAAAAATTCATCGGTCTGACCATCGTTGCCTTCGGCACGTCCCTGCCCGAGCTGGCCACATCGGTGGTGGCTGCCATGCGGGGTGAAATGGACATCAGCATCGGCAATCTGGTTGGCAGCAATGTGTTTAACATTATGAGCGTGCTGGGCGCCGCTTCGCTGGTGCGACCGATCCCGATTCCCGGTGGTTTTATTGAAAGTGGGCTGTGGATCGATTATCTGGTGATGCTGTTCACCAGTTTCCTACCCTGGCTGCTGATGCGCCGCACCTATACGGTCGACCGCAAAGGCGGCGCGATGTTGTTGACCTGTTATGTGGGATACCTAACCTACCTTATTATCAAGGCATAATGGGTTCAAAGGTTCAGGGTTCAAGGGTTAAGGGTCTGGCTACTGGCGGCTGGCTTCTCGCTTCTGGCTGCTGGCAATTGATTCCCCGCATCTTGCCAGAAGCCAGAGACCAGGAGCCAGAGGCCTTATTTTTAAGCCGCTAAATGTAGAACCCCTG
>JASFIV010000202.1:0-8696 GCA_050122475.1 Desulfobacterales bacterium | reverse complement strand
TGTCGACCACCAGCAGGTAGCGCCCCCCCTGGTCCAGACCCAGGGCGCGCTCGCTGACCAGCAATGCGTTTTTGCGCTCATTGATGGGTAACCGCACCCGCACAAACAGCCCGGGATATAAAAAATGGGGCGGGCCGGGATTGGGAAAAAGACCGCGCAACAGCATGGTTCCGGTACCCGGATCGAGTGTGGAATCCACGAAATCCAGGTGGCCCGGGTGGGGGAAACCGGTCTCATTGGCCAGCCCCAATTCCAGCGGGATTTTATCGGGATTGTCTGCTGTAACGCCTTCTTCGCGGGCTCTTTTCATGACAGCCAATAGATCGCGTTCATTGATGCTGAAATAGGCATATATCGGATCGGGCTTTCTGATGGTAGTCAGCAGCGTAAATTCACCGGCGCCTACAAGATTGCCAATATCCACCTTTTTGCGGCTGATACGTCCGCTGATGGGTGCCCGGATGGTGCAATAGCTCAGATCCAGAAGGGCTTTGTCCAGAGCCCCCTGGGAGGAAAGCACCGTTCCCTTGGATTCTTCCATTTCGCCTTTCCATTTGACGACATTGGCCTCGGAAGCGGCACTTTGCTTAAACAGGGTGAGATTCCGCTGATATTCCTTTTCAGCACGCTCGAGCTGGGCTTTGTGTTTTGCCAGGCGACCGCGGGCATTTTCCACCTCGGCTTTGAACGGTTTGGGATCGATTATGAAAAGCAGTTGTCCTTCCTCGACATAATCACCGTCTTCAAAATGCACGCTTTCCAAAAAACCTTCAACCCGCGCCCGAATCTCTATTTCTTCAATCGCCCGGGTGGTACCCGTGAATTCCAGATATTCGGTTACATTTTTGACCAGCGGTTTGCTGACCGTTACCTCCGGTGCCGGCGGCTCGACATATTCGTTTTTTTCACTGCAACCGTTAAATACCGCCAACAGTAGGGCAGCAAAGGTGAAAAAAACCGATTTTTTCAGTCGCGGGTAAACTCTGGTTGGTAGCATTTTTGATTTTTCCTTTGCGAAGAATGGATAGTTGGAATTTATTTCTTCCCAGCTTCGCGCGCTAGTGTCAAGCGGTTAAATAAAAGCTTGATGAACTTAATAACGTTCGCCTGACAAGTCAACCACCTAAAAGACACTCGGTGATGGGGAGACCTGACAGCGGCATCGCAGCAAAAAAATGCTGCGGGAAACAACGAAGAGAGATGACAAACTGCCCTACAACATTACGATTGAGCCTTTTGCGGGAGTACCTGCAGGTTTTTCTGCGGTGAATTGTAAGCTTCTGAATTGAGTGGACTAACCGGTCTCTATTTTTTTTTGTCGGCCTGGGCCAGCTCTTCGGTGGCGCGCTCGAACTCGGCAATCACCTGGGCGCCCAAAAGCAAGATAATCGAGGCGATTTCAATACTCAGCAGTATGACAACAGCCGTGGCAAAAGAGCCGTAGATGACGCTGACCAGGGAGAGCTTGGCAAAATACCACACGAGCACATGACGGGTAATTTCCCATAGAATCGCGGCTGTGGTCCCTCCTAAGAGGGCGTGACGAACGGTAATCTGCCCGAACGGCAAGACGAGATACAACGAAGATAGCATCAATATGAGGCCGACGATTCCCACCAGGTAAAGCCCAATCCCGGAAGCCCACTGGAGACCAAAGCTTTTGCCGAAAATGGTCAGGGTTTCACCTTCGATGGCGTCCAGCACTCCGGCAATGACCGTTATGATCACAATCCCAACACCCATTAAAATCATATAGATGTACGGGATGATGGCCGAGATCAGAAAATGACGCCGGTGGGTTTTGATGCGATGGTAAAAAATGACCGACATAGCCGATTCCAGCATGCTAAAGGCCATGGAGCTAAAAAACAGCATAACGCCGATGCCGATAATGCCGACAAACTGGCGATATCGAAATAAAGCCCCAATTTCAGATGCTATTTTTTCCGCATGACCGGGGACGATGAGTTCCAGCTCCTTTATGATGATTTCCAGTAATTTCTCTTGTTCGATAAATTGTGACAGCCCGATTAAAATCAGCGCCATCATGGGGATGATGGACAACAGTGTATTGTAGGCCACTCCGCCGGATAAGAGCAGCCCCTGATTGCGCTTAAAGCCCTTCAGTACCCGCCACATAAATTTGCCGGGGTGTCGCAGGATTTTGCGGCTATATCTTTTGGCGTCTGTCATATGAAGTTACGATTTAAGACCGAAGTATTTACTTTTTTGATAGATTGAAGAAGATAACCACGAAAACACGAAATCAGAAAAACACTAAATTTAAATTCGTTATTACCTTTTCGTGTATTTCGTGCTTTCGTGGTAAATAAATTCAGTTAAGCTGATACTATTTTGGATAAGGCTTTACGGTTTATCCAGTTTTAAATTTTTAAGGACGGCAAATTTTTTGGAACCAGGAATCTGTCTACATCCGCAGTCTTTCAGGTTGAGATCCGACCCGCATTGCGAGCATAGGCCTTTGCAGTTTTGAGCACACAGGGGCTGAACGGGGAAGGCCATCACCACCTGTTCCTGGATACCCTGCTGAAGATTAATTTCTTTTCCCCGAAAATATAGCAACCCGACATCTTCGAGCTTTAATTCAATCTCTTTTTCATCCAGGACGTCCATCAATCCCTGCATTTCTCTGGCGTAGGTTAGGGCAAAGTCAGACGCCAACGGCGTATCAAAATCTTTCAGGCAGCGACTGCAACTCATGCGAATTTGGGTCTCGAAATGACCTTCGACTTCGTAGAGTTCTCTTATTTTAAATGCCTTTACGCTGATCTTCAATGGCTTGCGGAATTCGCACGCCTGACTTTTAATCATTTCGGCGATTATCGGCAAGGTCCGGGGATCTTCTTCGAAATTGCGGAATAGTTCTTTATCTTTGATTTGTTCGGTGTGAAGAATTAAGTTTTTCATTGTTGAATGTTTTGGAGAATAATTTTAAGGCTGTGTTAATTTGTATGATAATGCAAATCCTTTTGTTAATCAAACATCCATTTTGAGTTCAATCCACATTCGTTTGTTAATTGGTGTGGTCTTTGATATGGTTGCCATATGAATGCTGATGCAGACGATAAGCACCAGAGATCAAAAACACCTGCAACGGCCTCAAAAGAAACAGCAGTTTCAACTTGCCAGCGCTGTGGCACCTGCTGCCACAAAGGCGGGCCCTCTTTTCACCAGGCCGATAAAGCTCTGATTGAATCGGGTGAGATTCCGTCTAAATATTTGTATACCATTCGAAAGGGTGAAATGGCCTATGATAACGTACGGCAGTGCCTTGAGCCGGTGGGCTCGGATATCATCAAGATCAAGGGCAAAGGCAACAGCTGGACGTGTTTGTTTTTTGATGAAGCGCAGGCAGCCTGCACCATCTATGATAACCGGCCGATTGAATGTCGCGCGCTCAAATGCTGGGATACAGCCGAACTGGAAGCGCTGTATGCCCGAAAAAGGCTGAAACGCGAAGATTTGCTGGCTGGTATTGAAGGATTGTGGGCTTTAATCAAAAATCATCAGCAGCGCTGCAATTATGATACGATTCTTGCGCTGATAAAAGCCATCAATAGTGATCAACCGGGCAATGCCCGGCAAAAGCTGGCGGAGATTATTCAATTTGACAATGAAATCCGCAAACTGGTGGTTTCCCAAGGGGGGCTGGACGCCGACATGCTTGATTTTTTATTCGGGCGGCCGCTCAACCAAACGCTCAAAAATTTTGGTTTAAGCGTTAAAATGAAAGGCAAAAAGATAAATTCAGTGCAGCGCTGAAACCCGGGAGGCTGAAAAGCGACCCTTCTGAATTACGATTACAGTGTACCTTATTTCACCTGTGTTAATCCAGCCTTGCCAAATTTCTCACCGGTTCCGGTTTCCGGCTCGGTTTCCGGTTCGGGTTGCTCGGTGCCGGCCTGTTTGGCTGATGGATTTTCTGTTACGGCTTCGCCCCAGATGTATCTGCCGTATTTGGCGTAGCCCAGGACGTTATTGAGCCGTGGATCGGCATTGCCGTCGATGGGGATGACATTGCCGGTAATCAACGGGTGCAGATATCCGGCAAGTTCCCGGCAACCCCCGCCGGTCAGAATGATCGAATCGATATCCCAATCGTCGGCCCAGAGACGGTCAAGATCGTTGGCAATGGTAGATGCCAGCTGGGAGTAGACCTGATCTCTAATTTTTTCAAACGAGAAACCATGCCCCCGCATTTTAATGGTGCCTTCCTCAGCCGCCTTATACAGGCGGTAAAGCTCCACGCTGACACCGCATTTTTCTCTCAGTTTGTTTGAAATGACGCCGAATCCCTTTGAAATGCCATTATCAAAAGTGCGGCTGCCGCGGTCAATATATCGCAAATGATCCAGAATCGTAAAATCGGTTGTGCGAAAACCGATATCGACCACGCCGACCTTTTGATTGGCCAGCTCATCATTGATAATTTTGCCGCTGTCATCCATCAGGCAGTTTAAAATGCTGCCCAGGGGCTGCGGCAACATTCGTACCTTATTGATATAAATTTCCTGGGTGGTCTTTTCGCCGTTGTGGGAATGGTAGGTGATCGAGTGGTGCCCAGTGAGGATCTCATTAAAGCGCTCATGGTTTTGTTTAAAGAAGCCGATGGGCAGCCCGGATACGACATTGATGGGAACATTAATGGGTGTATTGTTTTTTAGAAACAGCCCCGCTATCGTCAGGGCCAGAATTCGGACATAGTCGGTAATCAATCGTTCCTGGTCCAAGGTGAAATTTAAAACATTTGACTGTTGCTCGGCCAGGTCGCCCACAAAATATGATTTGCCGTCAATGGATACATGAATATGATCCGTTGGTATACTATCACCAAAGTCCGCCCAGAATTGGATTTCCGATGCATCCCCAAAAATTGATTTAAAAATAAAGGTTTCCTTGCCATTGGTGGCTTTTGTGAAACCGAAACCGATATCAATACCCAGAACTTCCATTTTTGCCTCCTTACAACCTTATGGGCAACACATTTGCCTGAACAATTCACTTATCAAAATATATCGTATCGTAGCTGAAAAGTCAAAAAAATCAAAAGGGTTACCATTCTGCTCAATTTACTTATTTTATATTAATTTCAGAAAGTTGTGCCTTATATAGACTGCTATATCCGCATCTTCAGCGCTCAAGCGAAAACGGCAGCCGATTGTCAATAATGAATCCGCAGGCACCGGTGGAATCGGAAACTGATCGCTTCTTTTCCATTCGGAATGGAGTAGGGGAGCAATGCTATTTTCGGCCAAATGTGAAAACTTCTTTAGCTGATAGGGACCTTCATTTCAGCAGGATTCATGCGATTATCCGCCGTGCGCGTTACCTAAACAAGCGTCCAATCGATCTCAAAGCTATTTTTCACAATGGATGCGATGTGGTTGTCATAGTAGTAGTGTTGGATGCTGTAGGTGCTCGCATCATATTCAATATCAAGGTGTCTTTCGTCCGGCACCCGAATAACCCTGCATTTTGAAAGTGCTTTAAGACCGATGCCGGCAGCTTTAAGCACCGCCTCTTTCGCAGTCCAGTAGCGAAAAAACGTTTCAAAAGTCTTGTCCGCCAGCGACCATTCTGCCTCGGTAGCGGTTTTTTGGAATAGTGTTTTTGTACGCGAACAGATTTTTTCGATATCAATCCCGACCGGATAAGGGGCGATTACACCGCCGACGTATTCGGTCTTGTGGGTAATCGACCAGTAGCTTCCGTCAAAAGGCAGAGGAGCGTTTCGTTCATCCTGTTCCAGTTTTCCCAGTCGCACTCGACTTTTTTCGGCAGATATCTCCAGGGCTCGCCGTGCCTGGCGGCTGAGGAATTTGACACGTTCTTTGGGTGTCAGATCTCTAACCGTCTCCGGAACGGCCATTATCACGGGGTAGATCGTTTTATTGCGGAATGCGGAATGCGGAATGCGGATTGTATTCATAACAATCACGTATATTTCACTTGTGATCTTTTTCTCTGGATTCTGTCTTCTGCTTGCCGCGGCGTAGCTCGACAGAGCGAAGACGGGACCTGTGTCCTCTGATCTCCAGCGCCAGATCATAAACTGTCTTTTTCGGAAGGCCATATTCTTGGGCAATCTGCCGGGCGATTTCAGAAAGACTGCCGGTTTCATTTTCAAGGGCTGCCTTGAGCTCGGTTTTAACGCTCTGGATGTCTATTTCGTCTAGTTGATCACGGCCCGCTACCAGAAGGGTGCATTCGCCTTTAACCGTCGAGCGGCTCCCGATCACATTTAAGATTTGTGACAGCGGACCCCTTATAAATTCCTCATGCAACTTGGTCATTTCGCGCGCCAGCATGGCATGCCGATCACCCAAACTGGTAATGATATCCTCCAATAATGAAATGATGCGTTTGGGAGACTCGTAAAATACAAGGGATTCGGAGCGAGCGCCGATTGCTTTAAGAAATTTGATTCTTTTCCCTTTTTTTTTGGGAGCAAAACCCACAAACATAAAAGAATCTGTGGGCAACCCCGATACGCTCATGGCAGCGGTGGCGGCGGTCACCCCCGGTATCGGGGTTACCACGATCTTATGTTCAATCGCAGCGGCGATCAAACGAAATCCGGGATCGGATACCGACGGTGTACCGGCATTGGATATCAGGGCGATCGATGTTCCGGCCAACAATTTTTCAATCAATTGCGGGGTTCGTTTTGTTTCGTTGTGTTCATGGTAGGATACCAGATGGTTTTTTATGCGGTGATGGGCCAGAAAACGGCCGGATTTGCGGGTATCTTCGGCCGCTATTAGATCGACCCGCTGCAAAATGTCGAGGGCCCGCAGGGTGATGTCATCCCGGTTACCGATCGGTGTGGCCACAACGTAGAGTATTCCCTTTGTTGGGGTATGATTTGCGTTAGGCATAGGCTAAATCAAAAGCATTCTTAATGATTTCTACCTGAGGGGCATCCCGATTTGAAATGATGGTGACCACATCGAATCGGGCCCTGGCAGAGCTCTGGCCGATCGTCTTCAGGTAATATAACGCAGCCATGGATATTTTCTTCTGTTTTTTTGGCGTTATGGCCAATTTGGGGCTACCATAATGAAACGAGGTTCTGGTTTTGACTTCGACGAAAACAAGGGTATCTTTGTCTTTGGCAATAATATCGATTTCACCCAGCCGGGTGCGATAATTGGTTTCGATAATCTTATAACCGGCCTTTTTCAGGCGTTTGACCGCAAGCGCTTCACCCTGTTCACCAAATTTTTGCCTCTTTGTTTTCATTTACCTAAATCAGGATATGTTATCTATGAAGGCATCTAAATGCTTTATCTTTAATCTATAGCACATTACGCGTCAACTGAGGCTTATATTTTAAAAAATTGTGAATTGCTTTAGAATGCTTAGATATGGGTTAAGGGCTAGGCGGGAGGAGGCGAAAACGGCGCCGCGTACACATAGTACGTCAGCCGCTTTCGGCGACGAGCAACAACGCCCTTGGCCCATAGATGAGTGTTATAAAGCAATTCACAGGTATTCTTTGACGCCCTTAAACGACCTCCGATGAATCGGACAATACCCATATTCGCGGATGGCTGCCTTATGCGCCCGGGTGGGGTAGCCTTTGTGCTGATAAAAGCCGAATTGGGGATAATATTCGTGATACCTTTCCATCAGCCGATCCCGTGTGACCTTGGCAACAATCGACGCTGCTGCAATCGAAACACTGAGTGCGTCACCTTTGGCAATCGGCTTCTGTGAAAGATGAGAAGAAATTCGGAAGGGCCCGTCAATAAGGAGACAATCGGGCTGGGGATCTAAGTTGCGGGTTGCAATGGACATCGCCAGCAAGGAGGCCTGCAGTATATTAATGCGGTCAATCTCTACCGCATCCACGATACCGATGCCAACCGAAACCGCCTGGGCATAAATCCCTTCATACAGACGGGCCCTCTTTTTAGCAGAA
Organism: Desulfobacterales bacterium; assembly: GCA_050122475.1. Classification (GTDB taxonomy): domain Bacteria; phylum Desulfobacterota; class Desulfobacteria; order Desulfobacterales; family JAHEIW01; genus JAHEIW01. The sequence goes on along the minus strand of JASFIV010000202.1, from coordinate 751 downwards.
AGCTTTTTCGAATCTGCAACATCGGCGACCGAAAATGTCTGTGGCAGAATCACCGCTGCAGAAACAACTGGACCGGCCAGAGGACCCCGACCGGCCTCGTCGATACCGGCAATTGATTTGAAACCCTTTGCAGTGGCTTTTTTTTCGAAAAACCACATATCCATTTTCAGATGTCAGATGTCAGATGTCAGAGGACAGATTGAACAAGTTGAAATCTGTGTCTTGATTTCGCCCGATTTTCATCTGTCATCTGATTTCTGTTTTCTGTCCTCTGTATTTAGGTTTAGCGGCGCTCTTTGATCCTGGCGGCTTTTCCTCTGAGTTTGCGCAGATAGTAGATTTTGGCGCGTCGGACACGGCCCCGGGTAACCAGCTCGATCTTGTCGATCGCAGGCGAATGCAGCGGAAAGATTCTCTCTACGCCCACACCGTAAGAAACCTTGCGGACCGTAAAGGTTGCATTTGTACCACCTTTACGTTTGCTGATGACCACGCCTTGAAAGACCTGAATACGTTCTTTTTCACCTTCTTTTATTTTGACGTGGACTTTGACATTATCGCCCGGCCCAAATGCAGGGTGGTCAAGTCGCATTTGTTCCTTTTCCAGTTGGTTGATTTTTTCCATTGTTCCTCCAAACCTCTTCAAATCTATATTTTATCAAATTTACATATAAGCGTTGATCTAAGACTATATCAAAATGCTAAAGTTCGCGTTTGGGTTGGCCGGTTGAGCCCGTTAATAAAGGAAAAA
>JASFIV010000201.1:0-8702 GCA_050122475.1 Desulfobacterales bacterium | reverse complement strand
GGTAGATAAGTCTGAAGCATTTACAAGGCGCCCTGCACGGGGTCTGGTAGGGTGTTGCTGGACAAACTGATTTTCAGCGCTGATACGTCATTTCAACTTCTTATTATTTTTAATGTCCGATTCAGGGGCAAACGGTCCGCCGATAACCTTATCCCTTCCTGAATTCTTCGCCTGGTAAAGATACTGATCTGACATCTCGATAAGATCTTCCACCGAAAAATCCTCTAGGTTTGCGCCCTTGTCAATGCCGGTGACCCCGAAGCTGGCAGTGATAGAAATCTTCGCTTCTTCCCAGCTAAACTTTTTTTTTGAAATTTGCTTACGAAGCCTTTCGGCCAGGCGACTGGCATTTTTATGATGGGTTTCGGGCAAGACGAGTAAGAACTCTTCTCCGCCATATCGTGCCAGCCAGTCCATGTCGGACCGGATCAGAGACAGGATGCGCTGCACAAATTCTATAAGGACCATGTCGCCGCATAGATGACCGAAGGTGTCGTTTACCCGTTTGAAATGGTCGATGTCACATAAAGCAATCGAGAGCGGGTGATGATATCGCGAGGCCCTTTTAATTTCGTGCTGTAGGTGTTCGTTGAGGTAGCCGCGATTATAGCACCCGGTCAGCGAATCTTTTCTGGATAAAAGCCTGATTTCGCCATTGGCTTTTTCGAGCGATTTATGCTTTCGCTTCAAACGTTCATACAATAAGGTGTTTTCCAATACCAGTGAGTACTGTTTGACCAGCATGGTCAGAAGCTTCATGCTTTCCTGGGTTATGGCGCTTTCTTTGATGGGTGTCTTTACCATGACGACTCCCAGCGTTCTCTTAATGGTTGAAAGCGGTAACATAACAATTGACTTGCCGTCTTCGAATGCCAGAGCGGGAATCAGTGCCGGTTGTCTGCGATTGATAATCCAGGGAAATATGCCGCATTCAATTTGATAATCGACTTCTTTTTTGCAAATTTTCTTTCTATCATCAGGATATACATATTCTAAAATAAATTCGTGGGAATCGTCATCAACGACAAAAAATGCACAGACCTCAATCTCGATCAAGCTGCGCACATCATCCAAAAATACCTCCCATATCTGACCGATGGTGGCCGGGAAATCGATGCGGTCTTGAAATTGTCCCATGTGCTCTATTTTATCAATGAGCTCCAACAGGGCTGTTCTTTGTTCTGACATGGTCAACATCTCCTAAGCTCGCAATATCTTATCAGAAATAATTTTTAGCGCAAGCTTTTCAAATCTTATTGAAGATCTACAGCATATGGACACCGACCTGATTTTACGCTGGATTTTTTTAACGGTTCATTGTAGCGTTCACCTTTAATTTCAGCTCTGTGGATTCATGCGCGCTTACCACCGGGCAGAGCGTGAATCGACAAGGAGGACTATCGTTCAGGTTGTGCGCGCAGTTCTGAGCCAAACAATGAATAACGGGCTGTAAATTCAATATGAGCAACGACCAGAAGGTTACTTTATTTATTCAGTGTTTAGTGGACACGCATTACCCCGAGGTGGCTGAAGCCATGGTGCGCGTGCTGCAACGGCTGGGGGTGTCCCTGAGCTGCCCTATTGATCAAACATGCTGCGGGCAGCCGGCCTTTAATTCCGGTTATCGCCGCCAGGCGCGTGTTGCCGCGCGGCATTTCATTGAAGTGTTTGATGAGGCAGAAACAATTGTCTGTCCGTCGGGATCCTGTGTAAATATGGTGCGGCATCATTATGAACAGCTGTTTGAAAACGAACCCCAGTGGTTGCCACGCGCTGTGAATCTTGCACGGCGCACTTTTGAATTTAGCGAGTACCTGGTGGACGTGCTTGGCATTGATGATTTGGGGGCGCATTTTAAGGGGCGGGTCACCTACCATGATTCCTGTCATTTGCTGCGCGGCATCGGTGTCAGGCAACAGCCGCGCACGCTGTTGCAGCATGTAGCCGGCATCGATTTCATTGAAATGCGGGATTCGGATTATTGTTGTGGATTTGGCGGGACATTTTCCGTTAAATATCCTGATATTTCAGACGCCATGGTCACCGATAAGGTGAAAAACATAATCGATACCAAGGCCGATGCAGTGGTGGGATGCGATATGGGGTGCCTGATGAACATTCAAGGCAAGCTCAGCCGCCTGGGCAGCCCGATCAAGGTATTACATCTTGCGCAGATCCTTGCATCATAGTGCTCAAATGAGTGTATTGGAAATAATGAATAATTTACCACGAAAGCACGAAAATACCAAAACGCGAAAAGATAAATTTCGTGGTTTTTTATTTCTTTTTGTTATTCCCGTCCAGTTCAAAATAGAAAATGTCAAAAATAGCGACTGAAAATTACGTGGCCAAGGCCAGAAAGGCGATTAAAGATCCGATTCTGCAAAAGGCACTGGCGGATTTGCAGAATCGTTTTGGCCGTGGCACTGCTGAATGTTACCGTCGGTTGCCGGAGGGGCCCGATCTGCGCTTAAAAGCCCATGAGATTCGGATGAAAACCATTGAAAATCTGGACGTTGTTCTGGAGACCCTTGCGGCCAACATCCGCAAAAACGGGGGTCATGTGTTTTTTGCCAAAGACCGTCAGGCGGCTGTGAATTATTGCCTGGAAGTCGCCCGGCGCCAAGAAGTCAAGCACGTGGTTAAAGGCAAATCCATGGTGAGCGAAGAGATCGGGTTAAACGATGCGCTTGTTGATGCCGGCATCGAGGTGTCCGAAACCGACCTGGGCGAATATATCATTCAGCTGGCCGGTGAGACACCTTCTCACATCATTGCACCGGCTATTCACAAAACCCGCAACGATGTCGGCAGGCTTTTTGCCGATCATCTCGATATCCCCTACGAGAATGATCCACCAAAATTAACCTGGATTGCCCGAAAGGCTTTGCGGCAAAAATTTCTGGCGGCCGATATGGGTACTTCCGGCTGCAATATTGCCTGTGCCGAAACCGGACACATTACGACAGTTTCAAACGAAGGCAACATTCGCATGTCAACCACCCTGCCGAAAGTCCATATGGCGTTCATGGGCATGGAGCGGGTTGCCGCGCGCCTTGAGGATCACGATATCCTTCTAAGACTGCTGTGCCGGGGGGCTGCGGCTCAGAATATGGCCACCTATGTCAGTTATATCGGCGGACCCCGCCAGGCGGATCAGGTCGACGGCCCGCAGGAGTTTCATCTGGTTATTCTGGATAATGGGCGCAGCCGCATTCTGGCCGATCCCGAATTTCGTGAGATGCTGTGTTGCATCCGCTGCGCGGCCTGCCTGAATGTGTGCCCGGTTTACGCCAAGATTGGCGGGCATTCATATGGATACGCATACACCGGGCCGGTGGGCGCGGTAGTTACACCGCTGCTGGTGGGCATCAATCGCGCCAAGGACCTGTGTCTGGGGGAGACCCTCTGCGGCGCCTGTCAGGAGGCCTGTGCGGTCAACATCGATCTGCCGCGCATGTTGCTGGCCTTACGGACAAAGCTGGCCCAAGGCGATCCGATTTGGGGGGTGGCGCCGGCAGATCGCATCGAAAAACGGATATGGCAGGCCTGGTCCCGGATCATCCACAATCGGTCGGTTTACGACCTTGCCCTACGATTGGCGGCCGTGGGGCAAAGGCTGATGCCGCAGCGGGATGGTATGATTCGTCGCCTCCCGCCGCCGATCAATGCATGGACACAGGGGCGCGATTTAAAGCCGTTGGCCAAGCAAAGTTTTATACGAAGATGGAAAGAAGGCCTTTAGAATGGTGCTCGAAGAGGTGAGTGGCAATCGATAGCGGGCATATCATTTTCCGATAGGCGATATGAATTACACGGTAGCGGTGACCCGATATTTGGGATGAAGCCGGCTTAGGGGTTGGTTCAAATACTTGTTTGCCGTTCATCCCCAATATCGGGTCACAAGCAGGCCGCTGGGTTAACCATCCGCATATCGCCTTTCGGAAAAAAACATGCCCTTTTTGAGGCTTTAAACGCTGTGATATGTGGGCAGCAGCAATTTACATCCGGCCAGGTACTTTAGGGGCAGCAGGTTAGAAATTGTTCGAAGAACTGAGTGGCAATCTATAGCGGACACATTATTTTCCAATAGGCGATTTTATTAAGATGAGAGATTCAGGACAAGAGCAGTTTATAAACACCATCAAAAAGGCATTAAGGGAACCACAGACTGAATCGCGGGTCGATGCCGATTTGTTCGGTGGTGACATATCCGCTGAAAGCCGGGCGATGTTGGAACATATCAACAACCGTGGCGTCATGGAGCGAAAAAAGCTGCTCGACGCGTTAATTGAAGCCGCCGGCCCCATCAACCTGAAAGTGATTCCCTGTGATGACACAGGTGCAGTGACGACTGCCATCACGGCATTGGTGCGGGAAAAAGATCCCGAATGGGGAAACCAGAAAAGTGTGGTGGCCTGGGCCCACCCGCTGATCAAACGCCTGAATCTGCCGGAGGCTCTGGCAGAGCAGAATGTGCCGCTATCTATCACCGACTCGTCGGTAACCGCAGAAGAAGACATCCGACAGCAGGTAATCGATGCTTACATCGGCGTGACCTCGGCTGATTTTTGCATGGCCGACACCGCCACTCTGGTGATGCGGACGCGGCCCGGGCAGGCGCGCATCGTATCACTGGTGCCAGCCATTCATGTTGCCGTTATCACGCTTGATCAGATCATTGCCGATTTAAAAGAGCTTTACGCCCTGCTCAGATGGGATCCTCAAGAGCACCAGAAAGGTTTAACCAATTGCCTGACTTTTATATCGGGCCCCAGTAAAACCGCCGATATCGAAGCCACCATGGTTCACGGCGCCCATGGTCCCCGCGAAGTTCATCTTTTTGTGATCACATCTTAGGGTACCGCTCCAGAAATAACTTACGAAATGAGAACCGGGCATGTCATTACCAATTTTTAACAAGCTTAGATCGCCTTCTATCTGCGGTATCTTGCAGGGATATACAACGATATTTTGATGATCGAGGCTTTTAACCAAAAAATACGACAAGCGGCTGCTTGCTAATCTTTTTGGCTGCCAACAATTCGATAGATGGCCGCCCCCAGGAAAGCACCGACAATGGGGGCTATCCAGAAGAGCCACAACTGTGAAACAGCCCAATCGCCTACAAAAACAGCCACCCCTGTGCTTCGTGCAGGGTTGACCGAGGTATTCGTTACCGGAATGCTGATCAGGTGGATGAGCGTGAGACCCAACCCGATCGCAATCGGCGCAAACCCCTGCGGTGCGCGTTCGTCGGTTGCACCCAGAATAATAAGTAAAAACATCATGGTCATGACAATTTCTGTGACCAACGCCGCCAGCAGAGAATAGCCTCCCGGCGAATGCTCACCGTAGCCATTGGATGCAAAACCAGTCGAAACGTCAAATCCAGCCTTTCCACTGGCAATGACATAAAGGACGCCGCCTGCGACCACGGCGCCTAAGACCTGCGCAATGATATAGGGCAATAGCTGTTTTGCCGGAAATCGACCTCCGGCCCACAGACCGATAGAGACCGCCGGATTCAGGTGACAGCCCGATATGTGCCCGATGGCATAGGCCATCGTCAGCACTGTGAGACCAAAGGCTAACGAAACGCCCAATAGCCCTATGCCTACGTCGGGAAATGCGGCCGCCAGCACTGCGCTACCGCATCCGCCGAGTACCAACCAGAAAGTTCCTATAAATTCTGCCCCATAACGTTTCATTTGCTTATCCTTTTTGACGGGTTTGATGTGAGTTTGGCAAAATTAATACCCTGGCACGATTAATCTTTGCGATATTTTCTCCAACTTATGTATGATGGATTTTTTGTCAAGTTAACTCAGATTGCATTGGAATTGGGTTATCGAATTTTTCCTTATACACCGAGTCGAATTTCTACCATCCTTGGCTACCCAAGTGGGCGCCCTCTTCGGTCGAAAAAATTGGCTTAATGTCATAAAAACACTGTTTGTTTTCGATGATTGACACCGGTCTGCTTCGTACCTATTTTTTCGCTTATCTAACTGGAGTTATCCAAGATGCACCCTGTGTTTTCAATTCCCGGATGAAAAGCGATTGACCAGCATGAGAAGACAGAATTATTAAGTTCGGCATGACGTCTACAATTCAATAATGATCGCTAAAGATGGGTAAGTTGCAAAGAAGATTCTTGTTTGAGTAACGGATCTATCTTCTGTTTCATACATTTTAGGAGGAGCTCAAATTGCGAAGAGAAGAAGTGGTTAAACTCAGTTATGGAGATCGCAACAACCGAAAATCTCTGCGGGGACACTTCTTTCGTGTGGCAGGCCCGATTGGCTTTGTGATTGTTGTGTTGGCTGCGCTGCTCGCCATCATCGTATATTCCTATTTTAGCAATCGCCGGGATGCATTGGCCTTGTCGCAGGAGGTGCTGGGGGCGATCGAACGGCGCATTGCCGGCGAGTTGGATGCTTTTATCGTACCGATTGAAGATACGGTTCAACTCACCGCCGACTTTTTAGAAAATACGCCATTTGATATTCACAATCGGGATCTGTTGGAACCGCTTGCTTTCAGAGTTTTGGACAATCTTTCGCAGGTGAGCAATTTCATTGTTGGTGATCTTCAAGGCAACTTCTTAATGATTGCCCGCCAGCCGGACGGGTCGCTGCACACCAAAATCATCGAGCGCTCCGGCGGTGCCGCCCGGACCACCTGGATTCGCCGAGACCCGGCGGGCAGCGTGGTTGATGAGGAAACCGTCTTCGATGATCCTTATGATCCCCGGGAGCGGCCCTGGTTTATAGGGGCGGTTAAGAGCCAGGAGCCATTTTGGACCGATTTTTATATTTTCTTTACGAGTCAGACCCACGGTGCAACCATCTCCCTGCCGATTATGGGAAAAAACGATGAACGCCTGGGTGTATTCGGCCTGGATATCGAATTAAAAGATATCAGCGCCTTTCTCGAGACATTGAAAATCGGCCAGAACGGAGAGGCCATCATTATCGATGAAGACGGTTACATCGTTGCTCATCCGGAGATCAAAAAAATGGTCAAAAAAGAGGGCGATCTGTATAAACCCATTGTGGTGGAAGAACTGGGAAACCCGGTTTTAAATCGCGCTTACAACCGCTTCCGTATCGATGGGCATGGTCATCGGGATCTGGTCGTTGACGGCCAGCGTTACCTGAGTACCGCCTTTCTAATGCCCCAAAAAACAGGGCTCGATTTATCGGTGTTTGTTTTTGTGCCGGAAAAAGACTTTGTCGGTTTTGTGGCGCGCAACAACCGCAATATTATCCTGATGTCCGCCGGCATTGTAGTCCTGGCGGCCATTATGGCCGGTCTGCTGGTTTTCCAGGGGCTGCGGGCGGAACGCAATGCCCGTCAGGTGCTCAGTCGCCAGGATCAACTCGAGGCTCAGAGCCGGGCCTTTTCTGAGCTTTCAGCTAATGCGGCCATGTTTGATGCCGAGGATACCGAATCCCTCGGGGAGCTAACCGAGATTGTTACCGGTGCCGTCAATTTGAGACGCAGCAGCTTGTGGAACTTTGATGATGGCGGCCAATTCTTGAAGTGTATCGACAGCTACGATCGCGAAAGCTACGGCCATACGCAGGGGACCGTGCTTGCCCGGGTTGACTTTCCTGCGTTGTTCGAGCTGTTGCAGAAAGGCGAGGAGATCAACGCTCCTGATGCGGAAACGGACACTCGCTTGGCCGAGCTGTATCGGGTGTACCTGCAACCGCTGGGCTGTGAATCATTGTTGGCGGTACCGATTCGTTATCAAGGTCAGTCAATAGGGGCCCTGTGGTTCGAGCACGATCGACAGCACGACGGCTGGTCGAGCGAAGAAATCTCCTTTGCGCATGCCATTGCCGACATGCTGGCACTGCGGTTGTCAGTGGATCCAGCATGCATCCGTGCATTTACTCAGTCGGAAGAAGATACCGAAACTGCAGAGGCGCCTGCTGTCTTATCGCCGCAGCCGGCTGCGGTTGCCGGGGACATTCGAGCCGATGACCATCCTGTTGCACCCGATACCGCCCAGCAACTGTCGAGCCATAATTCGATGAACAGAAAAGCGCCTATCACCTCATTTTTGGATCGTCTCAAAGCCGGTGGTATCGATCCCGATCAAACGGCGGCTGATATATTTCCCAATATGACTGTTCTGGTCCTGCGATTTACCGACACCTTATCCCTTGCCGTGCGTATTACGGATACCGAAACCACAACGACGGTTGATCAAATGGTCGGCCACCTGGAAGATCTGGTCACGGCCCAGGGCATCGACTATATGAAGGTGATGGGGGAGGAAATCGTCTGTGCGGCGGGATTCGAATCTAGATCTGAAGACCATGCCGTTCGGATTGCTGACCTGGCACTCGGGATCCAGAATCACTGCACCGGCCTGTTTGCATCTTTAAACACTGCCATGGAATTCAGAGTCGGGATTGACACCGGTGCCGTTTTGGGCAGTTCGGTGGGTCGCAAAGCGAAAACATATAATATTTGGGGCGAGTCGGTGCGTTTTGCATCCAAAATGGCAGATTCCGGAATACCCGGCGGCATTCAGGTCTCAGAAACCACCTATCGTCGGTTGCGCGCCCATTACCTGTTTAAATTGCGCGGCCATTATTATTTGCCCAACATCGGTGAAACCTCAACTTATCTTCTGACGGGACGAATATGAACGACGAAGGCGTCATATCGAGAGGAAACGATAC
>JASFIV010000200.1:0-8869 GCA_050122475.1 Desulfobacterales bacterium | reverse complement strand
ACCGCAGCGCGGACAAGACACAGAAAGGCCTTTGGCCGCAGGTACAGCTTTGCAAAGTAGATGGCAGTTGTGGCAACTGATCAGAGAAGCGCGCATAGCTGTAAGCGGTGCTGGTTTCATGGGCTTTGATCTAATGTCTTCCACACGATATGCGGATCAAGTGCTGCAGCTGATGCTGCCAGGATAAAAATAAGGATCATAAACGCGTACAGGGCGATGCCCGGGATGATGTTGGCCATTTTGACCAGCTTAACGGCGGCCACCAGGATGCCGATCATAAAGACTTCCATCATACCCCAGGGCCGAAAGCTGCGCACCGCGCGGAAGAACAGGGCAAGTTTCCAGGGCCGCCGCCGCATCTTCAAAGGCACCAGAACAAACAGCGTTCCAGTGAGCTCAAGGAATGGCAACACCACAGTTGTCAACAACACGACGCCTGCCACGATCCACATCCCTTGCCGGTAGAGTTCGATAACCCCGGTAATCAGATTGGTTTCCTGTATCTGAGCCTCCAGTCTGAATGTCAAAAACGGGTATAAATTGGCGACAATGAAAAGTATCAGGCCGGCCGCCGTCAGTGCCAGCACGCGGTCCAGACTGTTTCGTTTGTGCCGGTACAGTACGGCCCCGCAGCGGACACAGCGGGCCGTTCCGTCGGGGGGTAGAGACCGGCGTTGATGCAGTAAGTCACATTCATGACAGGCGATAAGCGATTTCAAGTCCATCATTCCGGCGCATTCAGCAAAATTTCATTTATGCCATTAGCGGCAATCGGGCGCATTCGATCGATTGAGAGGATCTATATGAATTATGTGCCATCTATAGCATATAATTACGAATTTAGCGACTGATTTACATAAAAATTGTTTAGATGCTTCAGGATGACTTGAAGGGATAAAACCAGCTACAAGTCCAATTATCGATTGCTAATCATGCCGGCAAAATGCTGAGGTTTTCCTTGACAGACGAACTTCCTAATGTTATTAGGGAAAAGTTATTTTTTTAAGTTTTTTATATATATATTATTAAATATATTATAAATATTTTACCGAATGTTGTTTGTTATATGCAAATTCTGTAACAATAAATCATAAGCTTGACCTTACGCACATCCCCTTTTTAAATTTTATTCTATCTCAATATGGCCAAAAACAATTCAAAGAATAATTCAAAAGCGCATACCCGGATTCGCATCATCAACTCTGCCAAGAAATTGTTTTCCGAGCAGGGGTATCAGAAAACCACTATTGTGGATATCTCCAGGCGAGCCGGTTTGTCCGAGGCGGCTCTGTATGAATATTTCCAGGGTAAAGAAGATTTGCTGCTGACCATTCCGGACCTGTGGGTATCCGAATTGCTCAAGGATTTGGACGAACAATTATTTGGCATCCAGGGCGCCGTCAACCAACTGCGCAAGTATCTGTGGTGGTATCTACGCCGTGTTGAACAGGCCCCGTTGGATGCCAAGATCGTCTATCTGTTTCTGAAAACCAATGCCAATTTTTTAAACACCGAAGTTTACGCCAACGTCAAGAAATTTTATTCTTACTTGATCGACATTTTTGAAGAAGGCCAGAAAAACGGAGAAATGAGGCCGGACCTCGATCCGAGAAGTGCGCGCGATATTTTCGTTGGAACCATGGACCACATTATCACGCGCTGGCTGTTAAAGGACAGGTCTTATTCTCTGTTTGATAATTTAGAGCATACCTTCGATTTGCTTGTTGCCGCCTTCAAAAAAGAACAATCCAATTCAGCCGATTATATGAACTGATAAAAAAGGAGGATATGAAATGGCCAAAACACTATTTGAATGGGATTATGCGGATTACCCGGGGGCCAAAACATACCCCCACCTGTTCAAGCCGATTCAAATTGGCAATCTTATGGTTCCCAATCGCATTAAGTATGCGGCCACCGAAGACAACCTCAACGGCCATGACGGGTTTGTCACCGATGCCGGAGTCGAGTACATGCGCCAGCGAGCCATCGGTGTTGTCGGCGGGTTGTGCTTCATGCAGGGCGTTTACATGGACGAAAAACGCCAGGGCCAGGGATATGTCGGTCAGGCTGCCTGCTGGGATGACAAGTTCATTCCGGGCCTCAAGCGCATTGCCGACGCCATCCACGAAGGCAAAGCCGTGGCCGGTTTTCAGCTCATGGATTGTGGCCGGGTGGGTGCGGTTGAAGTGGATTATTGTCACGGCCCTTCGGCGGTTCCCCAGCGCCTTAGAATTTTTAAGCCTGTTCAGGAGATGAGCAAAAAGGATGTCCAAACCATGATCCAGCAGCATGTGGATGCTGCCCGGCGCGGTATCGAAGCCGGCTTCGACGTTATGGAAATATCCGGCATCGTGGGGTATTTGATTTCCAATTTCATTTCCAGCTATACCAACCGGCGTACAGATGAATACGGCGGGGACATCCGCGGCCGGATGCAGGCTGTGGTTGAAATCATTCAGGGTGTTAAAGACGTCTGCGGCCCGGACGTTCCGGTGGGTATTCGTCTGTGCTCCGAGGAGCTGCTGGATGATGTGCGGGGCAATACACCAGAAGAATCCATGGAGACTTACAAGATTGCCGAAGAAGCCGGTGCAGATTATATTAGCTGCACGTTGGGATGGCAGGAATCCATTTATCCGGTTATCAGTCGCGATATTCCAATGGGCAACTGGATTCATCTGGCCAAACGCGCCAAGGAACATGTCAATATCCCCATTCAAATGGCTTACCGCCTGTTTAAGCCGGCCCTGCCGAATGAAAAAATCGGTGCCGGTGAACTGGATCAGTGGGAAATATGCCGCTCGATGATCGCCGATCCGTACATGCCCAAGAAAGTGGCGGAAGGCAAAGAAGAAGAGATTCGGCATTGTGTTGCCTGCAATCTCTGCCTGGCGCGGCTTTTTCGGGATGCCCCTATGACCTGTTATATCAATCCGGTTTGCGCGCATGAATGGCAGGAAGAGTTTGCCAATCCCAAACCGGCAGAAGAGGAGAAAGAAGTTATGATCGTCGGCGCTGGTCCGGCCGGCCTGGAATGTGCTTACATGGCCGCTCGCAGAGGACATGAGGTGCACGTCTATGACAAGCGCGATGTGATTGGCGGCACGCTCAATGAAGCCAAAAATGCACCCTACGGCGACGATGAGCTCTGGACCTGTGTCGAGTATCAAAAGGTTATGTGCGAAAAGGCCGGCGTTAATTTTCATCTGGGCACCGAGGTCACCGATGATCTGATTGAAGAAGAAATGCCGGATACCGTTGTTTTGGCTACCGGCCCGGCTTATTCAAAGATTGAGGTGCCCGGCGGTGACAGTGATAAGATTGTCAACCTGCTGGATGTAATGAGCGGAAAGGCTGAAGTCGGCGAAACCGTGGTGATGTACGGAAACCGCAAACCGGGCATCGGTTGTGCCCTGCATCTGGCCAAACAGGGCAAAAAAGTGGCCATTGTCGGCAAGGAGAAATCAGCCGGTTTCGATGTCAATCCCTCCTTTAAATGGCGCTATATGATCTACATGCGCCAAAATGGCATAATGGTCTATAACGATTGCGATATCGATGAAGTCACCGATGAAGGCGTTATCGTTAAAGCCTATGATGGCATTCGCTGGCCGATCAAATGCGATACGGTGGTGATCAGTGACCGAGGGCCCAACGAGAGTTTGAAAAAGACGGTGCAATCCGAGGGTATCGAGCTTTTCGTTATCGGGGATGCGCTGATTCCCCGGAATCTGTCTAGTGCGATTCATGACGGCTACCGTATCGGGATTCGATTATAAAAAAGGAGGTTCACATGCCAGTTGATACTGAAAAAGAAATCACTAAAATGCATAGAATGCTGCACAGCACCCAGAATGAAATCGGCAAGACCTACTACCGCTGGCGACAAGTGGCCCTTGAATTTGCCGGTGACGATGTCAACCCCCTGGATGTGTCGTTGAGGGCCGCAGAGGTATTCGGTAAAGATATCGGTAAAAGCTTTCTGCCGCGCATGAACTGGTTAAAAGGCGAGGAGGGCTTTATGATGATTCTGGCCAAGTCTCTGGCCGGATTGTGGAATACGGAAGGCGGTCTGGCCACGGTGGAAAAGGGTGAAAATCCCGGTGAATTGCAGATTAAATGCCTGCGCGATCCATGGCCGACCTGGGCCAAAGAATACGGCGCCCCCATGGAAGAGGTCGCTCTGTGCCGGGAGCGCATGTACCAGACCATCCTGGAGGACGTCAGCGCATTTATGAACGTGCCTTTAAAGATTGAACTTCAAAAAGCCATTTCGCGTGGCGAGGGCGAAACGGTCATGACACTGTCCAAGGCAGAGTGAACCGGTTGCCGACCTGCGAAAACTATAATTTTAATTGCTCAACTATCATTTTATTCTGGAATACTGGAATGTTGGAACAATGGAATACTGGGTTGGAAAAGGATTTGCTGCTGATTCTAATATGAACGGCTCAGATTTGCTGAACCCATTATTCCACCTATCCATGTTTCCATTATTCCATCTTTGAGTTAAGGAGAAAAAACTATGGCTGCTCAAATTGATATGGATAAATGCACGATGTGTGGCGGCTACACTTCAACGCTGTGCGTTGAAGTTTGTCCGGATCAAGCCATCCGTGTGCAGGACGGAAGACCGGTGGTCACCGAATTTTTATGCGAAGACTGCAACGAATGCGGATGCATTTGCCCGGATTCAGCAATTACCATACCGCTTGAAAAAGTGACGTTTTAGCAGAACAGCGCCTTTAGAATTCTGTTAGGCGATGACATGCGAAATTCCGGTTCGGCCGGGGTAGAGGAGGGTAGAATGAAAGTTAATAAAATCGACCATATCTGCATTGCGGTGAAAAACCTGGATGAGGCCCGCCAGGTCTGGGAACCGGTATTGGGAAAATCCAAGCCGGACGATGAATATATCGATGAGCCTGAAAAAATCAAAGTAGCGCGCTACTGGTTGGGTGAAGTGGGTTTCGAGTTAATGGAATCAACCACGCCGGATGGGGATGTCGCCAAATTCATCGAAAAAAGAGGCGAAGGTGTCATGCTGATCAGTTTTAACGTCGATAACACGCGCAACGCCATGGCTGAGCTGAAAGATAAAGAGTATCCGTTTATCGGCGGTGCCCGCCCTTTCAGGGACTGCGAGTTTGCTTTTATTCATCCCAAAAAGATGAACGGGGTACTGCTGGAACTTATAGACTATAAGTGGAAAGAATTCGAAGAGTCATAAAGGAAATGGTTATTTTTCTGCTGAGCGTTGTTCTCCGCGGTGTTTAATCCTCGACGTACTTCACGCCTCGGAATAAACACCTTGTGCGGCCGCGCTCAACGAAAAAATTCCTCATTTCTAATTCCAAATATTACAATCCTTGGTGGAGTTAATTTTTAAGATTTAAGCAAATTAATACAAAATTGAAAATTTTACAAAGGTCTCTATTTAACTAATCGCTAATTGATGAGGTTGGTGACATGACGATTTCGAAGAAAATAGAAGATATCATTGCCGGGGCCTCCTTCATCCGCAAGATGTTTGAAGAAGGTGCTCAACTCAAGGCCCAGTATGGAGCCGACAATGTATATGATTTCAGTCTGGGCAATCCTAATTTGCCGCCGCCTGAAAAATTCAGTGAATTACTCAGAGACACGGTCGACTCCTGCGGGCTGGGCGACCATTGCTATATGCCCAATACGGGTTATCCGATGGTTTGCGGCTCTGTGGCCGAATATCTGGCTGAAGAGCAACAGGCTCCGGTGACTGACAAAGAGATATTGATGACCTGCGGTGCCTCGGGAGCGCTTAACGTGGCGCTGAAGACGATCCTGGATCCCGGTGACGAAGTTCTCACGCCGGCGCCCTGTTTTGTCGAATATAAATTTTATGCTGACAATCATGGCGGGACCTTAAAGACAGTTCGATCCAAACCTGATTTTCAGCTCGATCTGGATGCGATGGCCGATGCCATCACCGCTAAAACCAAAGCCGTTCTGATCAACTCACCCAACAACCCCACCGGGCAGGTGTACCCAGAAGAGGATCTGGTAGCGCTGGGTGACTTGCTGGAAAAGAAAAGCAAAGATTACAAGCGCACGATCTACCTGGTTTCGGATGAGCCCTATCGCAAAATCGTTTACGATGGTGTTAAGGTCCCGAGCATTTTTGCCAGTTATAAAGACAGCATTATAGGCACCTCCTATTCCAAAGACATATCGATCCCCGGTGAGCGGATCGGCTTTATCGCGGTCAATCCTGCCGCCACTTACAAAAATAAACTGATTGGGGGCATGACGGTTGCCAATCGAATTCTGGGTTTTGTCAATGCGCCGGCTTTGATGCAACGCGTGGTGGCCTGTATGCAGGGCATGAGCGTGGAGATATCCGAATATGCGCGTAAAAGGAAAATTCTGTGTGACGGACTGGCAGAGTTGGGTTACGAGTTTATCAAACCGCCGGGAACTTTTTACCTTTTTCCGAGATCACCGATTCCAGATGATGTTGAATTTGCCAATGCTCTTAAAGAAGAACGCGTGCTGGTAGTGCCAGGCAGCGGCTTTGATGGGCCCGGCCATTTTCGAATCGCGTTTTGTGTGGATGATGAAGTCATTAAAAATTCAATGCCAGGCTTTAAGAAAGCTATAGAAAGATATAACCAGTGATGTAAACATCAAAGACATTTGAGACACCTAAATCTTAATTTGAAGGGATAATAATTAAAACTGGAAATAACGATGCCGAAGACCCTGAGAGACTATGAAATCTATCTGGTTTATGTGGATCCGGACAAATGTGATTCCTGTGAAGAATGTCTAAAGATGTGTCCAACTGATGTATTTGAAATGCCGCACAAGGCGATTCCAGTCCGGCCCCAAAACTGCTTGGGATGTTTGACCTGCACGGCGGTGTGTAAGTCTAAGGCCATCATCATAACCGAGATATAAAACCGGCTCTAAAACTTCATCTGATGTCCGATGGCTGCCTTATGATCCGGTTGAAAATGCTTCACGTACTATTAAGTACGCTCCGCTTTTAAACCGTCTCAAGCCTTGCCCTCGATCATAATCTAAATTTTGATAACCGGTTTTGGTTAAATAAAATACTCTATGTATTCATTAAAGAAATACTTCAATCAAATACTATTTAACGCATATTGATGGAAACAAGTATATTGAAATGACCGAGGTAATGAAATGAGCGATTCGATATTAGTGATCGGTGGCGGCATTGCTGGTATTAATTGTGCCATGAACGCTGCCAAATATGGGGCCCGGGTTTATCTCATTGATGATACCCCCAGTATCGGCGGTATGATGGCCCGCCTGGACAAGACCTTTCCCACCAATGATTGTTCAATTTGTATTGAAGCACCCCAGATGTATGAAGTGGACAATGATGAAAATATAGAGATTTTAACCAATACCGAGGTGCGCAAAGTCAAAAAGGTCAACGGCACATTTAAGGTCAAACTCATGCAAAAGGCCAAATATGTGGATGAGGAAAAATGCACCGGCTGCGGGGCCTGTGTTGAAGTCTGTCCGGTGAGTGTGCCAGATCCGCTGGATGGTAAAGTGGGTGGCATGCGCAAACTGGTATCCATGGCGTTTCCCCAGGCTGTGCCCAATGTCGTTAGCGTGGATCCCAGCTGCCGCTTTGGCGATATGCGCAAGGGGGGCGCCTGTATTGGAGATTGTGCCGTCGATTGCAGTCAATGCCGAGAGTGCCCGATTGCCTTATGCGTAAAGGCCTGTGAGAAAGAGGGTAAGAAGGCCATCACCCTCTGGCAGTCGAATAAAAAACTGGATCTGGAAGTCAAAAGCATCGTCGTGGCGACCGGAATCAAAAATGCGCCGCCGGCCGGTGATCTGCTGGGCTACGATAAATATGAAAACGTCATTACCAATACCGAATTTGAAAGATTGATGAATGCCGGCGGCCCGACATCCGGTGAAATTATTCGGCCTTCAGATAAAAAGCACGCCAAAAAAATCGCCTGGATCCAATGCGCCGGACGTGGGCTGGCTGAAGGCAAGGGCACGCCGTATTGTTCAAAAATATGCTGCATGGTGTCCGCCAAACAGACCATTATCACCAAAGAGCACGATGCATTTGTAGAAACCACGATTTTCTACAACGATCTTAAAGCTTACGGTAAAGGGTTCTGGGAGTTTTACCGCAAAGCCAAAGAAAACGATGTGCGTTATGTCAGGGGCCGGCCCTATGAGGTGTTTGAAGATCTTAAGACCAAAAATTTAATCCTGCGATACGAAGATTTGGATACCGGTGATGTGCAAACCCACGAGGTTGAATTGCTGGTATTGGCCACCGGGATCATGGCCAACGATCGAAATAAAAGATTGGCCAAAGCCTTGAAGCTCAAACTGGATGATCTGGGGTATTTCAAAGAAAAAGATCCGTTGCTGGCGCCCCTGGAAACGGATGTGGACGGGATCTATTTGTGCGGTGGTGCCACCGGACCCATCGACATTGCCGAGTCGGTAGCACAGGCGACTGCGGCTGCTATGCGCGCCGTCTCAAAATGAATATTTAATATTGAAAATATGTGGAAGTCGCTTTGCACCGTCATTTTTAATTTAAATTGATCGCCGGAGGCGGACCTTAAATATTCAATATACAATATTCAATCTTCAATATTTAAGGACAAGGAACAACATATGAATAGTGAAGATATAAGAATCGGGGTGTTCGTCTGCGACTGCGGTACCAATATTGCCGGAGTAGTGGATGTGCCAGCGGTGGTGGAGTTTGCCCGGGGATTGGAGCATGTTGTTCTGGCGGATGAAGGCCGTTGGTCCTGCTCGGTAGACTATCTATCCAAAATGCAGGAGTTGATCCGGGAACATGAAATCAACC
>JASFIV010000199.1:0-8874 GCA_050122475.1 Desulfobacterales bacterium | reverse complement strand
TGCCGCAATTCCTCTGCCTGTGTTGAAAGACAAAGCACCTGGCCGAGTTCCAGCTGAAGCGTATGTAAGCCATCGGATTTGGCAGTTTCTATGTGGTTTCCTGTGAGCAGGTCGTAAAATACCGCTGGATCAAGCCCTGTTGATGCAGGGTCCCAGGTTGCGCTGGTCTGCTTTTCAGTATCCAGATTGACAACGATCAGCAGCTTTTTTCCAGACGGGCGATGGTGCCGCAGCAAGACGATGTAGTTGCCGTCATTTTGCTGGTGCATGCTCAAAGCGACCTCTTCGTGAAATGCCGGGTGGACCTTCAGCAGATGGTTCAAGCGCCGGATTTCAGCAATCTGGTTGGTTGCCGACCCCCAGTTTAGCGATGCGGCGTCGTGGACATTTATTTTTTCGGTGGCAAGCCACTCGACGCCATTGGCAAAACCAAACGCACCATTGTGCGAACTCAGAGCGCACAGGGCGGTTCGCATGCGGGCGTAAGTTATAGACTGTTTTGCCAGCCTGGGATTATCGTGGGTTTCGGCAAAATGCACGGTTATCCCGTCTTTGCTCGAAATGTCGATGGCCTCGGGCAGGTAATGTTCGATCTGAGCGCGGTCGTAATTTTGAAACAGCTCGGAATACGCCCAGTTTAAATTGGCGCTGCTTAACAAATCGCGGGTTACTGAAATTTTACCGCCCAGACCTTCGAGTAAAAAGGTCACATCCGGAAACTGAGTCCGTACTTTGGCAACAATATAACGCCAGGCCTTCAGCGGTATCATATAACCGGCATCACAGCGGAAACCGTCCACCCCCCGTCGACACCACTTGAGAAACACATCCGCCATGTACTGCCACAGTTCAGGCTGGGAATAATCTAATTTCGTCAGATCCTCCCAGGCAACGCCCCAGGCACCGGGCACCTCGATGCGGCCTTCGGGACTTCTGACCAGCCATTGCGGATGGGTTTCGTGCAGGCGCGCGGCCCAGCCGGTATGATTGATGGCAATATCGATCAGGATTTTGGCATTGCGCTGGTGCACAGCATCCACCAGTTCGATGAATTGCTCCAGGGGGGTGGCATGCGGATCGAATTCCGCCAGGGCGGGGTCAACCTCGGTAAAGCCCAAAGCGGCGTAGGGGCTGCCGAACCTTCCCATGCGCCCATAGGTGGTCGGGGTGGGGTGGATGGGAAGCAGCATTAGCAAACGGCACCCGAGCTCACCGATAATAAAATCGAGTTCTTTAATCAGGTCACGAAATGTACCCGAAGGCGGTATAACGGTATAACCGGCACTATCCAGCTCCTGAACGCATTGCGCATCAGGTGAACTCAGCTCCTGCCGGCCGGCTTTGTTGGGGCCGAATTGGCGTACAAAGGCATTGTAAATGATGTTGGCACAACAGGCGTCGGCCGACTCCACATTAATGGCTGCGTTTGGCCCCGGCGGCCATGTGGGCTGGGTTTCGCCGTCTTTTAAAAAATAGCATTTTGCTTCGAAATGACCGGCTTCGCACAACGGCAGCGTCGCTGCAAAACGCCGTTCATCCAATCGCTGCATGGGAAGATCAAACCAGGCTTTGCCGAGCGGTGTTTTCTTCTCTTCGACCTCCCGGATGATTTCATTTCTGATGATGCCGGCATAACCTATATTGGTGCGCACCCATGCAGTACCGGCCTGGGAGTTTGGCAGTTGAAGGGTTAAATTGAGCAAGTCTCCGCAGAAACGCACCAGACGCGTTCCTGGAGCAGGATCCTGAATTATGTGGTCGTCATGAGTCATTTCAGCAGGATTAAGCCTTTTCTACAGCGATGAATCTTTTGGTAAACTTTATGCCAACAAGCATCGTCTTTTAATGACCGAAATATTGGGAACGATATACCATGTCTCAGATGAATGCTTAATATTGTTGGTGGATAACAGTTGCCTTTCCAAACTGAGTTTACATGTTCTAAACGCTGGTATATATATAATACCGAAATTCTCCTTGAAAAACTAAAAATATAAGCATAAGAAATGTTTAAAGATTTAGCAGGATAGCGGTTTTTGGTAAATATCAATTATGAACTGTATACCGAACCCGCTTGAATGCCAATAGTCTTAATTTTAAAATGGAAAAATGCAATATGAAAAACCGGTGTTCTTATATTCGTTGCGGATGTGTTGCCGTTTGCCTTTTGCTTCTCCAGCCCCTGATGCCTGTCAAACATGTTGGCAGCGCCCATGCCGCACAATTGGAGCTGTTTCAGGCCCTGATGGCAGAAGATATTTTTTCTAACGCCCCCCGTAATCCGACGGCTGTTTTCTCCGTCAAACAAAAGAAAGCCGTTTGTTTTACGTCATTCAGCCAGGTGCCGCAAAAAATGATTATCTACCATAATTGGTATCATCGCGATGTGCCCAGTGCCAAAATTCGGTTAACGCTCAAGCCGCCCAGATGGTCAACGTACAGCAGCATCGAGCTCAACAAAACCGATATTGGTCCCTGGCGGGTAGAAATAACCGATGAAACCGGTAATGTCCTGGAAGTTTTAAGATTCAGTGTTACGGAATGATCGTAATGGAAAATGTCCTTTTATTCATATCCACCATTCGCTGGCAGGACGTCGTTGATATCTGCGTAAACAGCTATATACTTTTTCGCTTTTACGTACTTTTCCGAGGGACCCATGTTTTCCGGGTCCTCATCGGCATGACTGTTTTGTGGTTTCTGCAGCGAATTGCCGTTTCTTTAGGGCTTATCGTCACCAGCTGGGTTGTACAGGGCATCGTGGCTGTTGGGGCCATTATTATCATCGTTGTGTTTCGAAATGAAATTCGCCGGGTATTGCAGGCTAAAAATTTAAAATCCATTCTCTGGGGGCTGTCCCTTAAGACGGCCACGACACCGACCGAAATGATTGCCGAAACCGTATTTCAGATGGCTGAGCGCAAATGCGGTGCCTTGATCGTTTTTCCGGGCAATGAAGACTTGAGCGGCATTGTGCAGGGCGGCACCCCTTGGAAAGGTCTGATCACCAAAGAAATGATTGCCAGTATCTTTTGGCCCGATAATCCGGTGCACGATGGGGCCGCCATTGTTCAGGGGGATCAGATAACGGTTGTGGGTGCCATCCTGCCGCTATCAGAGCGTGAGGACATGCCCTCTCGTTATGGCACCCGGCATCGTGCCGCACTGGGGCTGGCCGAAGCATCCGATGCAATGGTCATCGTTATCTCGGAGGAAAGGGGCGATGTGCTGATTGCTAAAGGCAACCGCCTGCGCGAGATCAAGCAGAAACAGACGCTGGAAAAAAACATACAGGAGCATGTGGGCATCGCCGCCGTTGAAAAAGGGGCCGCTCGAAAAGAAGGTCTTGAAATCGCATCTGCCGCCATGCTGTCCATCCTGTTTATCACCGGCATTTGGTTTAGTGTTTCCAGGGGACAGGATACGCTGGTATCTTTAGATATCCCGGTAGATTATATCAATCGGACAGACGGTACCGCAATCGTTGATACGTCGGTAAAATCCGTTAGTCTGGTGTTAAGCGGATCCGGTGCCTTAGTTAAATCGATCACACCGGATCAGGTCGGCGTTCGACTGGATCTAAGCAAAACCACTGTTGGACGCAATACCTTTACGATTACTTCTGATAGCATTTCGCTGCCGCCCGGGATTGTGCTGCGTGAAGTAACACCATCTGAGGTCGATGTTTTAATCGATGAGATAATCAAAAAAGAACTGCCGGTCCAGATCGATTGGGTCGGCAAACTTGCCGACACTCTCATTTTGGTGGATGCGGTAACCGATCCGGCCACTGTTGAGATCGCCGGCAGCAAACGAATCCTTGAAGAAATCAAAACAATTTATACCGAAAAAGTGCTGCTCGATGAATTAAGTGGTAAAGGGGAATTGACGGCCAACCTGGTTGTGAGTCCGGCATCTTTGAAAATAGCGCCCGGCTCCAAGGATAAGGTCACGATCCAATATGTGATTCGCGAAAGAGAATAGTTTGATTTCGGATTGCAGATTTCGGATTTCGGATTTTGGAATGGGGAATGGGGAATGGGGAATGCGGAACGTGGAATTCGGATTTTAAAAAATGAGGTCTTGATTGATGATCGTTCCTTCTTTGATGACAGCGGCAGCGCTTTGCCTGTTTTTGATTGACACCCCGCCCTGGATGGTCACCCCGCTTTCAAAATAAACATCGCCTCCTATGCTCAGAGATTCGCAATCCACCAGCGAGGGCAGCCCTTCCTTAAAGCGCTGCTCAAGAAGATCTATTTTTCCATAAAATTTCGGGTCCAGATTTATCTTGACGGTTTCCGGTTTGCCGGCCGACGTGCGCTCAGGGTTTAGGTGGAGTTGATAATTATCTTTGAGGACATAGCAATCTGAGCGCAGCGCCAGCAGATCATTGCAGGATTTAACCGGGAAAAATCGAGATCGGGGTACCCGCACGGCGGTGGCGCCATCAAAAAGTGAAATAGCGGCGCCCATGGCCGTTTCAATCTGGTATACAGCTGTACTGTTTGCATTTCTGGGATCCACCGTTTTGGGATTAAGGATCATGGGCAGATGGAGGGTATGTTCTTTTTCAAACAACGCCGATAAAGCTTCCAGGTTAATCCAGATATTATTGGTATTGAAAAAACGGTAGCGGCTGATATCCTGGAATGCCTTTATTTCATCCTGCGGGCATTGGGCAGCTTCACGCAAAATCAGACGACCGTTGCGGTGCCTGGCCAGATGACCGCCTTTGATATCCGCAGGGGTTTTTTCAGCCACCTCCATCATAAACGGAAATTGGTATTCGGCAAAATAGCCCAGCAGCCCCGGTTCCATCTGAGCGCCGAGA
The DNA here is from genome assembly GCA_050122475.1 of Desulfobacterales bacterium. Classification (GTDB taxonomy): domain Bacteria; phylum Desulfobacterota; class Desulfobacteria; order Desulfobacterales; family JAHEIW01; genus JAHEIW01. The sequence continues at coordinate 4,040 of JASFIV010000199.1, read as the reverse complement.
TTATCCAGATTGTGAATAAAGGCATACCGAATACCGTCTTTTAGCAGGTTGGCCAGCATGCCGGAAGTATGCAGCGCGGTAAACACATCACCGTGTCCGGGCGGATTCCATTCCAATTCCGGATTCTCCGGCCATGCGGCCGGTTGCAGATCTGTTTGCTGGATCTTTGGAAACTTATGCTGGATAAATTGAAGCGGTGCCCGTGGTGGATTAATTTGGGCTAAGGCCTCACGAGTTGCAGCATGGGTATTAAAACTGTTCATTAATGCCAGCTGAACCCCACTGTGAGCGGCCTGCTGTAAAATGATTTCAAGAAAATTCTTGCCGTTTTTGGCCTTTATCAGAGACTTGGGCCCGGTTAGCCCCATGGTTGTACCCAGCCCGCCATTCAAAACAATTCTGACACAATGTTGCAGGACGCCCTGGCCGGCAGCAGCGTATTTTTCTAAGCGATCAAAATCCTTAATATCCTCAAGAGCTACCGGTTGAATCTCGCGATCGTAGAGCAGGCCCGTTTCACCGCTGAGCACCTGATTGTAGTAATAGGCAAACGTATCGATAACCAGCGGCTGCAAATCGTCGTTTTTCATTTTGGCAACAAAGGCAGACAGGTGGCCTTCAGCCCTCAATTCAGACACGTCATTTTCCACGGTCATTTTTCTGTTAGTGAATTACGGGAATATTAAATAACAAGGTTTCAGGTGTCATTCTACAGAAGACAGAAGTCAGATGACAGAGGTCAGATAATAGCTGGAAGAAAAAGATGATAAAATGTCTTTCTGTCCTCTGTTTTCTGCTCTCTGTCCTCTGAGTTTAAGTGACCGGAACAATCCACCCCAGCGGATCTTCAGCCTTGCCGTATTGAATGTCGGTGATGGCATTGTAGTATTTCTGGGCCACCGGGCCGACCCCGCCGTCGGCAATGGTGAAGACCTGATCCCCGTATTTGATCTCGCCAACCGGAGAGATAACCGCTGCAGTCCCGGAGCCGAAAACTTCCGTCAGTTTACCCGAAGCGTTGGCCTCCACTAATTCATCGATGCTGATTTTTCTCTCCGATACTTTATCGTTCCAGTGTTTGGCCAGCCGGATCACCGAGTCCCGGGTGATCCCCGGCAGGATGCTGCCGTTTAATTCGGGGGTGACGATCTCGCCGTCAATCACAAAAAAGATGTTCATCGAGCCGACTTCTTCCAGATATTTTTGCTCGACGCCATCCAGCCACAACACCTGCGCATAGCCTTCTTTGTGTGCCTGTTCACCGGCCAGGATGCTGGCAGCGTAGTTGCCGGGTGTTTTGGCTTCCCCCACCCCGCCGCGTACTGCACGGACGTATTCATGGGTGACCAGAATTTTTACCGGGTTAAATCCCTCTGGGTAATAGGCGCCCACCGGTGAAAGAATAATAAAATAGCGATAGTTGAATGAAGCCCGCACGCCGATATAGGGATCCGTGGCGATAAGTGTGGGCCGAATGTAAAGGGATGTTTCCGGCGCACTCGGAACCCAGTTCTTTTCCATTGTCAGCAGCTGTTTGAGTGCATCGAGGGCAAAGTTCTCGTCGAGCTCAGGCATGCACAGCCGCCGGCAGGACCGGTTCAAGCGTTTAAAATTTTCCTGGGGCCTGAAAAGCTGAATGCTGCCGGATTCTGTTCGGTAGGCTTTGAGCCCTTCAAATGCTCCCTGGGCATAATGTAAAAACATGGTGGATGGATCCAATGCCATGGGGCCATAGGGTTCGATGCGAGCTGAATGCCAGCCCTTATCCGGTTCATAATCCATGATAAACATATAGTCGCTGAACAGGGTCCCAAACCCCAATTTGGATTCATCCGGCTTTTCTTTTAGTTGTGCAGATTCTGTCACGGTCACTTCCATGGAATCCTCCTCGGTGATTCAAAAATTTATCTGACATATCCTGAGCTTTATCTTCTTTATTTAATGGATATAGTATATTCAGGTGATAAATCAAGAAATAAGTTATCTTCATCCAATTCACAAGTTTCAGGTGTTTGGCTTTCACCGCGCATGCAGGTGAGTGTCGGGGATCTTGGCTCCTGGCTTCTCGCTGCTAGCTTCTGGCTAGAAGCAGGCAATAAGTTACTATCAGCCAGCAGCCAGAGGCCTAATACATGCAATGCGTAACCCAGAACCTGAGAAGAAATACGCTTCATTGACATCAGGCGCTGTCTCGGATATAAGCGGGCTTTCGGATCTCAAAGTTGGCGCGTGGTATCATTGCGTTGAGGAAAGGAATTTACATGAGTGATACAGAACGAATGGCCACTGTCGACCCGGTTCGGCTTGGCCCTAAAAGTCAGTTTAAATTCAAGTGTCACCCGGGCGTGGAATGTTTCACCGAATGTTGCCGGGATATTAATATTATCCTGACGCCCTATGACATTATCCAGTTGAAAAACAAACTGCAGCTCACATCCGACGAATTTCTAGCCATTTATACCGAGCCACAGATGCTTGAAAAAACCGGATTGCCCGTAATTACGCTTAAATTCCTGGAAGACGAAAAAGCGGATTCCGACAGCAAATTATGCCCCTTTGTCAGAGAAAACGGCTGCCTGGTCTACGACAACCGGCCAACCACCTGCCGTTATTACCCGTTGGGTGTAGCCTCGCTGAGCCACAAAGAAGATGCGGACGGAGATGAATTTTATTTTTTCGTGCATGAACCGCACTGCCTGGGATTCAAAGAAGAAAAACTCTGGACGGTCAAAGAATTTCGCAAAGATCAGGGTGTTGATATTCATGATGAAATCAATGCGGAATGGACCGATTTGTTGGTGCGCAAGCGATCTTTCCCGCCCAATATGCAGCTAACCGAACAGACGAAAAATATGTTCTTTCTGGTGAGCTATAACATCGATAAATTCCGGGATTTTGTTTTTGAAAGTTCGTTCCTGGATCGCTACGCGGTTGATGAATCCGTCCTTAAGCGGATCAAAAATGACGAAATCGAGCTGCTCAAATTTGGCATGACCTGGCTTAAATGGCTGCTGTTTAAGGAAGGCGATTTCAAACTGAAGCCCGGGACAGGCGAAGCGGAACAGTAAACAGCTGACCGAAACGAGCGGCGCTTAAATGTGGTTATTACCACGAAAGCACGAAAGAATAAAACCACGAAAAAAGAAATATAAAAATTCGTGCTTTCTGCATTTCGTGTTTTCGTGGTTAATTTATTCTAAATTTGAACAGATTTCGAAAATCAATATTGCTGATAGGCCAACCCCTCCCAGTACTTCTCATTGTCTAGGCGCTCGCTGATATCCACCTTAAAAAAGTCGGCCACCGGCTGCAAAATTTCAGGTGCGGCTGCCTGTACCTTGCGCGCGGCATCCAATACAATTTGTAAAGCGTTTGGCGTCAATTTGCCCAGCGGCTGCCGGCACATCCCCGACGGCATCCCCAGAATGGACATCAGCGTTTTGTATGCCAGCGGATTCCTGGCCCTGAAAGACACCTCACCATAGGGTGTCTGTTCGGTTGTTTTTACCGTTACCAGATTGAAAAGCGGCTCCAGATTCTGCATCAAAGACTTGGCTTCAGACGGTTTGTCTTCATTGATCAACTGGACCATTTGCGTAACAGCTTTGGGCGCCACATTGGAAGCGACAGAGATCACGCCAGCGCCTTTGATTTGCGGATCCGTCATCATTTCATAGGTAATGCCATCATCACCGGATAAAATCATAAAATCAGGCCCGCAGCATTCACGGGTGCGCTTCATGTTATCGAGACTGCCGGTGGCTTCCTTAACCGTCCGGACATTGGGGTATTCTTTATACAACAGGGCCAGATCCGGCGGGAACAATTGGGTTCCGGTACGACCCGGAATGACGTAAGGAATAATATCCAGATCCTTATAGGCCTCGGCGATCGGGGCAATGTATTCTTGGCGAATTTCAAGAGAGCTGGGCCCATTGTAATAGGGTTCGACCAGCAAAACGGCATCAGCCCCCACTTCAGCCGCATGTTGGGTTGCCGCCAGGGACTCGGCCGTGTTGTTGCTGCCGGTTCCGGCAATG
>JASFIV010000198.1:0-8919 GCA_050122475.1 Desulfobacterales bacterium | reverse complement strand
AAAGGAATTTATTACGCCCTGGCACATCCAATGTATGCGGTCAATGACCGCTTGACGATTGAGCATTTTGAAAAATGTCTGCTCCTGTTCAACAATTTTGAGCTCAACGGCGATTTCAATCCCGAATCGAATGAATGCCTGAAACTGACCCTATATGATATAACCAGAGAGGAAGTCTATCGGTTGGCAGACAAGCATGCGCTTTTTCCTACGTCGTCCGAGCCCTGGAAGAAAAACCTGATCGGCGGATCAGACGACCATAGCGCTCTCAATATTGCGCGAGCCTTTACCGAAGTGACACAAGCCGATTCAGTGGATAGTTTCCTGCAGGGAATCGATAGTGGACGAGCCACAGTTATCAGTCAGCCTTCATCCCCGCAAAACATGGCGCGCAATCTATACAGCATTGCCTACCAATTTTATCGCAATAAACTCGGTCTGGGTAATTATGCGCCGTCCGATGGTGTTCTTAAATTCATTGACCGTTGTCTGCGTGCCGATTGCGACGCGCATTCCGGATTTTTCAAAAAATTGCATGTTCTCCGACAATACCGGCGTCAGAAAAAAATTGCGGCAAGTGCGCCGAATACCATGATGGAACTGCTGCGTCGTGAAACCAGCAAACTTCTTTGTGAAAATCCCCAACTATTTTTGATTCCCGGAGGCTCCGGTACCCATTACCCGGAAATAGAACAACAATGGTTCAAATTTGTAAAAGAAATTTCGAATCGGGTTTTATTACAGTTTGCCAATCATCTGTTCGATCATTTCTCAGGTGCCAATCTGTTTAACATATTTCATACCATCGGTTCCGCCGGTGGCTTCTATACCCTGCTGGCGCCCTATTTTGTCGCTTTTGCGCAATATAACAATCATCGACATTTTCAAGAAATGGTTGAAAAGCGATTTGAGCGACGGGGTATGCAGAGGGCTCAGATCAGCGGAAGTGAAAATGTAGCCATTTTTACCGACACGTTTTACGGCATTAATGAGGTGGCCGACACTTTGCAGCAACAGGTTGCATCGGCCATAAAATGCAATCAACAATTAACCGTTGTGACCTGCGATGGTGAAAATCGCACTGACAGAAGTGGCATTCAAAATTTTAAGCCCATCGGCGCTTATGATTTTCCAGACTACCCGGAATCAAAATTGTTTTATCCGCCCTTGATGGAAATGCTTGAATTTTGTTACCGGCAAAACTTTACACGGATCCATGCGGCTACACCGGGTCCGATCGGATTGGCAGCATTGCTTATTGCCAGGTTATTAAAGCTCCCCATAAACAGTACTTACCACACGTCACTTCCGCTTTATGCGCAATTTCTCACCGGGGACGTTATGATGGAAGAGTTGGCCTGGAAATACACCAAATGGTTTTACAGCCAAATGGGACAGATCTATGTGCCTTCGCAAAGTGCCCACCAGGAGCTGGTGGGAAAGGGGATCGCGGCAGAAAAAATGCATCTTTTGCCCCAAGGTGTGGATATTGAAAGATTTCATCCCCGAAAAAATAATGGCTTTTTAAGAAAGCACTTTTCAGTCGATAATGGTTTGAAATTGCTCTATGTGGGTCGGGTTTCCAAAGAGAAGAATTTGCACATCCTGTCTCGGGCTTATAAGATGCTTTATCAGCAGCGCAAGGACGCTCAGCTGATCGTTGTCGGTGACGGCCCCTATCTGACTGAAATGCAAGCCGAGCTCAGGGACACAGCGAGCTTCTTTACCGGCTATCTGAAAGAAGATGATCTGGCTACTGTTTATGCCTCCTGTGATGTTTTTATTTACCCCAGCACCACGGATTCATTCGGTCGGGTTGTACTGGAGGCACAGGCTTCCGGTCTGCCGGTCATTGTAACCGATCGCGGGGGACCTCAGGAGAATATTATTGCGGGCAAGACAGGGCTTTCCATTAAAGGTGACGATGCCGACAGCATTGTGGACGCCTTGCAATTTTTGATCGCCAATCCAACAGCCGCCAAGGCGATGAGCAGGGCTGCGCGTCAACACATGGAAGAGCGCTTTTTCGATGGTGCTTTTCACCACTCCTGGAAAATCTACGCGGCCGCTCCTGATGATTCAAACATACCCCTGCCCAAAGCCGGATGAAAGGATACCCAAGCCATTCGTTTGAATGCCAAACCAGCCCCTGGGATCCAAATCGCAAACCGCCAGCCTGTGCCAATCATTACCGATTTCTAACCTCAGGTTCATGATCTTTTAGCAAAAAACAAACTCAAGCCTAATATTAGCCTAACCCCGCACCTTTAGTATATCTAGCAATATTAGGCTATGAGAACCTTTGTCGATAGCGTCACGCACTGGGATGTGGTCTTTTTGAATACCATCTTTGGCCTGAATGGCAAAAGACTGATCTCAGCTGTCATGCCCTGGATTTCTCACAGCGGTAACGGTTATTACTACCCGGCCATACCGCTGATCATCTATTTTATCGAGCCTCGGGTTGCCGGGGCTTTTTTTCTTTGTGCTTTGCTGGCCTTCGCTTTGGAACTTCCGTTTTATAAGCTCCTAAAGCAGAGGGTCAAGCGGGATCGACCCTGTGAAGTTTTATCCGGTGTGCATCAACGGATATCACCCAGCGATCAGTTCAGCTTTCCTTCCGGGCATACCGCCGCTGCCTTCGTCGTTGCCACTTTAATCGCTCATTTTTTTCCAGCCTTGCTGGTGCCGGTATATATCTGGGCATTGCTTGTCGGTGTTTCTCGAATTTATCTTGGCGTTCACTACCCAACCGATATTCTTGCCGGCTTGGTAATCGGCATTTTGTGTGCGCTTGCAGGGATTATGATTTTTGGATGAATGCCCGGAAGGATTGATTCAATGAAAATTTTATACGGCGTTCAGGCCACGGGGAACGGGCATATCAGTCGCTCGCGTGAGGTCATTCATCATCTCAAGGCGCTGGGGCATGACATCCGGGTTGTCCTGAGCGGGCGCGATCCATCATTGCTGTGGGAAATGGATATATTCGAGCCTTACGATACCTTTCGAGGCCTGACATTTATTTCACAGCGCGGCAAAGTTCGAATTATTCGCACGGCTTTACAGTTAAACGTAATTCAATTTTACAGAGATATTCATACCTACGATGCTTCCGGGTTTGATTTGGTGGTGACCGATTTTGAACCGGTTGCCGCCCGGATTGCACGTCGCAACAACATTCCTTCGATCGGTGTCGGCCATCAGTACGCCTTTTTACATGACATACCGGTCAAAAAAGCAGACCCGTTTTCAATGTGGGTTGTCAAAAACTTTGCGCCCACGGATTATGCGGCCGGTCTTCACTGGCATCATTTTGATAAGCCCATACTGCCCCCGATCATCCCCACGCATTTAAAAAACGATTCACAAATAATGCCGGAAAAAATACTTGTTTACCTGCCTTTTGAAACACTCGAGGATATTGAATCTTTGTTGAAACTATTTACGACCCACCAATTTTTTATTTACTGCAACATTGCTGCAGCCAGGGATAATACCAACCTGCACTGGCGTCCCTTTTCGCGTGACGGTTTTTTAAAGGACCTGATAAACTGCGACGGTGTGATCAGCAATGCAGGCTTCGAGTTGCTCAGCGAAGCTTTATACCTGGGAAAAAAGCTTTTGATAAAGCCATTGGCCGGACAAATGGAGCAAGCCTCCAATGCGCATGTAATCTCTGAGCTGCAATTGGGAAAGGTGATGAAAAAATTAAGTCAAAATGCAGTTGAGCAATTTTTAAAAGCCCCAAGCGGTATGTCGAAGCGCTACCCTGATGTGGCCCGCATGGTTGCCGAGTGGATTGAAAGCGGCAATTGGCAAGATGTTGAAGGGCTTGTCCGTTCAGCGTGGGGCAGCATGAAATTTTCCTAGAAAATTTTAGATCGTTATTGGTTATCTGTTATTGGTTATTGGGTTCCCTGTAATAAAATCTGCGTTTCCATCTTTGCTAATTACGAATAACGAATAACTATTCTTCGATGCGCACTAGCCCCAATCCGCCGTCAATGGTGATCCGGGCTCCCTCCGGGATTACCCGGGTTGCCTGGCGCACACCCACGACAGCCGGAATACCCAGTTCGCGGGCCACAATAGAACAATGGTTGAGCAACCCGCCTTCTTCGATGACCATTCCGTTCACGGTGCTCAAGATGGGCGTCCAACCCGGATCTGTATTTTGAGCAATCAGAATCTCACCTGAGTTTAAACGGACACGGGTCGGATCGGTCACAATTCGGGCGCGCCCGGATGCCGCACCCGGGCTGGTGCCGATTCCCCGCAAGACCTCCCCGTGCATTTGAAACTCATTTTCAGGCCGTCCATCAACATAGAATGTGCTGACATCAAACGGTTCAAGGAAGTGATGATGTCGGTCAGCGGCAATTTTTTTAACCGTGTTTTCAGCTACGGTGCCACCAAGCAGCTGTTGAATTTCGGATCTATTTAAAAAAAGAATTTTTTCATTCAGTCCGCTATAGCGACCCAACGCGAGCAGGGACAATCTAATTTGATACAGAACCTTATCCAGCAAAAAGCGCTGTTCCTCACGGACATCTAAAAACTTGCGAGTAAATTTGATCAACAGCCCCAGTAAAAATGAATGTCTGGATTTTGGAGGTGCGGATGAATCAGATTCAGAATGCAAATTTGTGTTTTGCTTTTGAGGAGTTTTGGACCGCAGGGATTTCGTGGGAGCGTTTTGATGCCGGACAAGCGTTTGCAGAATCCCCAGAACCTCTTCAGGAGCCTCTGCCCAGCGCTTGACATACAGGGTTCGATGGCGGGAGCGGCAGCCGAATCGATTCAAAAAGGTGTGAAGATCATTACGGAAATTTTTTGATAATCCCGGCCACAATTTTAGCGCGGATTGCTGTCGAAAAAGCGCATGCATTTCTTCATCGGCCTTGATTTTTTGGGCAAGTTGTTGAAACTGCTTTTCGATTTCGATGGTGGTATTCTGACCGTTTTGGCTCAGAACCTCGAGAAAATGTTCATGCGAATATCCCAAGACATCCACCATCGTCCAGCGCAGCAACCAGGTCAGATAATTGGCAAAAAAATACGGCCACTGGTTGCTGATTTGCACCCGGCGTAAGCCTGAAAGTGACAACTCCAGATTTTGAAATGCCTGTTGGGCAGACGCCGCTTGTCGCTGTTGAATGCGACTCAATTGTTGTTTGACTTTTGTTTGGTTGCGCCGGGTGATCGCAAAGCAAAAGAAAGGCACAATACCGGGTTCCAGAAATATCAGGGCCAGGCCTCGAATGGCTACTGTAATTTGCTTTAAAACCGAAGGTGGCGATTTAGTGTCCAATGAAAAATCGGCAGGAAAAAGAGACTGCAAATCCGGCAGCTGAAGGTTGGGCGGTATATAGGCCAGGACGTCTGCGATGGAGCAACAGTTGACATACAGGTAGCCATTGATGACGGTCAGTGTCGGCCGGGTAACCTTAATGCCCAAAATTTTTAAAATACGCGAAAGGTCAAACTGCGGCGCGTTTTGCTCCATTTCATTTGCCAGAAATGGCGTGAGGCGGTCAGCCCAGAGGTCATTGGCGATTTTACGCGTCCAGACACCCGCAGGGACCTGCCATTTTTGTTGATCCAAAGTGGTGATGGCCCGTGATTGCAACAGCCAGATTTTTTTGCTTTCATCGATGGCCCACTCGATATCCAAAGGAATTCCATCGTCATTTGACTGCAGTGTACGCACCAGATCGGCGATATCAAACCACGGCAGAAGGGTCATCAGCACCTCTTCGCCAACCGTCAAACGGGAAAGATCACGTGAGGGAGGCGTTACGCTGAGCTTATTGTGTTTATCTATGATGGCGCGGTAGGGTGTTAAATGACCGCTGACGAGTTCCTCTGCCAGGCCTTTGACTGCTTCGATGACAATTTCATCCCGGGCCGGATTCATCGGATTGCGACCAAAGGCGATGCCGGCCGCAACGGCATTGACCATTTTTTGGATAATCACACCCATTAAAGGGATTTGCTCGGCACCGCCGGTAATGTGTTTGGACTTTAAATAGCTTAAGACCGCAGGCGAGCTGGCACCGTGCCAGCATTCTTCAATTTTATTTTTTAGCTCAACTTCATCGATCACCTGCAGAAAAGTGCGGTACTGTCCGGCAAAGCTCTGCTTTTCCAGATCTTCGAGTGTTGCCGATGAACGGATGGAAAGCCCCCTGGTTAAATCCAAATATTCAGCCGCATTAAAAACCTCATTTAAAAGGCCGTTCGGCCAAGCGCCATGGTTAATATAAAATTGGTGAGCTGCGGTGCTAATGGCAACGGCTTGCGGCACTGCAAATCCGCACCGGAAGGCCTTTGCTAGGTTAAAAAATTTCTGCCCTACCGCATTTGGATTCAGGGCCTGCCTGTCTTCAAAACCGATCAGATATTTCACACGCTTTCCTATCGATTTGGATTATCCGTAACCAGTGATATCTCTTAAACCCAATAGCGTATGCTTGTTTTATTAGTGCAGCGTAAAGGCTGTATTAAGTCTGTGTTAGATCAAGTTTGCATCAATCCCATCCGTCATCTTTTTTCTTTGACACGGAAATAAATGGGAAGTCCGCTTTCACTGAATTTTAATCATCTGCTAATTAGGCGCTAATACCCATCCCTTAATCAGCTTTTATTTGGACAAACGCATCATCTATTTTGACCCAAAGGAGACTACAAAATGAAATCGAATCCCTGCCTGCTCTGTCAATTGAAAGACCAGGATAAAAACAATCAAATGTGCATGCACTGTATTAAGCGCCTGGAATATGTGAGCCATCTTGAAAGAGAGTTGAATTTTGCGATGACCAATACCGAAACAAAGACGCCGTCGCTGCATCTTCCGACGCTTTCAAAAAGGGCGTATTTGTTCAGTGTCGTCTCAGAGCGCTTTTAATGCTTACTTGTGCTGCTGGCACGGGCTTAGATAATTTCGGCAAAATTGTCGAATTTTGTAAAACTTGATATTTTTCTAATGATTTCGATAGCTAAGAATGGAAGTGCATTTTTTCAAGGATAAACCGCTGATTCGATTGTTAGAAAATTAACAAAAACCTAACACAATCGTCATTTATATCTAACATATCATTTCTAGATTCACCTGGTTGAAATGATCAACAGTTAACCTGAGACAGCCTCGGGAGGCTTTAACGGAAAACATAGAAGATGTCACCCACTACAATACTTTTTGTCCTCTTAGCGCTTTCTATTTTTGGCTATTATCTTGGCCGCAGAAAAGCCTTTGCCGTTGCCGGTGATTCAGCCGGCGTCAGAAACCTTCACTCTCGCCCGACCTATTACGGAATGCTGACAGCCCTGTGGTGCGGTATTCCGACATTGATATTATTCGGCTTCTGGCTGGCTTTTGAGTCCTCGATTATTACTCATCTGGTCGTGGCGGATTTGCCGGAAACGGTGCGAAACCTGCCGGCCGCCGATCTGAATCTGAAGGTAAATAACATAAGAAATTTGGTTAGCGGCAATATTGTTTCCGGCAACGTTGATCCTGTAATGCAGGCCGCAGCGGACCATTACCGCAGCTTGCAGGTCACCAGCAAAGCGGCTCTGGCAGTCGTTGCGATCTCCATGGCGATCGTGGGACTTGTGATTGTGCGGGCCAAAATAACGCCGAACTTGCGCGCGCGCAACATAGTTGAGCAGGTCATAAAATACATCCTCATCGTTTGCTCGACGATTGCCATTTTCACCACCATTGGCATCGTTCTTTCAGTCCTTTACGAATCCATCCGCTTCTTCCAGGCGGTGCCGATCACTGAGTTTCTTTTTGGTCTGGAATGGAGCCCTCAGATGGCCATCCGCAGTGATCAGGTCGGTTCATCCGGCGCTTTTGGGGCTATTCCGGTTTTTGTGGGCACGTTGTTGATTTCCGCCATAGCGATGTTCGTGGCGGTTCCCATCGGGCTGATGTCTGCCATTTACCTGTCTGAATATGCGAACAAGAAATTTCGTGCTGTGGCTAAACCCCTGATTGAAATTCTGGCCGGTATTCCCACAGTGGTATACGGGTTTTTTGCAGCTTTGACGGTTGCCCCCTTTATTCGCAACACCGGCAGCATGCTCGGACTGGGTGTGTCTTCGGAAAGCGCCCTTGCAGCGGGCCTGGTTATGGGGATCATGATTATTCCTTTTGTTTCATCATTGTCCGATGATTTTATCAATGCGGTACCCCAGGCGCTGCGGGACGGTGCTTACAGTCTGGGCGCCACCCACTCCGAAACTATCAAACAGGTCGTTTTACCGGCGGCGCTGCCCGGAATCGTCGGTGGTGTTCTTCTGGCCGTCTCAAGGGCTATCGGTGAAACCATGATCGTCGTCATGGCAGCAGGGTTGGCAGCCAATTTGACATTAAACCCGCTGAAGACCGTCACCACGGTTACGGTACAGATCGTCACTTTATTGGTTGGAGACCAGGAATTTGACAGCCCCAAAACCCTGGCGGCATTTGCTTTGGGGTTACTGCTGTTTGTGGTCACGTTATTATTAAATGTCATCGCATTACACGTGGTTCGCAAATACCGAGAACAATATGAATAAGGCAGATAAAAATATGCCCGCTACTGCAATGAAAAAAGAGCGGACCCTCGACATCGTCAACCGGGGCCTGAGGAAACGCTACCGCGCCGAGCGCCGATTCAGATTTTACGGATTGCTGGCTATTATCGCCAGCATGGTCTTTTTATCGCTCTTGTTTACCAGCATCATTGGCAATGGCTATACGGCCTTTCAACAGACCTTTATTGAGCTGAATGTGTCCTTCGATCCTGAAGTTTTGGACACGCAGTCTCTGGCAACAGCTGATTACCAAGGCTTGGTTAAACAATCGTTGCGTAACATGTTCCCGGATGTCAGTGGGAGACGCGACAAGCGGATGCTCTACAGTATTGT
>JASFIV010000197.1:0-8945 GCA_050122475.1 Desulfobacterales bacterium | reverse complement strand
CCCGATGCAGTCGAGGCCATGGCGGATTTTGTTTACGACCACAAGGACATGGCTGCATCCCTGTCGAGCGGGTCATTTTTAACCGAAGGGATGGTGGTCGTGCCCTGTACCATCAAATCGCTTTCGGGTATAGCCAATTCCTACAATGAAAACCTGCTCGTTCGCGCGGCGGATGTCACTCTGAAAGAAAAGCGTAAACTGGTGCTGGTGGTCAGAGAAACACCGCTGCATGTGGGGCACCTGCGCTTAATGACCCTAGCGGCTGAAATGGGTGCACACTTGCTGCCCCCTGTGCCATCATTTTACCACCAGCCCAAGACACTCGAAGATATCATCGATCAAACCATTGGCAAAGTATTTGACTATATGGGAATCGAGCATGCCCTGTTTAAGCGTTGGGGAGAAAAAAAGAAGATCGAAAAGCCCCGCAAAAAAAATGCGCGTATTTTGCTGGCGAAAAAGAAGTGATTAATCTACCGGCTGCCATTTTAATGCGGCAGGAGATGCGGATTGATCGTGTAACCGTATCTAAATCCCATAAAAAAATAAACATCGTCTTCGTTTGGTTCATCAAATGACTGCTTAAGATATCCCGCGCCAGCGTCAATTCCACCCCAGAATCCATTTCTGACATGAATTTCTTCAGCTGACGCAACAGCCGGCATAAAAAGTATTGCAGTGAAAAGGACGATTAACAATTTTGCGAGGTCCACCTTTCTTATCTCCACTTGCTTAGCTTTCAGGCAATCAGGCGTATGGTGTTGACAGCCTACCATTTCTAAAGGAAACAAGTGAAGTTGCGCCAGTCACGTCTGGTCCCGTCCAGTCACATTTTTTTAGCAAAAATCTTTAGCTAAAATCGCCGATAATTAAAAAAATGAACCTGTTGGACTGGATTCACCCCTTGAAGTAGTAATGGCATCCGATGATGACAACTTTTTTGTAATGCTCAAAAATTGATACTTAAATTTTATCGAATCTTCTCATAAATTTTCACGCAAGATTCGGGTTATAACTTATCAGCGATATGGCCAATGTTGTCGGTAATCTGTTTTATAAATCTTTTACGGGCTTTGTTTGTAACTAATAGTTCATTGTAATGTTTGCTGTTTTTGATTGCAACCGCCACCATGCGGGCGGCCAGGTTCAATAGTTCAAGATCATCGTTTGTAAAATCTCCTGCTTTCTTGTTTAATGATTGAAGTGTACCTAAACAATGATCCGTGGAATCGAGTAAAGGGGTACAGATGAGATTGCGCGTGTGAAAACCTGTCAATTCATCTACCTCTTTATAAAAACGGCTGTCTTCATAGGCATTATTAACCACTGCAGGCTGGCGGTTTACAAACACCCATCCTGCTACACCACATGATTTGGGAATGCGGATTTCATTTTTATCAAGATCGAGGGATGAAAAGATGGTAAGTTGTTCATTCCAATGTTGAAATAAAAATATCGATGATCTTTCGGAATTCATAAATTGATTGAGCTGGTACATAGAAACTGAAAGCACCGCATCTATTTTGCTTTCCAGATCGAAAAGCTGTGATAGTTCCTTTGCCAGACGATAAGACCGGGTCATGCTTTCTTCCATTTTTTTTTCCTCGCGAAAACAGTTCCAAATTTGAATATGGGCTCATGTCGATACCTTCTACGCTAGTAAAGGAATTCTATATCCGATTAAAAGCAATTTGTGCTTGAATAAATCGTATTTCGTAACCGATCACATTTTTTTTGAATCGTCCTAAAAAGTGCTTGGTGACGCGACAGTTAATATAGGACGTCAATATGGCGGTATTTTGATTAACGCCCAATCCTTTTTGGTGTCATGGCCCTCCGAAATTGGCACGGTTGTAAAATAGCCTCATCGTATTTTCATCGACCAACCTGGCACTTACCAGATCCCCCTGCTGATGGATGATATATCCAAAAAGGAGCTGGCCGTCGGGGCTCCTGATCTCTCGGACGCGGGTCATCGAGTAATTGGCCCATATCGGGGTAATGTTTCCCTCAGCAGTTGTATTGGCTTTGACGATCCCTTCCCAGCTTGCCTGATCGTTTACCGTGCCCCAATTGTTGCCCACTACAATTTTCCGATCGTCATTTTTCGGATCAAAAACAACAACGGTTGACCTGAGCCAGATGGTGTAGTCTGACCAATTGTCGATCAGTTCCTGCTGGGCAACCTTTGATTCACTTACCGGTAGGGTTTGAATTCGTGCGTAGTCTCCCGAACAGCCGGTCAAAGCGAAAAATACCAGAATCATGATACAGATTGATCGGTTGAAATTCATATCTTCTTCCTTTTATCCGATGACCGAAAAACTGGAATCGGTATTGATTTCACGGTTGCGACTGAAAAATCCCACATTGAGATGTCGCCGCATGTATTTCATATAAAATTGCAAAGGATCGGTATCGTGATCGCGCCCTTTCTCGCAAGCATCGATCAATTCAGCCATCATGACTCCCGCAACCGGCGCATTTTTGTACTGATTGCCGCTGGTGCCAATGGCCAGATAAAATCCAGGCAAGTCGGACTTGTCGTATATCGGAAGCCAGTCATCGCTGCAATCATAGAGTTCGACCACGCCCCTGTATTGGTTGGGAACAGTAAGATCCCTGACGCGCATACCTTCGCGCATAACCATACATTTAAATTGATCGGTAAAATTGGTATCGTAATCATCCGGATTGTCCACCCACAGCTGAGGATCACATTCAGGATCCTCGCTACCGATCAGAAAATTATTCCCCACCTCCGGACGTGAGTAGCAGCCGATGTCTCCATCTGATGTGATGACACCATCCCTTTCCCAATTGATGTCTTCGGGTGCAGGTACGTGCGCCACTTCCTGCTTCATCGGCCGCGTTTTGATCTTCATCGAATCTTCGACGCCGGCCATTTGATTGATCAAATACGAATGTGGTCCGGCAACATTCACCACAACCGGAGCTTCAATTTCACTGCCATCGCCAAGTTTGACACCGGCCGTACGCCCCTGTTTCTTCAATATGTCCGCAACTTCCGTGTTGTAAAGGAAGTCGGCCCCTTTGGCCTTTGCTGCTACCATGACGTTGTGGGTCGACAGCATAGGATCTGAAATATAACCGGACTCAGGGATCCAGAGTGCGCCGGGAATCGTTTCTGCAGTGGGTTCACCGAATTGAGGGTCATCGACCCATTTTTGAGGAAAGTAACTGGCCAGATTCACATTCGGCAGGTAGCGCTCGATCTCATCGGGTTGCAGGTCTAGATACCCGACGCCAAATTCGTCAAGAGCCGCTTTTACCCGGGTGAGATTCTTGTTAATCGGGGTCTTAAACACCAGCGCCCCGGTATTGCGATATGTGGCCATACCATCGGGATCTCTGACCTCAAGATATTTGGACCAATCCAGCCAGTAAAAATAACCTTCCCTTGCCAGTGCTACGCCTTCGGTTGTTGAGTAGTGAAAACGGATAATGGCGCAGGAACCGCTGGTGGAACCCATGCCGGCATCAGCGAGTTTATCGACACTCAGTGTATTGTACCCCAGTTTGGTCAACTCAAAGGCGATGCAACACCCGATAACACCCGAACCGATAATGATGGCATCGTATTTGTTTTTCATTAAACATCTCCTTTGTAAATAAAAAATTTTGGCCAGTTAATTTTATCCGAATATCAGAGAAATAAATGCCTTTCAAGAGAATGCTTATCTATTATCCTCGACCATGTTTGGCGTGCGGGGTATCCCACCAACCGATAACGGATCCGTATCGTGGCCATTGAAGCCCTTCTCGATGCTCTATTTCTCTGATCCAATCGGCCAGAGCAGACGCGTGATGGATCACAAGGGGGGTGCTGTGGGGCGGCAGAATATCATTTTGCAGACCATATAGAGAGATGGTTTTTTGATTCTTGGCAGCAGTTTTTTCTGTATCCCAGGCGGTGGGATGAATGAATCCGTGATTGGCCCCTTCCCGGCTGGAATATCCGAACGTATCTCCAAATTCAGCTTTGAGATCCCGCATCAGTCGTATGGCCTGCAGGTTATCGGCAACACTCAATCCCTTGTTCAGATTCCGCAGGATGCGATCATCAAATGACTCAAATCCAATTGAACTGATCAACACAAAAATGTCGCGGCGGGTGGCAACCATTAGCAAAGATTTCAAATGTTCAACCCCGGAAATGAGACCATCGGCTCTTAAAGTGAGGTTGATCTGGCTTAGTTCTATGTCAAGCAAATGGATCGCTTCGAGTAAATCGAGCAGAATCGGCAGCGGATATTCATTGATAAGTTCAAAGGGAATCTTTCTGGCACCCCGAATTTCCGGCAAACATTGGATTTGCCGGATCACCGTTTCGGTGTCCAGTGTGCCGTGAAATCCTTTGTCTACCGCCACATCACAAAAGCTGCAGCCTCGCAAAGGAAGTTTGATTGATTTTTTATGCCCGGTGCTGATGGAAGCCGGGTAATCGATGATAGGTTCTGTGGTCCGGACTGCATGGGGGCAACCGATGTGCTGTAAAACCTGGCCCGTTGTAATTTTTAAGGGTGTCAGCCTCTCTTTTGTAAGCCTGTAGATATTATCCCAGCGCACCTTCCCCAGATATTTGGCATCCCAGGCTTTGGGCGCATTTTGCCTGACCGTGTCGTCTGCTTTTGCCAGCAATAATCCAGGGATGGAAGACACGTCACTTGTGTCCAGACTGCTGAGCAGTGGGATAACCTGCTCTGCCGGCCCCTGCAAAGCGTAGCTGAAATATTTCCATAAGCCCTTGAAGCGATGGGGATATTCCTGCCAGCCTTTTTCACCGATAAAATCAACATTTGCCTGCGGGCCTGCCAGAATTGTAATCGCTCCTTCGGCCTTAAGCTCGGCTGCTAGAAGAAATAAATCTTCACGGCCACTCAAAGCGGAAAAGCCAATGATTGGACGGTGGGCGCCAAAATAATCTGCCAGAGCCTTTTTAAGCGCAATCAGATCATCTTCCCGGCAAACGGCAATCACGATACACTCACAGCCGCTGAGATCTTCAATGATGGTGGC
The DNA here is from genome assembly GCA_050122475.1 of Desulfobacterales bacterium. Taxonomy (GTDB): domain Bacteria; phylum Desulfobacterota; class Desulfobacteria; order Desulfobacterales; family JAHEIW01; genus JAHEIW01. The sequence goes on along the minus strand of JASFIV010000197.1, from coordinate 3,905 downwards.
CGCCATCTGAGGACCCAGAAGACCGTAGGCTTCACCTTTGAAAAAACTGCTGATGATGGCCATTTTACTGGGAGCACTATTTGCTGATCGTTGGACTGACATTTCTCTTTAAAAAATAAAGGCCTCCGAATGAACCGGAGGCCCCTCATAATTCTTAAATTCCAAATCACAAAGCACAAATTGCAAATGGTTCGACAAGCCGTTCGACACGCTCACGGTCCTGAGCAGAGTTGAAGGGCTCACCACCCTGAGCTGGGTCACCATGCAAATCACAATGACCAAATATCAAAATCGCCAAACTCATTTAGGTCATTGAAAGATTGAATTTTATTTGGCCTGCGACGAGCTCAGGCCGAGTCGAAATTCGGTGCTTGAAAATTGGGATTTTAACGGTATTAATTAAAAAATAATATGTTTAAACCAGTTCATCTTAAAGTGTCTGTTAAATTTGATTCTCCAGTGCCGCAGCTTCTTTGCTGGCGGTAGACACCCGTTCCGCTGCCTGACGCCGGATGGCGATGCTCACTTTATCGGCTTCGACAAAGTCAACTGCTTTTTCTTCACAAAACCGGACACACTGGGGATCGCCGTCACAAAGATCGCATTTGAAAACCTTTCGGTCGGTCGGATTAAACGCCATGGCACCGAAAGGACATGCGCTCACGCACGAACGGCAGCCAATGCAGACATCATAATCAACGACGACTTTTTCCAATTCCTCATTGCGAGAGATCGCCTTTACCGGGCACACATTCAAACAGGGCGCATCCTGGCATTGCTGGCAGGACATCGGAATGTACAGGCCTTCGGCCTCCCATTTAACCACCCGGATTCGGCTGCGGGCAGGATTCGATATTCCATCATGCGAAACAGAACACACAAGCTCACACAGTTGGCAGCCCGTGCACTTCTGATGGTCGATATATAGTACCCTAGTCATTTAGTTCCTCCAATATAATTGTTAATTGTTATTCGTTATTTGTTATTAGACAATTTATTTTTTTCCTTTTAAGCGAATAACCAATAACTAATAACGGATAACTTTCTAAAGTAGACGGGACGGCTCATTTTCGAGGCCGAGTTTTTTTAATGTTTCCTTTTTGGGAACACCCGCTTTATCAAGGCCTTGATGTTTGTATAACTCATCGACCATTTTGATGAATTTTTTCTTGTCGATAGTCATTCCGATCACATCAATGGCGCCGCGCCTGCAGGGTTCGTCAAAATAGCGATGGTTCAACATGTCGCCTTTTTCAAGATCCTCGCGGGTTAACCCTTCCCTCAGGTTGAACATCCTCTCGATCATGTTGCAACGATGGGCGACCTCCCAGATTTCTTCGGGCGTCATTTCGAGCCCGGTGTTATAGTAAAGCACCTTTGACCAGTCCTCGAAATTGGGCAATGTCGGTCCCAAAAAGGTTGTATGATATTTACAGATCCCCAGACAGTCGACGCCCATGAAGCAGTTTTCCTGCCAGAAAACCTGCCAGGGTTTGCCGACATATTCGGTATGTTCGGAACTCAGCTGTCCGTCATAGGGCACCGGATTGCCGTAAATTTTTCTTAATACTTTTTCCGGTAGATGGTACAAATCGATGGCCGGCCGGCTTCTTAAGTGGTCCGATCCCCTGGATGCAGTAGCCACATTTAGTGCCAGCGCCGGAGTGGGCCGCTCATCTGAATGCAGATTGCTCATGCCTTTGACCTGCACGAGATAGTCAAAGGATTTTTTGCCGATTTTTTTGGAGGCCGGAATTCCGCCGTCGGCAAGGGCATCAGCCAGCCAGCCCTTGCGGTAGCAAATCCGTTCAACCATTTCGAGGACGGACTTGTCATTGCCCCAGCTCAAATCGAGCCCATCGGTTTCTTTGTCGGTGATGATGCCCAACTCATAGAGCTCCATGGCCCAGGAAATAAGGCTGCCGGTCTCCAGATTGTCCATTCCGAACTGATTGACCAGATAATTGCCGGTCAAAACCGTTTCGGCCCGAGGGGTGTCGGTCTCGGCCCCAAAAGCGCCCAGAGAAGTGTACTCGGGACCCTCATCATACTTTCCAGCCAGGGGGCCGCTTGGAACTTTATACTGGGCCCGACAGTGCACCTGGCAGCCGAAGCAGCCGGTCATATGATGGCGTCCCATGGTCTCTTCAGCAATTTCATCAATGCGCTCGGGCTCGATGTCATCAGCATATTCACATTGATTGTACTGAAAATTCCGCGTTCGCACACCGCCCCAGCAATTCGTCGCACCCCAGATAAAAGGTGTCCCTAACACGCCCTGGGTCTGATTGACTTTGGCACTGACGATTTGATCGATGAAGCGTTTATTATATTCCAGAGCTTCAACCGGATGGGCAATCTGGATGTCCATGGTCCCGCGGGCAGCCACGGCTTTCAGATTTTTGGAACCCATGACACATCCCATGCCTGTGCGACCACCGGAATTCTTGATTCCCGTCATCACGTTGGCAAACCGAACCAGGTTTTCTCCGGCCGGCCCAATTACGGCGCTTTTCACTTCCTCATCACCCAGATCTTCCCGGATGGCCCACTGGGTGTCGGTTACAGATTTACCCCAGATGTCGCGGGCGTCACGAATCTCGATTTGGCCGTTTTTAATATAAATGTAAACCGGATGTTCGGCTTTGCCTTTGATGACCAGGTGGTGAAAGCCGGCCCAGGCCAGCTCGGGTGCAAAGAAGCCGCCCATGTTCGTGCTGCCCAGCAACCCGGTCAGCGGCGATTTGGCCATGATATGCGTTCTGGCTGTAGCAGAGGCGCAGGTGGCGGTCAGGATACCCCCGCTGATTAAAAGCGTATTGGCAGGCCCCAGTGGATTGCACCCTTTTTTAGTATGGTTATACAGCAGATACGCATCCAGTCCGCGGCCGCCCAGAAATTTTTTGCGAACCTCGAGCGGTATCGGTTTGGTTTCAATATCACCGGTGGTCAGATCAATGTAAGCGATCTTTCGGTTTAACGCCATTTCAGGATACCCCCTTTTCCTTTAATTTTTCTTCCGCCAATTTCTTGTTGACTTCCCAGACCGGACCCCGGATGCGCGGCAAATTGGCATTGACCCAATGGATCCGGTACTCCATTCCGCAGGTCGGGCATTTGGCGGTCTTGCAGCCCTTTTCCGGCTGAATCCGTTCCATGCAGCTCGGATTATGGCATCTGAACTTACCGTAAGTTCGGGTTTTGCGAAGACTTTCGGCCGTTGAAAGGCCTTGCTTATCGGTCGCCATGCTTCTCTCCTTTGAGTTTATTAGAACCCCACCCAAATTTCATTTGGTGGCTCAGGGCAATATGTTGGGCAATGGGTTCTGAGGAATTTTATCCGTTTCACGCAAAACGCACTTTTGCGGTAGATTGCATGCAGTCCAATGGTTCATTATTATGAACAAAATTATCTTATTGAATGGATACCATAACAGTTCTTTGCAATCAAGTCAAAATGTGGTTTTTTGAATAATTTTAAAATGCCCTATCTTAATGTATAAAATGCAGTTAAGCTCCGAATGTACAGGTAAACCGTTAAGTTAAGCCAGCCAATCGATCGTTCACCGATATGAACGAAATTTCTTGACAACCCTATTTTCCAATTGTATGCTCTCTAGTATTCTGCTAATTCTAAAACGGCGGATTCAAGATAGCCCAAGGTGCTGTGGGTTACGATCATGGAGTACTGGAGTGTTGGAGTGCTGAAAAAAGACGACATTCTTTCAACCATTACTCCATTACTCCACCGCTCCAATACTCCAAGATCATTTTAAAAGACTTATGAAAAAATATGGCGCACCATCCGTAAAAAAGGCATTTGCCATCCTCAGTGCGATTTCCTCTTCCAGACAGGGCCTGGGGGTGAGTGAACTGGCCAAAAATCTCAAAATGGCCAAGAGCAC
>JASFIV010000196.1:0-9000 GCA_050122475.1 Desulfobacterales bacterium | reverse complement strand
GGTTTCGTAGCCGCCCAAATCGCGGGTGTTCACCGTTTTCTGCAGGGGAAGACGCCGTTCACCAGCGATGATCGCTTTGCCCTCTTCTGGAACGATTTTAAAATAGTGTGCCACATGCGGACTCAGTTCCGATAGGGAAACCTCGGTCTGGTCTTTGGTTTGTTTTAAAGAGATCCTTTGACGGATGGTCTCTGGTGTCGTCCCGTACAAGACAGATACCGGCAGATTCCTGTGTCTGGTTTTCCAACTGATACGCAAGGTGTCCGGGCCGCTGCGACTGACGGTTGCGTTAAAAATAGTTGCGCTCGTATCCGATAAAGTCATCACTCTTATGTCCGAGGTTTGACGATTGAATCAAACATATTTCCACTGATGTACCTAAGCATCTAGTATTCCATACAACCAGAATTTATCAACCAAATTTTAGGCATTTTAGATCATTTGATAGAGGGGCTACCTTTCTTTGACATAAAAAACATAATACCCTATGATTGGCTGACATTTTTGAAAGGAGGGGGAAGCACGTTTTAATGAGTGAATTCTGGGATTGGTGGCAGCACCTGCCGCAAAACATAAGCCCGGTTATATTTGAAATCGGTTGGTTCAAAGTCCAGTATTATGGATTGTCATATATTGCAGCCTTTGCCCTGACCTATATCCTGGTGCTGTACCGCATCAAGCATGAAGAACGTTTCGCGTTCACCAAAGATCAGGTTAATGATATCACCACCTACGCCATTCTGGGCCTGATTATCGGCGCTCGTTTGGGTTATGTGTTATTTTACAATCTAGCCTATTATCTGCGCCATCCGCTTGAGATCTTTTTACCGTTTTCGTTCTCAAACGGCTTTACGTTTACCGGCATCTCCGGTATGTCCTATCATGGGGGGCTGATCGGGGCATTGCTGGCTGTCACATGGTACCTCCGCAAAAACAAACTGGATTTCTGGGATGCGGTGGATTTATATTTTACCGTGGTGCCCCTTGGATATACCTTTGGCCGGCTCGGAAACTTTATGAACGGTGAGTTATTCGGGCGGGTGACCACCGCACCAATCGGCATGTATTTTCCCCAGGCGCCGGACCTGGCGCTGCGGCATCCATCCCAACTATACGAAGCCTTTTTTGAGGGTGTTTTTCTTTTTGTTATTCTTTGGTGTATCCGCAAAATTAAAAAACCCAGGGGCGCCATGCTCGCTTTTTATGTGATCGGTTATGGAACCGTGCGGTTTTTTATCGAATTCTTTCGCCAACCCGATGCCCATATCGGCTTGATCTTTCTATCCTTTTCTATGGGTCAGATTCTTTGCGCGCTGATGATTGCAGGCGGAATCGGTCTGTATCTATATTTGCGGCAAACCCAGCAGCGGGTATAAACACCATCAAATGAAGCAAAAATAATGCATACCGTCCCCCGTCAGGAAATACATCAGCGTATCGGAAGATTCCAGACCCAACTGGCAGACCGCCGGCTGGACGGTGCCTTTATTTTGCAGAACGCCGATCTCTATTACTTTAGCGGAACCATACAATCTGCTGTTTTGTTTGTGCCCGCCCACGGTGAGCCCATCCTGATGGTCCAAAAAAATCTCAAGCGGGCCGAATTTGAATCTTCATTAGACAATATCATCCCGGTCGAAAACAAAAATACGGTTCCACATATCTTAAGGGACTTCGGCTTTAATCGATTGGAGCGGGCCGGCCTTGAGATGGATGTTCTGCCGGCTAACCTGTATCTGTGGTTTCAGCAATCCCTGCCGCAATGCGCCTGGAAGGATATATCCAGCCTCATCCGCAGGTTGCGTATGGTAAAGTCAGACTATGAAATTAAACAGATTAAAAAGTCTGCCGCTGTATTGCACACCGGTTTGACGGAACTCAAAAATATTATTCGCGAGGGCATTACCGAGCTGGAAATAGACGGGCATCTGGCCATGATCGCGCGACGTGAGGGCCATATGGGCACCTTGCGCATGCGCGGTTGGAACCAGGAAATGACCTACGCCCATGTGCTGGCCGGTGACAGTGGCGCAACCGTTTCGCTGCTGAACAGTCCCCACGGCGGCACCGGCAATACACCGGCCATGGCTCAGGGAGCCGGTTTTCGCAAAATAAAGCGCAACGAACCCATCGGGGTCGACTACGGGATCGCGATTAACGGCTATATCGGCGATCAATTCAGAACCTATGTTGTCGGAACGCTTTCTGAGCGCCTAAAAAGGGCCTACGCCTGTTCGCAGGATATCCTATCTCTTTTGGTTGACAAAGCCCGGCCGGGAATTTCATGTGCCGAGCTCTATGAAGCAGCTGCTCATAAGGCGGAACAAGATGGCCTGGCCGATTTTTTTATGGGATATGGAGAAGGTCAGGTCAAATTCATCGGGCATGGCATCGGGCTGGAAATCGATGAATATCCGATCATTGCCCCGCGTTTTGAAGGCCATCTAGAAAATGGTATGGTGCTGGCCCTGGAGCCTAAATTTGTTTTCCCCCAAACCGGTGTCGTCGGATTGGAGGATGACTATGTGATGACCGCCGAAGGCCTAAAGAGACTGACGCTGACAGATCAGTCATTAATTCAAATTTGAGCTCTTTTTAGTTCTATTTTTATTTTTAGAGGTGATATGCAGCTTGAATTAAGGGACATCGATTATACCTATCCGGGTTCGGCCAGAAACGTATTCCGGCAATTGAGCTGCCAGGTGACCGAGCCTGGTTTTCACGCACTGTTCGGACCATCCGGTGTCGGTAAGACGACCCTTGCAAAGATGATCACCGGGACAATCAAAGAATTTTCCGGAGATATTCGAATCAATCAAATGGAGCATGTCCTTTACACCTATAATCTGGAGCGGCTTCCGGGTTGGTCCAGTGTCCATGATCACCTGACGCAAATAACGCCGCCACCCAACCGCAAGCGTATGGAAGAATTGGTGGATTCCTTTGGGCTCGAGCCCATTTTGAATTCCCGCTTCGCACAACTGTCCCTGGGACAGCAAAATCGGACCAATTTGACACGTTATTTGCTTCAGGACTTCGACCTGCTGATCATGGATGAAAGTCTGGCCAATGTTGATGAAATCACGAAAGAAAAAATAATATTAAAAATCAAGGCGCTTTACCCCGATCGCTGCTTTTTATATATCTCCCATAATGTGGTTGAGGTTGCCAAATTTTGCAAACAGATCCTTGTGCTGCGCAGTCACCATAAACAACCGCAGGCCGTTTCGCTGCAAGGGCAGGATTTTGATGGCCATCAGTCATTGCAGGAAAAGAATCTTGAGCAATGTATGCTGGAGATCGTCAATGCTGCATAGGCGTATTTATCAATTTTTAATGATCTATTTCATTGGCTTTGCCGCCCTGATGCTGGTGAAATATAGCCTCAATTTATCCGATTACGTCATCCCGAGCCTGTCTGAGATCTGGATCACGTGCCGGCGCTATTTCGGGCTATACCTGTTGGCGGTGCTCAACACTCTGGCGGTTGCCATTCTGGGCCACGTATTATCCATTTGCATGGCAACAGCTGTGGGAATTATAGGGCGCTTAACCATCTGGATCGGTTCTTTTATCCGTGTGGCCGCCTACAATATTCAGGCCTATCCGATTGTGGCCGTGGCGCCGATCATCTTTATTCTGTTGGGAGACGGCCTTTCCTCCCGCTTACTCATAGCCGCAATGATCTGCTATTTTCCGTTATTGCTATCAATCATTGGGATACTGTCGGAGCCGGTGGCGGAAATCGAGCATTTCTTTGAATCCACCCGTAGAATGAACTGGCAACTTCAGGTCAAAATCCGGGCTTTTGAAAATAGCCATAAACTGATAACGGTTATTGTCGGTAGCGCCACCCTGGCCATGGTGGGCACAATTGTGGCAGAATTTATTGCAGCCAATGCGGGTATCGGCTACAGTATCCGTATTGCCCTTTATCAGAGCGATCTGGCAAAAATACTGGTTGCCCTGTTTTTAATCGGGGTTTGCACATCGGTCTATCTGGTGTTTCTGGAATGGCTCGGCATCGTTATTAAAAGGCGCATTGGCAGTGTTTAGCACATTCACACAACAGCACCTGCAAACAACGGGTAAATTCGCCGTAAACTAAAGGAGACCCAGCATGCAGCGATACCTGTTTCATCAACTCGGTTTGCCCGCAATCGGTATGATCCTTATTCTCATCTTGGCAGGGTGTGCCCCGGAGGCCGAAAAACCTCTGGAAGAAGTCAATTACCGCCTGAAGTGGCTGTACAACATCAGTGTGGTCGGGGATCTATACGCACTTGACAGCGGATTATTCACAAAACACGGCTTGACGGTCAACGTTAAACCGGGGGGGCCTGAAAAAGACGCCATCAAGGAGCTGGAATTGGGCCATGCGCAGTTTGGCGTTGCTTCAGCCGATCAGGTGATCAGGGCGGTTTCCAAAGGCTCACCGATTGTCGTCATTGCCCAGCTTTTTCAAATCAATCCATTGCATTGGATTTTTCGACCGGATAAGACACCGCTAAAGACACCGCAGGATCTCAAAGGGTTAACCATCGGCATTACCCATGGGGGCAATGATGAAACCATCATGCGTGCGCTGCTGGCCAAATATGGCATCCAGGAAAGTGAAGTAAACCTTTTCAGTGTGCGTTACGACTACACCCCCTTCTACCAGGGCAAAGTCGACCTCTGGCCCCTTTATCGCAACGCCCAGGCGCCCATTATCGGTGCCAAATTACAAAAAGCTGGTGAGCGCTTCGATTTGATGGATCCCAGTAAATTGGGAATCCGGTTTGTTGCCAACTCGGTGGTCACCACTCGTAAAATGCTCGACGAGCGTCGTGAAACCGTTGAAAACTTCATCAAAGCGTTGCTTCAGGGGTGGCGGGAGGCTCTGGACCCTGCCAACACAGAAAAAGCGATTGCACTGGTATTAAAATACAACAAAGAAACGCCTGAAGAGATCGTCCGCCAGCAATTGCCGGCCACCCGCGTGTTGATGATGCCCTCAATGAATTTTGAATTTGGCACAATTGATACGGCCGCCTGGCAACAAACCGAAGAAATTATGCTGGCCCAAAAGCTGATCCCCGTCCAGGTATATGTGGAAAAATTGCTGAAACCAATTGACAAATAATACATGAATACCGCTAGGCAGAAAGCTCAAGTGCTGGTTATATAACCACGAAGGGCACGAAGGACACGAAAAGACAAAGATAAAATGATGATCCCTTCGTTATCTTCGTGTTCTTCGTGGTAAGATATGTATCCGGCGTATTCAACTGCAGTTTTATAGATAACCGCGTACTTGAATATAAGGAACAGACCAATGGGTAAAAGAAGTGATTTGATGACCAAAGGCCCCGAAAGGGCACCCCATCGTTCCCTGTTACGGGCAGATGGCTTTACGGATTGGGAGTTGGAGCGGCCAATCATCGGCATCGCCAACTCATTTAATGAAATCATACCGGGGCATATGCATTTGGATAAGCTGGTGGATGCGGTCAAAGCCGGCATTTACGCTGCCGGTGGCACACCGCTGGTCTTTAACACCATCGGCATTTGCGACGGCATCGCCATGAACCACGATGGCATGAAATATTCTCTTCCCAGCAGAGAGTTGATTGCCGACACCGTGGAAACCATGGCGGTCGCGCATCCTTTTGATGGACTGGTTTTGCTGGCATCCTGTGACAAGATCATACCAGGTATGCTCATCGCTGCTGCCCGGCTAAACATTCCCTCGATTTTTTTGTCCGGCGGTCCGATGCTGCCGGGCAGAGTCCATGGTAAAGATACCGGGCTGGACAAAGTTTTTGAAGCCGTCGGTCGCTTTAAAAGCGGTAAAATTTCTGCTGATGAACTGAATACATTTGAATGCGCGGCCTGCCCCGGTGCCGGCTCCTGTTCGGGTATGTTCACCGCCAATACCATGAACAACCTTTCGGAAGCGCTGGGCATGTCTCTGCCGTATAATGGCAGTGCTCCGGCTGTTTTCTCGGAACGAATATGGCTCGCTAAAGAGACCGGCTACAAAGCGGTCGAGCTGGTCAAAAAGGACTTGAAGCCGCGCGACATCATGACCGAAAATGCATTTCACAATGCCATTGCGGCCGATATGGCGCTGGGCGGTTCAACCAATACGGCACTGCACATTCCGGCTCTGGCCTATTATGCCGGTTTGGATTTAACCCTCAGGGATCTGGATCCTTTTACCGCCAAGGTGCCTCATTTGACCTCTATTGCACCCGCCGGTCCTCACCATGTCGTAGATCTATTTTATGCCGGTGGAATCCCTGCCATTTTGGCCGAACTGCAAAAAGCCAAGCTCATCAAACCGGATCCGCCGACAGTCTATGGAAAATCCGTTGGAGACATGCTCGCAGATATTAACGCCGGTGTGAAAGATTATACGGTGATTCGTTCAATTGAAAAGCCGGTCCACAGCAGCGGAGGTCTGGCCATCCTGTCCGGCAACCTGGCGCCGGATGGCGCCATTGTAAAGCAGGCGGCCGTCGCTGAAGAAATGCTGTCCCACTCAGGTCCGGCCCGCATTTTTGATTCCGAAGAAGATGTTTTTAAGGCCATCATGGATGGGCAAATTAAAAAAGGCGAGGTGATCGTTGTTCGATATGAAGGGCCCAAGGGTGGACCCGGCATGCGCGAAATGCTATCGCCCACATCGGCGTTGGCCGGCATGGGAATGGATAAGCACGTGGCCCTGATCACCGATGGACGCTTTTCCGGCGCCAGTCGCGGAGCGGCTATCGGGCATGTATCTCCGGAAGCTGCGGCCGGCGGCCCGATCGCAGCACTGCGCCAAGGCGATATCATCGAAATCAACATCCCTCAAAAAAGCCTGAACGTTCAATTAACCGAGGAAGAGATTCGCAAACGAATCGCTGCTTTGCCCGATTTTGAGCCGAAGGTCACTAGCGGCTATCTGGCCCGCTATATGCAGATGGTGTCCAGCGCGGATAAGGGCGCGGTCTTCGCCCGCTAGAATCGATTTGAAAACACACCTTTTGGCCGATAGCTGTTTTGCTACTATAGGGTTTGCCGGTTGAGCCGGTTGAGCCCGTTAGCCCGTACAGATTTAAATTAGAGCTTTTCCATTTTTAACCGGCACAACGGGCAAACGGGCCTAACCGGCTCAACCAACTTGCGGGTCTGCGGTGAAAAAACCAACGCCAAAAAGCATGAGCACTGAAGATCTATATAATGAGCGGTTAAAGCGGATTCTGAAGGCGGTGGCGCTGGAGGAGCCGGATCGTACGCCGGTTGTTCTGGAGTATTCCGGCTTTGCGGCCTATGCCACCCGGACACCTGTGGCGGCCTTCCTGAAATCCCCCCAAACCAATATTGACACCATGATCAAAGCATTTGAGCTGGTGGGTGATGGCGATGCGATTAACTATGGGGCTTTTTGGCCGTATGGCCTGTGCTACGACTTTATGTCAAAGGTTCGCGTACCGGGAGTGGATTTACCGGAAAATGAGATGTGGCAGGTAACCGAAACCCAGTTGATGGATCGTACTGACTATGATCGCATTTTGCATCATGGATGGTTGGACTTTTTTCAGAAAATGATGCGCGAGCGCATCCTCAAAGATGTGCCCCCGGAATATCTGCCGCCGCAGCGACGGTCGGTCGACGTCCGCACTGAGTGGCGCTCTATCGGCGTCCCCGTGCTCAGCGGCGGCGATATAACGACGCCCATTGAACTGCTGTGCGGGGCACGCTCGTTAATGGAGTTTGCCATCGATCTGATGGACATACCCGAAAAAGTCGAAGCCGTTATGGATGTCATCTGGCCTCATCTGTCAGGTGCGGCCATCCAACGGGCAAAAAGAAAGGGTTATCCGCTGGTCTGGGTGGGCGGGTGGCGTGCGGCCCCCTGCCTATTATCTCCGGCGATGTGGCGTCGGTTTGTGTGGCCTTACTACCGCCAACTGGTGGTCGAGGTGGTTGATGCCGGTCTGATTGCGCTGTTGCACCTGGATTCAGATTGGACGCGTGAACTTGACATGTTCAAAGAACTTCCGCGGGCAAAATGTATTATGGCCCTTGACGGTGAAACCGATATTTTCAAAGCCAAGGAAATTCTGGGCGATCACATGTGTATTATGGGAGATGTTCCGGCGTCGATGCTGTTTTTAAAGGAGCCCGAGGATATCTACGCATATTGCACTCGCCTGATCCGGCAGCTTGGCCCGCAGGGTTTTATATTGCAATCCGGCTGTGATATCCCGGCCAATGCCAAACTGGAAAATGTACAGGCCATGGTGGCCGCCGCCGTCGGTTAACCGGTTGGCCCGTTGAGACCGTTGGCCGGTTTGCCGGTTAACAAAACAATGGTCTGAATTTATCTTTTACGGGACAACGGGCTCAACCTGGCATTGCGCAGCCATCGGGAAAATTATGCGGTTTTAAGCCAGTTTTATGGGGGCGGGCTGTATCCAGCGGTTTGTACTACCTTCATAAAACCATTTGTCTGGAAAACCGCGGCGGCGCGTATAGGTCGGATTTTCAGCCCAGTCCATCAGTTGCTCATAAGCCTGTTGAACCCGCAAGAAAACGGCAGCGTCTCCTCCCTGATCGGGGTGATGGGTCTTGGCCTGCTGACGGTATGCACTTTTAATGATTCTTTGCAATTCTGGTGAATTTAGATCCGCACGGCCTAGTTTAAGAAAGGTTAATGACTTGGCCATTCGCGACGGTTCTACAATTTCATAGGGTTTGATTGATTTAGAGCCGGCATTGTGATTCTTGGCTTTTTCCAATACATGCTGCGTGGCAATATAGCGTTTGTTGGTCCGGCGCTTTTCAGCCCACCACGCCCTCCCCAACACATTGGACAGTGTTGCGAAATCATCAACCGGTTTTCGCCCGGCGCTGCGCGGAAACAGAAAACTGAAGATATTTGCCGATCCGTAAGGCAAGACATCCAGAAAAAGAAGGGACGTCGTAAAATAGAAGGTCGCATACTTGGTGCTCAGTGCTCTTAACAAA